>DASWRQ010000273.1:0-25300 GCA_036403095.1 Kutzneria sp. | reverse complement strand
CATCCGGACGCACGTGACAACGAAGGGGCGGGCGTGGCCGGGTTTGGTGCTTTCGGGGGCGATTCGGGCGAACGGCGGTGCCGGGCCGGGAGGGTGGGCTTGGATGGGCCGATGTCGATCGAGGCGGCGCTGATCACGCTGGGCACGGTGGCGGTCCGCACGGCGGCCAAGCTGTGGCTGGGCGATCACAAGGTGGCCGCGGAGGTCGGGGCGTCGGCGGTGGACCAGCTGTCGGGCCGGCTGGCCAAGGAGCGGGACCGGCGCAAGTTCCGGCGGCTGATGGACGACTTCGCGGAGGCGGTGGTCGACCGGCTGGAGCCGATCATCGAAGCCGAGTTCCGCACCCTGCCGGAGAACGAGCAGCTGGCGGCGATCGAGGCGGTGCGGGACACGTTCGCCCAGGCGGCGCTGGACGACGGAGACCTGTTCGCGGCCGACCTGGACGCGGGGCACCTGGACCGGTCGATCAGAGGGCGAGTGCCGACGCAGACGACGTTGCTGTCGGCCGACGGCACCGCGCTGTACGACCTGCTGCTGCGCGAATGCTCGGGCTACGTCATCGAGATCTCCCGCGGCCTGCCGGCGTTCTCGGCCAACGCGCTGACCGAGCTGCTGCGCCGGGACCGGGAGATGCTGGACGGCATCCGCGAGGTGCTGGCCCGGCTGCCGCAACGGGATCGCAGCGCCGGCTTCGACTACGACTACCGACAGCTGGTGGCCCGAAAGCTGGACCACGTCGAGATGTTCGGCGTGACACTGGCCGACGCGGGCCGCCGCTACCCGCTGTCGGTGGCCTACATCGGCCTGACCGCGGCCACCGACGAGGTCGGCCCGGTGCAGCGGGTCGAGCAGCTGCTGGCCGGCGCCCGGCGGGTGTTCATCCGCGGCGAGGCCGGCCTGGGCAAGACGACCCTGTTGCAGTGGATCGCGGTCCGCAGCGCCCTGAGCGACTTCCCGCCGAAGCTGGCCGCCTGGAACGGCACGATCCCGTTCTTCATCCCGCTGCGCCGCTACGCCGGCCGCGACCTGCCCACGCCGGAGCAGTTCCTGGACGAGGTCGGCAAGTACATCGCCGACGAGATGCCGCCCGGCTGGGTGTTGCAGAAGCTCCGCGACGGCCGCGCGGTGCTGCTGGTCGACGGCGTGGACGAGCTGGCCGCCGGCCGCCGCGAGGAGGCCCGCGGCTGGCTGCGTGACCTGGTCAGCGCCTTTCCGCTGGCCCGGGTGGTCGTCACCTCGCGCCCCGGCGGGGCGCCGCCGCAGTGGTTGCGCGACGAACTGTTCTCGGTCATGGCCCTGCAACCGATGAGCCGCGACGACGTGCGCCTGTTCGTCTCACGCTGGCACGCGGCGATGCAGCTGACCCGGGTCGACGACGAGTCGCGGCGCACGCTCGACACCTATCAGGCCGGTTTGCTCGAACTCATCGAGAACCGGGGCCACCTGCGCAAGCTGGCCGGCTATCCGTTGCTCTGCGCCCTGTTGTGCGCGCTGCACCAGGACCGCCGGGCGACGCTGCCGACCAATCGCATGGAGCTGTACGAGGTGGCGCTCCAGATGCTCGTCGAGCGCCGTGACGTGGAGCGCCGGATCGACACCATCGACGGCCTCGGCCGCACCGAGAAGTTGTTGCTGCTGGGCGATCTGGCGTACTGGCTCATCCGCAACGCCTACACCGACGTCGAGGTGCCGCGCGCCGTCTACCGCATCTCCCAGCGGCTCCAGGCGATGCCGCAGGTCAAGGCCAGCATCCAGGACGTGTACCGGCATCTGCTGGAACGCTCCGGGCTGCTGCGCGAGCCGGTCGACGGCCGCGTCGACTTCGTGCACCGCACGTTCCAGGAGTACCTGGCCGCGCAGGACGCGATGAACACCGACGACGTGGGCACGGTCGTGCAGAACGCTCACCTCGACCAGTGGCACGAGGTCGTGGTGATGGCCGTCGGGCATGCGTCGCAGAAGCAGCGGGAAGAACTACTGGGCCGCCTGATCGAACGCGGCGACCTGCATCTGCTGGTGCTCGCGTCGATGGAGACCGCGCCGGAGATGAACGCCGACCTGCGCCGCGAGATCCAGGTCAAGACGCTGCGTCTGCTGCCCCCGGACTCCATGCACAAGGCCAAGACCATCGCCGCGGCCGGCCCGTACGTGCTGGATCTGCTGGCCAACTGCCAGCCCCGGACCATCGACGAGGTCACCGCGACCATCCGGGCGCTGGCCGAGACCCGCCTGGAGGAGGCGCTGCCGGTGATCGCCCGCTTCGCCTCCGACTCCCGGGACCGGGTCTTCGACGAGATTCTCCAGTGCATGTACTTGTTCGACGAGGAGACGTACGGCGAGGCCGTGCTGGCCAAGTCGGCCCGCAAGCACCTCTGGGCCGCCGACGAACCCATGCTCGTCGCGGCTAAGTACCTCCTCGCGCTGAACCAGCTCGACCTGCCCTTCCATCGCGAAGAGGTGGCGGCCATCCACTACCGGACCCTGCCCCAGGTGGCCATGCTCCGCCTGCACGAGTGGCCGGAGCAGCGCCTCTCGCTGATCCGCGGCGAGTTCCGCCTGGCGACTCTCGGCCTGCACCACATGGAGCTGACCGGCCTGCGCTCGCTCGACTTCGTGGCTTCGGTCACCGAGCTCAGGCTGGAAAACGTCCGGCTGTCCTCCTTCGAGGGCATCGAGCGGTGGCGGGACTCCCTGCAACGGGTGTCCTCGGTCGGGCTCGTTCGCGTCGACCAGCAGCTGTTGGACGACCTTCGAGCCAAGATGCCGAACGTGATCGTGACGCCGTGACAATTCGGTCGCCTGTGGATCGAACCCGAGTTAGTCTCCGGCGATGTCCGTCACGGCAGCCGATCTCGAGCACACCGTCAGCCTGACCGTCGCGACGCTGCGCGAAGCGCGGGACGGAGACTGGGAGGCGAAGGCGGGTCCGCTGGAGTGGACCTGCTGGGAGACAACGGAGCACATCGCCGACAACTTCTTCTTCCACGCGGCGCAGATGGGCCCTGGGACGCCGTCCACGGAGAGCGCGGTGCCGTTCGCCTGGAACCAGCAGCGCAAGGGCGGGCCGGGGCTGGTGATCTTCGCGGACCGCAAGGCCGGGCCGGACGGCCTGCTGCGGGTGGTGGACGCCTGCGGGGGCCTGATGGTGGCGATGCTGAGGGCGGCCCGGAGTGACCTCAGGGCGTACCACGACACGGGAGTGCTTGAGCCCGAAGGGTTCGCGGCGATCACGATCGCGGAGACGTTGCTGCACATGGACGACGTGGCCAAGGGGTTGCGGGTCGACTGGCAGCCGCCGGCGGAGTTGGCGGTCACCATCCTGGACCGGTTCTTTCCCGACGCGCCAACGGAAACCGATCGGTGGACGACGCTGCTCTGGGCGGCCGGCCGGGGTGAGCTGGCTGGCCACGAGCGGCCGGCGCAGTGGGAGTACGCCCTATCGGGACTCTGACAGCTCCCACTTCTCCGGCTCATGAACAGGGGGCTGGTGCCCGCGCTCCTCAGGTCCGTCGGAACGCCAGTTTCAGCGCCACCAGCAGCACGGTGCCGAGGACCAGCGGCTGGCCCAGGATCAGCTGCACCACCGGGGACACGGCCTTCAGCGTCGCGGCCGGCACGAAGAGGCCGCCGATCGCCGTGATGAAGGGGAAACCGGCCAGCATCAGGTTGTCACGGGACCAGTGCACGCCGGAGAGCACGTCGATGGCGCTGGCGAACAGGACGCCGAACAGGACGGTGCCGGCGGCGGCCAGCACCGGCAGCGGGATGGCCTGGAGCAGGCGGTCGAACGGGCCGAGGCCGCCGAGCACGAGCAGGATGACGCCGGTGGCCAGGGTGACGTAGCGGGAGCCGACCTTGGTGACTCGCAAGAGGCCGATGTTGTCGGGATAGGCCAAGGTGGACATGCCGCCGAAGACCGCGCCGACGGTGCTGCCGAGGACCTCGCCGAACACGCCTTGGGCGACGCGCCGGCCACTGAGCTGCTGGCCGCCCCAGCCGGCGACGATGTCATACGTGGCAATGCTTTCGGCCACCGCCGGGAACAGGGTGACGAAGAAGATCAGCACCAGGTCGCCGTCCACGGCGAAGCCGAACGGGAACGGCTTGGGCACCGTGACGCCGAGATTCTCGGTGATGGCGGCGAAGTTGGTCGGGGCCAGCAGGGCGTAGACCACCGTGCCGGCGATCACCGCCACCAGCACCGCGCCCCGCCGTAGCAGGGTTCCCTTGGGCAGCAACGTCAATGCGATGACCAGCGCCGCCGCCACGGCGCCGGCCAGCACGTTCACCCAGGGGAAACCGGGACTGTTCGGCGCGCCCAGCCAGTTCGGCAACGCCGTGCTGGTCAGCTGGGTGGCGAGGATCAGGATCAGGACGCCGCAGATGATCGGGTCCCGGACGAACTTCGCCAAATACGTCACCGGGCCGAAGCGCCGCGTCGGTATCGCCAGCACGCACCAGATGGCACCGGCAACCGTCATCGAGCCGAAGGCCGCGCCCAGGCCACCCGGTCCGTGGCCCACGGCCAGCAGCGCCGCCAGGGATCCCGCGTACGGGCCCTGGATGATCGGTAATCGGAGCAGCAGCACCGATTGCAGGATCACGACCAGGCCCGAGGTCATGAACGTGACCCCGTACAGGTAGGCCGTGTCGGCGGTGGTCAGGTGGAAGGCGGTGCCGATCAGGGCCGGGAAGATCAGCAGGCCGGCCATGCCCAGGATGTTCTGCACGCCGAGCCCCACCGCCGTGGAGACCGGGACCTTGTCGTCGATGCCGACGTCGAACACGGGGGCGTCGACAGTGGTGGGTGCGGCCATGGTCGCTCCTGTTCGGGGTCAGCTGGTGGATCTGGCGCCGCGCAGGCGGGCGGCCCAGCGTTCGAGGATGCCGGCGAGCACGATCCGGACCAGCTCGGACGCCTTCATCGCCGGCGCACCGGCCGGCTTCGCAGCAGTTGCCTTGGGGGCGTTCGACGTGGCTGCCGGCTTCGCAGCGGCTGGCTTGGACGTGGTCGGCGCGGGGGCGGCTGCCGGCTCTCCGATCACCGGCGGAGCCGCGACCGGATCGCCGTGCTCGATGCGCTCCCGCACCCGGGATGCCAGCTCCCCCACCATCCGCCCCGACACGTCGGCCATGATTCCCCGGCCGAACTGGGCCAGCTTGCCCGACACCGTCAGGTCGGTGGCGATCACCACGGTCGCCCCGTCGCCGGCCGGGCTGACCCGCATGGTGGCCTGGGCCTTCGCCGTGCCGGCGCCCCGGGTGTCCTTGCCGTCGGCCACCAGCACGGCGGTCCGCCCGGCATCGTCGCGCTCCACCACCTTGGCCACGCCCTGGTAGGCGGCGGTGACCGGACCGACCTTGATCTTCACCTTGCCCCGGTACGAGTCATCGCCGAGGTCCTCGACCAGTTCGGCCCCGGGAAAGCAGGCGGCGACGTTGTGGGCGTCCCGGAGGAACCGGTACACGGTGTCGGGGTCGGCGGCGACCTCGAAGGAGTTCTCGATGAGCATCAGCGGGCCTTTCCTTCGGCGGCGAGGATGGCGTCGACGACGCGGGCCGGGGTGACCGGGGAACGGGTGACCCGGGCCCCGATGGGGCGCAACGCGTCCTCGACGGCGTTGGCGATGGCGGCCGGCGGCGGGATGGTGCCGCCCTCGCCGGCCCCCTTGGCGCCCAACGGATTGAGCGGGCTGGGGGTGTGGATGTGGAACAGCTCCACCGGGGGCACCTCGGCCGAGGACACCAGCGCGTAGTCGAGGTAGCTGGTGGCCTGCGGCTGAGCCTCGACGTCGTACACGGCCTCTTCGTACATCGCATTGCCGAGGCCGTGGGCAAAGCCGCCGAGCACCTGCCCGTCGACCAGCAGCGGATTGATCACGGTTCCGCAGTCGTGCCCGATGACGTACTTGAGGATCTCGATGCCGCCGGTCTCCGGATCCACCTCGACCACGGCCGCGTGGGCGCCGCTGGCGTAGGCCGCCCGCTCGGGCGAGAAGTAGCTGGCGGTCTCCAGCCCGGCCTGGATGCCCTTGGGGATAGTGATGCCGTGCTTGCCGATGTTGGCCACCTGCGCGAGCTGTTGCAGCGTGACGGACTTCTCGTGATCGCCGTCTAGGCACACGCAGTCGCCGTCGAAGTCCACTTCGGACGGATCGCAGCCCAGCAGCACGGCGGCCGTGTCGAACAGCCGGGCCCGCATCTGTTTGGCCGCATCGAACACCGCCGGCCCACAGGTGGCGGTGATACGCGAGGCGAAAGTGCCCTGCCCGAAGGGAATCCGGGCGGTGTCGCCGGTAGTGACGTCGATGAGCGCCATGTCCAGACCGATGCCGTCGGCGGCGATCTGGGCGTACACCGTCTCGTAACCCTGCCCCTGCCCGGCTGCGGCCAGCGTGACCAGAATCCGGCCCCGGTTGGTGAGCCGGATCTTGGCCCCCTCGTACGGTCCGAGGCCGCATCCCTCGACGTACACGGCCAGCCCGATGCCGACGTACCGGCCCTCGGACCGCAGCCGCGCCTGCTCTTCACGGGCCTCGTCGTAGCCGACGCGTTCCAGCGTTCCCGCAAGCAGCGCCGGGAAGTTGCCGCTGTCGTAGGTCAGCGGGCTGCCGTCGCGGAAGGTGATGCCCACCTGGTACGGGAACTCGTCGGCCTGGATCAGGTTGCGCCGCCGCACCTCGGCCGGGTCCAGCCCGAGGTGCTCGGCGATGCGGTCCATCATGCGCTCCATCACGAACACCGCCTGCGGCCGGCCCGCGCCGCGGACCGACGAGGTCGGCACCATGTTGGTGTAGCAGGCCCGCAGCTCGATGGCGATGTTCGGCACCTTGTACGGCCCGGGCACGGTGGAGGTGGTGATCGACGGCACCTGCAACCCGGCGCAGTAGGCGCCCTGGTCGTGCTCGATCACGTCCCGAACGGCGATCAGCCGCCCGTCGCCGTCGAAACCGACCTCGATCCGGTGCGTCTGGGAGCGTTCCATCATGGCCGAGACGAAGTTCTCCTGCCGGTCCTCGACCCATTTCACGGCCCGGCCCAGCTTCTTGGCCACCCACGGGATGACGACTTCCTCGCCGTAGAACTGGGCCTTGGGGCCGAAGCCGCCGCCCACGTCCGGCGGGGCGATCACCCGCAGGTCGTCCTCGGCCATCTCGTAGATCATGGACAGCTGCTGGCGGGCGTAGTGCGGCGACTGCGTGGTGTCCCAGATGGTCAGCTGGCCGGTGGCCGGCTCGAACCGCGCGGCGACGGCCCGCGGTTCCATCGAGTGGCCGCCGCCGCGCATCTGGTAGAACTCGTCGGCCAACGTGTGCGGCGCGGTGCGCAGCGCTTCCTCGGCGTTGCCGGCGCTTTGGGTGAGCACAACGGCCACATTGGACTCATCGCCGGCGTGCACCAGCGGCCCGCCAGGTTGCAGCGCGGCGGCGGTGGAGCCGACGGCCGGCAGCACCTCGTAGTCGACCCCGATCAGTTCGAGGGCGTCCTCCGCGATGTACCGCGATTCGGCGATCACGACTGCGAGGGGTTCGCCGACGTAGTGCAGCTCCGCCGGCGGCATCGGCAGCCTGGGATAGTCGCGCAATTGAGGGTGCAACACCTTGGGAGCCAGGGGCTTCTGGATCTCGGCCAGGTCCGCGCCGGAGAACACAGCGACGACGCCCGGCAGTGCGAGGGCCTCACTGGCGTCGAACGCGGCAATCCGGGCGTGGGCGTGGGGGGATCTCAGGAACGCTGCCGCGAGTGCATCGGGGAGATCGAGGTCGTCCAGGTAGCGACCGCGGCCGGTGAGCAGCCGCTCGTCCTCGCGGCGTGGCAGCCGCGCGCCGATCATCGCCTCAGGCATCGGACCGTCCTCTCGCGACGTCCACAACGGACTTCACCAGACCCGTGTAGCCCGTGCAGCGACAGATGTTGCCGCTCAACACTTCCCTGGCGTCGTCCTCATCGTCGACGGTGTCCTCCCGCAGCGCGGCGGTCACGCTCATCAGGAACCCGGGAGTGCAGAACCCGCACTGGAGCGCGTGATTGCGTCGAAACGCCTGCTGCAACGGTGTCAGCTCGCCATCGATGGCAAGTCCCTCAACCGTTTCTACCGATGCCCCGTCGGCCTGCACGGCGAGCATCAGGCAGGACCGGGCCGCGACGCCGTCGACGATCACCGTGCAGGCGCCGCAGACGCCGTGCTCGCAGCCCAGATGGGTGCCGGTCAGGCGCAGCTTCTCGCGCAGGAAGTCGGCCAGGGTCAGGCGGGCGTCGACGGTCTGCTCGTACGGCTCGCCGTTGACGGTGACGCCGATCGGGTGGTCAGCCATGGGCCTGCTCCCTGATGTCGATCAGCGCGCGCTTGACCAGCACGCCGGTCAGCCGCGCGCGGTATTCGGCGCTGGCGTGGATGTCCCCGGTCGGATCGACCTGAGTCCTGGCCGTCGCCCCGGCGGCCTTCGCCACGTCTGACAACAAGTGTTGTCCGACGAGCAGGGCCTCGGCGTCGGTGAGCCGCTGCGGCGTCGGTGCGACACCGGCCGCCACCAGCCGGCAGTCGGTGACGACGCCCGCGGCGTCAACCTCGCACACCGCGGCGACGCCGGCCAGGGCGAAGTCCCCGCGGCGGGTGGCGAACTCCCGAAAGGCGGAGAACCGCCGCGGTCCGGGTCGGTCGAAGCTCACCTCCAGCAACAGTTCGTCCGGCTCCAACGCGGTCGTGAGATGGAACAGGAAAAAGTCCGCCGCCGACAAGGTTCGCATGCCGCGCGCCGACGCGAGCGTGAACCTGGCGTCCAGAGCGGTCAGCACGGTCGGCATCTCGGCGGCCGGATCGGCGTGGGCCAGACTGCCGCAGATGGTGCCACGGTTGCGGATCTGTGGGTGCGCGACGTGCCGCAGGGCCTCGGTCAGCACCCGCGGGGCCTCGGCCGAGCGCTCCAGCTGGCGCTGCCGCACCAAGTTCGGGATGGTGATCGTCTCAGCCCCGAACGTCGGACGTTCCCACTGCGCGCCGATGCGGTTGATGTCGACGAGGTGGTCGATGCGGGCCAGCCGGAAGTTGAGCATCGGCATCAGACTCTGGCCGCCGGCCAGCACCTTGGCCTCTTCGCCGTGCTCGCGCAACAGCTCGAGGGCCTCGTCGAGCTCGCGAGGCGCGTGATAGGCAAAAGGAGCCGGCTTCATCGCCGCACCCCGTTCAGGTGCTGCCGGATCCGGTCGGCCAGGGCCGGCTGCTCGATCAGCGACATGTGCCGCAATCCGGGCAGGATCTCCAGCTCGGCGCCGGCGATGCCGTCGGCGAGCACCCGGGCCATGGCCGGCGGTGTCGCGTAGTCGTGCTGGCCGGCCAGCACCAGGGTGGGGGCGGTGATCACCGGCAGCAGCGGCCGGGAGTCCATGGCCCCCATGGCGATCGACGCCGCCGCGTGGGCCTCGCTGTTGGTCCGCAGGAAGATCTTCACCACCCGGTCGACTTCCTCCGGGTGCGCGGCGGTGAACTCCGGCGAGAACCATCTGTCCACTTGGAACGAGACCTGCTTGGCCCGCGGCACGGCCACCGCCTTCCGGGCTCTTTCCGCCCACGCCTCAACGGCTTCCTCGCCGTACCAGGCCGTGGTGTCGGCCAGCACGAGCGAGCGGACCCGCTCCGGGTACCGTCCGGCGAAGTCCACCGCGACGCTGCCGCCCATCGACAACCCCAGCAGGTTGGCCGACATCAGGTCCAGCACGTCCAGCGTGACCGCGACGTCGTCGGCCAGGTCGGAGATGGTGAACGGCCTGCCGTCCCAGCCGCTGTCGCCGTGGCCGCGCAGGTCGAACGCGAACACCTGGAACTGGTCGGACAGCGCCTCGGCCAGCGGGCTCCACAGTTCCCTGGACAGGGCCAGCGGATGCAGCAGCACCAACGGTTCACCCGCGCCCCGGCGACGCATGGCCAGCGGGCTCATGCCGGCCTCCGGAACAGCGCTTCCGCATTGCCGTAAAGGATCTTGTCGACGTCAACCGAGCCCAGGCCGCTCTCCCGAACCGTCTGCGCCGGCTGCGGATCGCCCAGCGCGAACGGGTAGTCGCTGCCCAGCAAGACCCGATCGGCCCCGACCAGCCCGGCCAGGAAAGCGATCGAGCGCCCGGACAATCCGACCGTGTCGTACCGGAAGTCGTCGAGATAGGCCGACGGCCGCCCGCGCTGCAACTCCACCTGGAACGCCTCCTTGGTGCGGTACCCGCCGTCCAGACGATGGGCCTGGTATGGCAGGAAACCGCCGCCGTGCACGAGAACCAGCCGCAGACCCGGGTGACGGTCCAACACCCCGGCCAGGATCAGCCTGGACACCGCCACGGTGTTGTCGATCAGGCGGCCGTGCACGTTGCCCATCGTCCCCAGCGACGTCAGGTCGGCGGACGGTCCGCAGGTCGGCGGGTGCAGCACCACCGGGATCCGCTCCCAGGCCGCAGCCGTCCACAATGGATCGAACGCCGGGTCGTGCAACGCCGGCCCGGCGTGCGGATCGGTGTTCAGCAGCAGGCCGACGAACTCGGGTCGCTTCCACGCCTCCAGCAGGTCGTCGGCGGCGCGCTCGTCGGCGGTGTCCACGGAGGCGAGCGCGACCGTGCCGTACTCCGCGGCCGACAACGCCATCGCGTCATTGACCGTGCGCACCCAGTCGCGGCCGGCCGCCGGCGTGGCCAGGATGTCCAGCCACGGCGAGAGGATCTGCCGGTTCACGCCGGTGCTGCCCAGCCACGCCGAGCGCGGGCCGGCCTCGGTCATCCGCGCGCCGATCGGCCGGGTGTCGCCGGCCGAAGGCACGCCGACGACCCAGCCGGCATCCGTGCGGCGGGCCGAGAACCCCGCGGATGCGGATTTTTCCAAGGCAAGGAGCAGCGATTGCGGCACGATGTGCGCGTGTGTGTCGAGGACTTCCGTCCGACTCACCTCCGCCGGTCGATTCGGTGCCCCGACGCTAGAGTCACCCGCGCCCGGCGGACCAGCGGGCAATGCTTGCAGCACCGGTCAGAAGTTCTAACAACGCCAAGCCTCGCGTCGGAAGCCCTTTCGTGCTGCGATGTCCGGACGAGTCCACACGGGAAAGGCGGGCCCGGAAGTGACCGAGAGCCGGAACGTGGTGGTGGCGATCACCGGGGCCAGCGGAGCGTGTCTGGGCGTGCGCGTCCTGCAACTTCTCCGCGAGCATCCCGGGTTTCGCACCCATCTCGTGCTGTCCAAGGCCGGCATTCTGACGCTGCGCCACGAATGCGACCTCCGGCTGGCCGACATCCGCCCGCTGGCCGACGTCACCTACCGGCCCGGGGAGATCGGCGCGGCCATCGCCTCCGGCTCTTTTCCCGTCACGGCGATGGTGGTCGCGCCGTGCTCGGTGAAGACACTGTCGGCCATCGCCACCGGGTACACCGAGGACCTGGTCAGCCGGGCCGCCGATGTCTGTCTCAAGGAGGGCCGGCCGCTGCTGCTGATGGTGCGCGAGACCCCGCTGCACGTGGGTCATCTGCGCTCGATGGTCGCCGCGGCCGAGGCCGGCGCGATCATCGCCCCGCCGGTGCCGGCGTTCTACCGGCGGCCGCGCACCGTCGGCGATCTCGTCGACCACACGGCTCGCCGCGCGCTGGCCCGGGTGGGATTATCGGAGTTCGCGCCGGAGCCGTGGGACGGCGACCTGACCGGGCCCGATCCCACGGACCTGATCGCCCGGCGGTAGCGGAGGGAACACGGACTTGCTGGAGGCGCGGCGGCTGCGGATCTTCTCGATGGTGGCCGAGCACGGCTCGTTCACCGCGGCGGCCGAGGCGCTGTTCATGACGCATTCCGCGGTGTCGCAGCAGATGGCGCTGCTGGAGCGGCAGGTGGGCGTGCCGCTGATGATCCGCGGGCCGCGCGGCATCGAGCTGACCGAGGCCGGCCGGCTGCTGGCCGAGCGCAGCACCGGGTTGCTCGGCACGATCGCGAACATCGAGCAGGAGATGCTGGACCTCAAGGCACAGCAGCAGTCGGTGCGCCTCGGCGCGTTCCCGACCGCCGGCGCCGACCTCATCCCGCGGGTGGTGCGCGAGTACCAGCGGCGGCAGCCGGACACGAAGATCGTGCTCCGGTCGGCCCACGCCTCGGACATGACGGCCGCGCTGCGCGACGGGTCGATCCACCTCGGCCTGGTCTGGGACTACGACTTCGACCCCCGGTCGGTGCCGGCCGACGTGGAGTGGGTGCACCTGGCCGACGACCCGCTGCGGGTGCTGGTGCCGCTGGACCACCCGGTGGCCGGCGAGCCGGAGGTGGAGCTGCGGGAGCTGGCCGGCGAGACGTGGGTGGTGCGCAGCCACCGGCCGCCGTACGACGAGGCGTTCACGACATTGTGCCGGCTGTCCGGGTTCGAGCCGCGGATCGGCTTCGCCACCGAGGACTATCTGTCGGTGCAGGGCCTGGTCGCGGCCGGGATCGGCATCGGCGCGGCGCCACAGCTGGCGTTGATCGCGCAGCGCCCGGACGTGGTCGCGGTGCCGCTGGCCGGCGCCAAGCCCCGGCGGCGCATCGCGGCCGTGCGCCTGCTGGACGCGCGTCATCCCCCCGCCGCGACGCTGATGCTGGAAGTATTGCGGTCGGCAACGGAGACCGACCTGCGGGAGAACCCTTGACCGTGCTGGAGGATCCCGGCAGCGACGTGCTGCGACAGATGCTGCGGGACGGCCGCGCCGATGTGTCGCTGGTGGACCGGATCGTCGAGGACCTGGCCCGGCAGATCATCGACGGCACGCTCGAGCCCGGCGCGGACGTCAACTCGGTCGAGCTGGCCAAGCGGTACAGCACCAGCCGCACGCCGGTCCGGGAGGCGTTGTTGACGCTGGAGCGCGAGGGTCTGGTCGACGTCCCGGCGCGTCGGCGGCCGCGGGTCGCGCCGGTCACGCTGACCCAGGCCCGGGAGCTGTACGAGATCCGGGCCAGCCTGCACGCGCTGGTCAGCGAGCTGATCGTCAGCACCGCCGCCGACGAGGACCTCGACGTGCTGTGGATGTGGCAGGGCCACCTGCGTGAGGACGCCGTCCGCGGCGATGTCGACGCGTACTTCTGGCACAACGTCATGTTTCGGCAGGCCGAGGCCGAGGTGTCCGGCAACCGGCAGCTGATGCGGCTGCTCGGCTCGCTCGGGCTGCGGACCCTGCAGCTGCGGCACGTGAGCCTGTCGCTGCCGGGACGCCTGGACCGCTCCGTCGAGGATCATGAACGGCTGCTGGCCGCGTACGCCGATCGGGACGCGACGCTGGCCGCCGCGCTGACCCGGTCCATCATCATGCGTGGCCTGCAAGCGATCGAGGCGTCCGGCTGGTCCGGTTTGGACTCAGCCTAGGCCCGACCGCTCGATCGCCCGGTACCCGCGCATGACCAGCGATCGGCTCACCGCGGCGGCCAGCTCGGCGTCGCGGTCGGCGTAGGCGTTGACCAGCCGCTCGTGATCGGCCAGCGAGTGCAGCAGCCGGCCGGGCAGCGACAGGCTCAGGTGCCGGAACCGGTGCATCTGGAGGCCGAGGGAGCCGAGCCGCCGGGTCAGCTCGCCGTTCTTGGACAGGCTCGCCTCGGCGTTGCGGAAGCCGACGTTGTGCCAGAAGTAGGCGTCAACGTCGCCGGCCTCGGCGTCGGCCGCCAGCAGGCGCTGCCACTGTCGGAGGTCATGGATCTCCTCGTCGCTGGCCCGGGCCACGAGCAGCTCGCTGACCAGGGCGTACAGGCTGGCCCGGATCTCGTACACCTCCCGCACCTGGGCCATGTCCACCGGCGACACGTACGGCCGGCGGCGCGGCGGGATGATCACCAGCGACTCCCGTTCGAGCAGCAGCAGCGCCTCCCGGACCGGGGTGCGGCTGGTGTTGAACCGCCGGGCCAGCTCGGCCGAGTTGACCTCGTGGCCCGGCGGCAGCCGCCCCTCGACGATGCCGACGGCGAGCTCCTGGAAGATCGTGAACGCCAGCGACGACCCGCCCTGCACCCCGCGCAGCGCGGTGAACAGCAGCTCCCGCCGCAGGTCGGGGAGGCCGACGGCGGTCACTAGCCGAGCACCTCGGGCCAGCGCCGGCTGACCTGCGCCACCAGCTCCGGGCTCGACTCGGCCACCGCCGGGAAGTCGCTGATCCGCTCGAACGGCCGGCAGGCGTCGATGATCGCCCGGCTGTTGAACGCGACCGCGCCGGGCCGGGTCAGCGGGTCGACCCGGCTGCCCCAGGTCCGTTGCATCACCTCGATGTCCAGCGACGGATCGGTGCGTCCGCACATCGCCCAGACGACTTCGCCGAGGTCGCGCGGGTTGACGTCGTGGTCGACCACCACGGTGAAGCGGTTCATGTACGCCGCGCTGGGCAGCTGGGCCGTGAGGTAGGCGGCCTGGCGGGCGTGTCCGGCGTAGCGCTGCTCGATCGCCACGATCAGCAGCGACCGGCCGCCGCCGGCCTCGTGTGCCCAGACTCCCTTGAGGCCGGGGAGTCCGGTCTTGCGCAGCGAATCGGTGATGATCGCGGACTTCATCACCGTGCGCATGTACGAGTAGTCGTGCGGCGGCTTTCCCGGCGGGGCCCCGAGCAGGACGGGGTTGTCGCGGTAGTAGACCTTCTCGACGTCGATCGTCAGGATCGGGTCGCGGGAACCGGAGTAGTAGCCGGTCCACTCCCCGAACGGCCCTTCCGGACGCTTGTTGTCCGGCCGCACCCAGCCCTCGACGGCGATCTCCGCATCGTGCGGTAACGGTAGTCCCGTTACTTGGCCGGCGATCGTTCGTACCGGGGTCCCGAACATCGCGCCGACGTAGTCGTACTCCGAGACATCGCCCGGCACCTCGACGCCCGCCGCGACCAGGTAGGCCGGGTGGTGGCCCAGCGACGCCGCGATCGGCGCCCGGCCCTCCGCCTCGAACCAGCGCCGCAGGTGCTGCGCCCCGTGCTTGCCCGCCTCGATGTTCACGCTAACCGCGCGGCCTTCGTCCTGCACCTGCATGCGGTACGCGCCGAGGTTGATCCGGCCGGTGTCGTAGTCGCGGGTGATCACCGCGCAGCCCGTGCCGATATACCGGCCGCCGTCGCCCTCGTGCCACCGCGGCACCGGGAACTTCAGCAGGTCGATCTCGTCGTCCACATTGGACAGCAGCGGCCCGTCCTCGACCGTCACGGCCTTGAAGTCGCCTGCTCGCTCGATCCACTCCCCAGGCTTCACCGCGAGCTTCTCGACCAGGTCCTCGTCCGTGTTGTCCCAGCCAAGGCCGAGCACCGAGCCCAGCAGCCGCGGGTTGCTCACCGAGCCCGACAACACCCGTTGTCCGGGCGCGTAGTCCTTGATGTTGTCGAACATCAGCGCCTTGGGCTGGCCGCGCCGGTAGTTCACCTGCGACAGCGCCCCGATCTCCAGCTCCCAGTGCGCCCCCTCGATCGTCTGCAACTCGCCGTTGGCCTCGGCCTCGGCCAGCCACGCGCGCAGGTCGCTCATGCCACGGTCCTTCCCATCAGATAGGCCGTCGCCGCGGCACATGGCTCGGTCATGACGCCGTGAGGCTGTTGTCGATGTACTGGGCGATGTCCGTTGGCGGCGTGGTCTTGGCGTTGGTGGCGGCCTCGTCGAACGCCTGCTTGATCACCTTCTCGTCGACGGCCGGCGTTTTGGCCCAGACGTCGAGGAAGAAGTCGTAGGCGTAGCCGGCCAGGTCGGTGCTCTGCACACCGCTGTACTTCTGGATGCTCTTCACGGTCTCGGCCTTGTGGCTGCGAATGTACTGCAGCGCCTCGGTTTCCGCCCCGACGAAGCGCTTGACGACCTCGCGGTTGGTCTGCAGGAAACGCGACTGCACGGTGTAGACGCCGAGCGGGAAGGGCAGGTCGGACAGCGCCGCGAGGCGGTGCGCGCCCTTCTCCCGGCTCTCCGTGCCGTTGGGCGGCTGGGTGAGGATGGCCGACACAGCTCCGCTGCCCAGGGCCGCGACCTCGGCCGGCACGCCCTTGACGAACACGGCGGTGACGTCGGAACGCTTCAGGCCGTTGGCTTCCAGCAACGCGGTGAGGCCGAAGTCGCTCTCCGAGCCGGGCGAGGTGATGGCGACCTTCTTGCCCCGCAGGCCGGCGACGTCCTTGACGTCGGGGCTGGCCCACATCTCCAGGTTGTAGTGCGGCTCGGACATTGCCACGTACTTCAGGTCCGCGCCCTTCATGATCGCGGCGGCGGTGTCGGCGGCGACGCCGACCCCGATCTGCACGCTGTTGCTGGCCAACCCGGCGACCAGCTGCGAGCTGTCGTTGAGCCGGCTCAGCTTCACGGTCAGCCCGTGCTTGGCGAAGATGCCGTAGTCCTGCGCGGTGTACAGGTCGGAGTAGCCGGCGCCGAGCGCGGTGTAGCCGATGGTGACCGGCAGCGCGCCGTTGGCATCGGCGGCGACGGTGCCGCCCGCGCAGCCCGTCAGCCCGAGTAACAGCCCCGCGGCCAGCACAGCGGTTCTAGGTGTCTTCATTGCGCACCTGCCCAATGGGTGAAACGGCGTTCGATGAGGCGGACGGCCCAGTTCAGCAGCAGGGCCAGCACGGCGAGCAGCACGATTCCGGCCATCGCCGCATCCATGTCGAAGTTGGAGGTCTTGGTCTGCACGAAGTAGCCGAGTCCCGCGCTGGCCAGGAAGAGCTCGGCCACGATCGCGCCGACCAGCGCGCGGCCGACGGCCAGGCGGACGCCGGCCAGGATGTAGGGCAGCGTGGCCGGCAGGGCTATGGCGTAGAAGAACTTCAGCCGCGGCGTGCAGAACACCGTGGCCACCCGGGTGTAGTCGCGGTCGAGGTTGCGCACGCCGGCGGTGATGTTGATGATCAGCGGCAGGATCGCCGCCCAGACGATGACGATCACGCGGGACGCGTTGTCGATGCCGAACCAGAAGATGATGATCGGCAGGAACATCACGTACGGCACCGAGTACAGGATGTTGACCATCGGCTCGGTCATGTCGTGCAGGATCCGGCTGCGGCCGAGCACCAGGCCGACCGGGATGCCGACGACAAACGTGATCACCAGGCCCCACACCAGCTCCAGGCCGGTCGCGCCGAGCGCCGGGAAGATCTCCCCGGTGCCGAACAGGTTCACCTCGGCCGCCGCGATGCGGGTCGGGCTGCTGCTGAAGGACACGTCGACCAGGCCGACCGCGGTGCAGAGCTGCCACAGCACCAGCACGATCGCGATGCCGGACGCGCCGAGCAGGCCGCTACGATGTCGTTGCGCCCAGCCGGACAGGCTCAGCGGCCGCGCCTTGGTCAGCGGGAGTGACGCCGTTGTCATGGTTCCTCGCAGGGGTCTTGTGGTGGAGGGCCGAGAGGATCTTGTCGCCGTAGGCCAGGAACTCCGCGCTGCGCCGCCAGGCCGCGTCGCGCGGGCGGGGCACATCGATGACCACCTCCAGCGCCACGCGCGCCGGCGACGGCGAGAACACCAGCACGCGGTCGGCCAGCAGCACTGCCTCGTTCACGTCGTGCGTCACGAACATCGCGGTCTTCTTCGCGCCCACGGTGTCCGCCTGCCAGATCCGCAGCAGCTCGTCCTGGAGGTTCTCCCGGGTCTGCGCGTCCAGCGCGCCAAAGGGTTCATCGAGCAGCAGCAATGTCGGGTCGGTGGCCAGGGCGCGGGCCAGGTTCACCCGCTGCCGCATGCCGCCGGACAGCTCGTGCGGGTACTTCGTGGCGACCTTGGCCAGGCCGACGATCTCCAGCAGCTCCTCGGCGCGCTTGCGCGTCGCCGCCGTGAGCTTGCCCTGCATCTGCGGTCCGAACAGGACGTTGTCCAGCACTGTGCGCCACGGGTAGAGCGAGGCGTGCTGGAACACCAGCGACCGCTCCGGTCCTGGGCCGGTGATCGCGCGGCCGCCCAGTTCCAGTGCGCCGCCGGCCACCGGCACCAGGCCCGCGACCGCTTCCAGGAACGTGGTCTTGCCGCATCCGCTTGGCCCGACGATGACGACAAACTCCTCGTCGCGGATCTGCAGGTTGAGGTCTCGGCAGGCCGTGGAGAACTCGCCGCCGCGCCGGGCCGTGTGCCCCAGCAGCAGGTCTCGGGCGTCGAGGCAGATGTTCGGGGCCGCCCCCGGCGGGCGCTCCGGCTCGTTCACTCTCGCTCCTCCTCGCCGCTACGGTATCGCAAGGTGTCGACACTTCGGCAGAGTTTGAGCCTGTGGCGGGCCCGCGTCAAGGGGGTCACGGGGAGTCAGAGTTCCGCTACAGAGCTGGTGTGACCGGGAGTTCGGGCTAGCCGGAGGACCTGCAGCGCCGAACCGTAGGGGCGTGGCGCGATCCCGCCGGAGGCTCAACTGTCGACACTCTGGCGTTTGGCTTAGTCGATGGGCGGACCCGCCGGGCTCACCGTGCCGAACCGGGCGCTCACCGGCCCCGTGGTAAGCGGTTTCCACGACGGCCGAATTACCCACACCCGCCCCGACTTCCGTCGGCCCTCGTTGCCCCTGCGCGCCTTGAAAACCTTTGCCGCCACTGCGTTTCATGGCGGGGCCGAGAAACGCCGCTCGTCGCGGCCGTTCCGGCCCAGTCATGGAATGGAGTCGCAGTGCCGAGCAAGGAAGAGCTGAAGGCGGCCATTCACGCCGCCTTCGAGTCGGTGGTCGCCGACGGGACGAGCTACACCAAGGTGTACGCCTCCGAGATGAAGCAGAAGAACTACATCGTGTTCCGCACGACCACCGTCAGCAACTTCGCCGTCGGCTTCAAGCCGGGGCGGACCGAGCTGGTCATCGTGCCGCTCGACGAGAACAAGGGCGTGATCACCGCGGGAACGCCGCTGACCGTCACGGACGCCAACCGCGCCTCGGTCAAGCGCCGCGACCTGCAGGGCCGCACGGTCATCAAGACCACGGACGGTCAGACGTTCAAGCTGTCCGTGCTGCCGTCCGTGCCGAAGCTGATGGCCGCCGCCTACCAGCTGCCGGTCGAGCAGAAGGCCGAGTACGAGGCGTTCGTTGCCGTGCGGGACACCATCACCGCGTCGTGATCACGGTGTGGTAGCCGCGGGCCCCGGCGGAGATCCCGCCGGGGCCTGCGCTTTCCAGGCCTATGCGCCGGCGAGGAAGTCCCGGCGCTCCTCCGGCGCGAACTTCTCGATGGCGTAGCGCAGCATGGTTCTCGGCATCGTGCGCTGATGGCGGACCAGCCACCGCAGTTCGGCGTCGCGATCCCGGTTGCCGACCTCGCGCAGCATCCAGCCGACGGCCTTGTGGATCAGGTCGTGCCGGTCGTCGACCAGCTTCTCGGCGATCCGCAGCGTCCACTCCGGGTCGCCGCGGCGGATGAAGGCGAAGGTCGCGATGATCGCGATTCGCCGCTCCCACAACGACTCCGAGCCGGCCAGCCGGTCCAGGACCGAACGGTCGCGGTCCACCAGCCACTCGCCCAGCAGCTGGAACGCCGATGAGTCGACCAGGTCCCAGTTGTTCACGAACGCCGTGTGCGCCAGGTACAGGTCGACGATCTCGCCGCGCAGCGCCTCGTCGGCCTTGCCGAACTTCAGCACCAGGATGAACAGCGCCGTCAGCCGCTCCTCGTGGGCGCCGGTGGTCAGCAGCGTGCGGATCTCGTTGAGCGGCAATGCTTTGACGCTACGGGCGATGCGGCGCTGGTCCGGTACCGAGACGCCGAGGAAGCGGTCGCCCTCGCCGTACTCACCGGGGCCGGTGCGGAAGAAGCGCTGCTTGCCCTGCACGCTGTCCGGATCGGCAACGGCGGCGAGCGCCTTCGACACATCGGCCGCGATCACCACCCCAGCCTACGGCCCCGGCCGCCATCGCCCGCTCCCTACGGCCGCTACCGTCATTGCCGCTCACCCACGCGCTTCAGCCGCCACTGTCCACCCCTCTCCCGCACACCTCGACCACTGCCCACCCCGTCTCCCCTGCCCTTCGGCCGCCACCGGCACCCCTCTCCCTCGCACTTCGCCATCACACACCACCCTCTCCCTCGCACTTCGGCCGCCACTGGCCAGCCCCCTCGCTCACACTTCGCCACCGCAGGCCACCCCCTCTCCTCTGCCCTTCGGCCGCCACTGGCCAACCCCTCTTCCCACCCTTCGGCCGCCGGGTTTCGGCCGGCGCGATAATGGGGACAAAGGGGGCGAAGAGCACGGGAGAGGAGCCGGCGATGGCGTCGATCTGGCAGCGGCTGACCGCGTTCCTGCGCAGTCCGCAGGGCCGCAAACTGACCGAGCAGGTCAAGCGGGCGGCGCAGGACCCCAAGAACCAGCAGCGGGCGAAGGACGCGCTCAAGCGCCTGCGCAAGCGGTGATCCCAGCGGCCGTCACTGGGGCGGCGCCAGCCGATACACCGCCCCGGCCTGGTCGTCGGTGATGTAGACGGCATGGTCGGGGCCGATGACGGCGCCGACCGGGCGTCCCCAGCGGGACCCGTCGGTGGCCTGGAAGCCGCCGACCAGGGTCTGCTGCCGGCCCAGGTCGCCGTTGGCCCACGGGAAGAACGACACCTCGGGCGCACGCGGCGGCTGCGCGTTCCACGAGCCGTGCACGCCGACGAGCGCGCCGTGCGCGAACTCGCCGGGCAGGCCGCCGTCGACGAACGACAGGCCCAGCGGGGCTGAGTGGCCGCCGAGGGTCTGCTCGATCTTGGGCAGCTTGGAGCAGTCCAGCAGCGTGCCGTCCGGGTTCATCTCGACGTCGATGTCGAACGGGACATTCGACGGGTTCTGCTCGCTGCCCTGCACGCCGGGATCGACGTCGGCGTCCGGCTCGCAGTACGGCCAGCCGAGGTTGCGACCGGCGGTGAGCTTGGCCAGCGGCTCGGCGGGGTGGTCGCGAACGTAGTCGGGGATCACCTGGCCCTTGGACGAGCCCGAGGCGTCGCCGTACGGCCGATCGAACGGGTACTGGATGTTGTCGCGGCCGTTCACGGCCGTCCACACCGCGCCATCGGGGGCGATGGCCAGGCCGGTGCCGTTGCGGACACCCACAGCGAACGGCTGCGCCGCGCCGCCGCCCGGCGGCACCCGCAGGATCGAGGCCCGGGGCGGGTTCGCCTTGAGGTCGTCGGCGGAGATGTTGCCGGTGGAGCCGACCGACACGTACACCGAGCCGTCCGGCCCGACGGCCACGCTCTTCAACGCGTGGGCGTACTGTCCGCCCAGTTCCGGGCTCTTGGCGTCCGGCAGACCGGTGACGACCGGCCGGGGATCGGTCGCTTTGCCGTCCGCGTAAGCGAACTTGTCCACCCGGTCGCTCTGCGCCACGAACAGCGTCGAGCCGGCGAAGGTCAGGCCGTGCGGCTGGTTCATCCCCCGCAGCAGCACGGATTCGGTCGCCTTGCCCGCCCCGTCCGGCACCAGCCGCACGACCGTGCCGTTCTCCGGCACGGACACCAGCAGCGTGTTGTCCGGCGCCCACGCCGCCAGCCGGGCCGACGGCACCCGGGCGAACACCGACATCGTCCAGCCGCTCGGGATCAGGACCTGCCGGTCCACGTCGAACGGCGCCGATCCCATGCCCTGCGGCACCGCCAGCGACGTCGCCGCCAGGCCGGTCTGGGTTGCCGCCTTGGGCGCCGGGCCGCTGCTCGTGGCGCCCGAGCAGGAGGTCAGCAGCAGGATCGCGGCCAGCGTGGCGACGTGTCGGATGGTCATGCCGTCCCTTCGACGACGGGGGCTGTCCGTGTCCCATTGTCCCGTGAAGGTCAACGAACGTCCCGTCTCGAAGGATTGACACGCACATCGGGTCTTTCATAGCCTGCCACCGGTTGTATACCGTTACATACGGCGTTACATCCGATGTATTGGCCATCCTCCGCCGCAGGTGGCGCTCGACGACGGCGATCGCCCGATCGCCGTCACCGCTGCGTACGAGAAGGAAGCCATGCGAAGAGGTTGGGGCAAGCGACTGCTCGCCTACGGGGCCGCGCTGGTGGTCGCGGCCGGGCTGGCGGCCGCACCGTCGGCGGCGCACGCCGAGCTGCAGGACCCGCGGCAGGACTTCCTGCGCGCGTCGCAGGCCGGGCTGTTCCTGCACTGGGGAGAGCGCACATCCCCCGCGCACACCGATTGCGGCGCCTGGGAATCCGATGTCACCAAGGGCGGCTGGACCGCCGACTACTGGGTCAACGAGGCCAAGAAGCTGCACGCCCAGTACATCGTGCTGGCGACGTTCCACAGCCGGCTGGGCTATGCGCGGCCGTGGCCGTCGAAGATCCCCGGCAGCTGCCACACCTCCCGTGACTTCCTGGGCGAGCTGATCGCCGCCACCAAGAAGGCCGGGATGCGGACCATCCTGTACATGACCGACGACCCCCAGTGGAACGCCGAGGGGCTGCCGTCCGGCAAGAGCTGGCTCGACTCGAAGGCGTTCTCCGGCTACGCCGGCCACAGCGTCAACCTGACCACGCGCGACGGCTTCGGCGAGTTCAGCTACGACAACTTCCTCGAGGTGATGGACCACTATCCGGACCTGGGCGGGTTCTGGATCGACAACGACAACGACTACTGGCTCAGCCACAAGCTGTACGAGCAGATCCGGGCCAAGCGGCCGAACTACACGCTGAGCAACAACAACGAAGACACGCCGATCATGGACATGGTCAGCAACGAGCAGAAGATCGGCATGAGCCCGGCCTACGACTACCCGCAGGCGGTGTGGACCGCCGCCCCGCGGCTGGTCGAGGCCGACTACAAGCTGCCCGACACCGGGTCGTGGTGGTACACCGGCACCGATTCCGCGGTGAACACCGGCCTCAACGTCGGGCGCTACATCGCCAACGCGGGCTCGTCGATCAAGTCGTTGATGGACGAGACCGCCATGGTCAACGGCAGGTTCCCGAGCCATCAGGTCGACTACAACAACTTCCTCAACGGCTACCTGGACCAGATCTGGGGGTCGATCAACGGTACCGAGGGTGGCGGCTACCTGAACGGCGGCCTGCAACCGGGGTTCTGGAACGACGGCTCCCACGGCGTCACCACGATCAGCAAGACCGATCCCGACCTCCAGTTCATCCATGTGCTGACGAAGCCGTCCGGCAGCACGCTTCGGTTGCGGGACAACGGATATCAGGTCACCCGCGTGACGAACTTCCGCACCGGCGCCGCGGTGTCGTTCACCCAGGCCAACGGCTCCCTCACGCTCACCGGCCTGTCCGGCTGGGACAAGTACGACACCGTGTTCCAGGTGGAAACCCATGGCCGGTCCGGCATCTACCCGGCCGGGTCGTACACGATGAGCGCTTCCGCCTCGGCCAGTGGACATCCCGCTGCCGCCGCGGCCGACGGCAGCTACCTGACTTACTGGGACAACAAGAAGACACTGCCGGTGTCGCTCACCTACGACCTCGGGTCCTCGAAGCGCGTCCAGTACCTCGGACTCAACCAGCGTGAGGACTCGGTCAGCTACGCCCGGTCCAGCACTGAGCAGTCGGCCCGCATCCGGGACTACAAGGTGTTCGTGTCGGCCAACGGCACCAGCTGGGGCAGCGCCGTCGCCGGCGGCACCCTGCCCAGCCACCGCGGCGTCCAGTTCATCGACATCCCGGCCAAGGACACCCGTTACGTGCGCCTGGAGGTCGACAGCACCTGGGCCGCGTCCAGCGACTCCACCCACTACAAGCTGCTCCGGATCGACGACTCCTGGCTCGGCTCGTCCTACCCCTGACCCCGGCGAGTCACGCTCTCAGGCAATGCGAATGTTGGTTTCGGGCAGAACTGAGCTTCGAGTCTCGGTTCTGCCCGAAACCGTGTTTCGGTGTGCCCCAGCGCGAGACTCGCCGGGGTTCGGGCGTTGCGGAAGGGGGTGGGGACGCAATACGGTGGCCGACAGACTAGAACACGTTCCAGTTTTGGGCGGCGGGCTAGGAGCGGCTGATGGCGAAGCAGGCGGCACGGCGGGACGAGGCCGACTACGTGGTGGTCGGCTCGGGCAGCTCCGGGGCGGCCGTCGCCGGCCGGCTGGCCCAGTCCGGGGCCAGCGTGATCGTGCTGGAAGCGGGCAAGAGCGACGAGCAGCTGCTGGTCAAGAAACCCGGACTGGTCGGCCCGATGCACGCAGTGCCGCAGCTGAAGCGGATCGTGGACTGGGGCTACTACTCGGTGCCGCAGAAACACGTTCTCGACCGCCGGATGCCGGTGCCGCGGGGCAAGGTGGTCGGCGGCAGCAGCTCGATCAACGGCATGGTCTACGTTCGCGGCAACCGGGCCAACTTCGACGACTGGGCGGCCGAGGGCAACACCGGCTGGGACGCCGACAGCGTGAACGCGGCGTACAAGCGCATGGAGGACTTCGAGGACGGCGAGACGGCGTTCCGCGGCGCGGGCGGCCCGATCCGGATCACCCGCAGCACCCTCCCGCAGGAGGCGTCGCTCCAGTTCGTGCAGGCCACCGCGGACGCGCTGGGCTGCCCGATTCTCGACGACTACAACGCGGAGTCGCAAGAAGGCGCCAGCCGCATGCAGCAGAACGCCGGCAACGGCTTGCGCTACAGCGCCTCCCGCGGCTACCTGCACCACCTCGCGCCGCCGACGTTGGAGCTCCAGTCCCGGGTGCTGGCCCGGAAAGTGGTCATCGAGAACGGCCGCGCGGTCGCCGTCGAGGTCACCGACGCCGACGGCACGCGGCGCATCGTCCGCGCCGGCAAGGAGGTCATCCTCGCCGCCGGCTTCGTCGGCTCGGCCCAGCTGCTGATGCTCTCCGGCGTCGGCCACGCCGACCACCTCCGGGAGCACGGCATCCCGGTGCTCGCCGACCTGCCCGTCGGCGACAACCTGCACGACCACATGTTCCACGCCCTGACGTTCAACGTCACCACCAGCCGCAACCGGGGCACCGGCTCGTACTACGCGCGCGGCCTGCTCCAGGAGATGGTCCGCCCGGGGAAGAGCTTCCTGGCCAACACGGTCTTCGAGGCCGTGGCCTTCCTCCGGACCTCGCAGGCCGACGGCATCCCCGACCTGCAGCTCCAGGTCCTGCCCTGGGCCTACGTCTCGCCCAACCAGGACGCGCCGATCCGGCACGCCGTCGACAAGCGCGGTGCGCTGACCGTGCTGACGACGCTGATCTACCCGAAGAGCCGCGGCACGCTGCGGCTCGCCTCGGCCGACCCCGCGGCACCGCCGCTCATCGACTTCCAGTACCTGTCCGACCCGGCCGACCTCGAGCTGCTCGGCGAGGGCTCGGAGATGGTCCGCGAGATCTTCGCGTCCAAGGCGTTCAAGGGCGCGGTCAAGGAGGAGATCCACCCGGGCACGGACCTGCGCGGCCAGGAGCGGCGCGACGCGATCCTCAACCGGGCGACGTCGGTCTACCACGGCG
>DASWRQ010000272.1:0-12197 GCA_036403095.1 Kutzneria sp. | reverse complement strand
CGAATTTCCCGCGCCACAGCCTTTTCATCGCCCACGATGGCCGTCTCCACCACGTTCGCCAGGCCCTGCCGGTCCAGATGCCGCTGGTAGTTCGGCAGATCGTCGACCGGCTTGAAGCGGGCGGCGAGTTGGGCCCGCAGCGTGTCCGGGTCGTCGGTGACGCCGACCAGCACCGTGAGGGCGATTTCCTTGTCGTGCAAGCGCGGCACGACCAGTTCGGCGACGCCCTTCGGCGACGTCCAGACCAGCAGCGTGCCGTCGGCCAGGTCGTCGGCGATGCCCAGCATGACCGGCCCCAGTGCCGACAACAGCAGTTTCGGCCTGGTCACGCCGGGAAGCCCGGTCGTGTCGTCCAGCATCGGCCGCAACCGGGTCAGGTAGTCGCGGACATGCGCCGCCGGCTTGTCGTAGCTGATGCCGAAGCGCGGCTCGATCCCCGCCTTGTGACCCGGTCCGACCCCGAGGACGAACCGGTTGCCGGTCGCCGCCTGGACGCTCAGCGCCGCCGACGCGAGCGCCTGCGGGTGGCGCGGGTAGGTCAGCACCACGGCCGTGCCGACGTCCACGCCCGGCACTCGGGCGCCGATCAGTCCCGCGAGCAGCACCGGGTCCCAGCCGACCGTCTCGTTGACGTAGAGCGCGTCGACCCGGGCTTGCGCCGTCTCGGCCACCAGGTCGTCAACCGTCCGGTTCGCGCTGTCCAGGTGCAGTCCGATGCGCATGTCGTCCCCCTCAAAGTGAATCAAAGATTCCGGTTACGACCCTAGCGTAAGGTGAACCCCAGATTCCACTTCTTGGGAGGGACTTGTGCGGGCCGATGCGCGGCGCAACCGCGAGCTGATCGTGCGCGCCGCCACCCGGGTGTTCATGGACGCAGGGCAGTGCGTGGCCATGGAGGACATCGCCCGGGCCGCCGGGCTCGGCGTCGGGACCCTCTACCGGCACTTTCCCGACCGCTCCGCGCTGCTCGCGCTGATCAGCTGCGACGTGGTCAGCCGGCTCGCCGACCGCACAGCCGCGGCCGCCGCCACCGACCTTTCCCGGTGGGACGTTCTGCTCGGCTACGTACGCGACGCCGTGCTGGAGCCCTTCGCCGTGCTCAAGTCCGTGCCCGACGACGACCCCGTCGCCGCCGGGCCCATCGAGCGATTGCACGCCGTGGTGCTCGAGGTGATCGCCGGCGCGCAGGCCGAAGGCTCCGTGCGCGCCGACATCGAGCCGCGGGCTGTGCTGGAGCTGCTGGCGCTCGTCGTCTGCCGACCCGGCGCCCGCGTGGACGATCCGCTGGCCCTGGTCGTGTTGTCGGGACTCCGCAACACCTGACGCGGACTTTCGCAGCGCCGCGCGCAACCGATCCGGGCGGTCGGCGGTGTCGGGGTCTGCGCAGACCGGCCGGGCGCGGCTCGTGGAGAATGGCCGCATGCCCACGCCGGAAACTCCGCCGCCCTCCCGGTCCCGTGTGATCGCGGGCCGCTACCGGCTCGAACACGTGCTGGGCAACGGGTCGATGGGCACGGTGTGGGCGGCCTACGACGAGTTCCTGCAACGCAAGGTGGCGGTCAAGGAGGTGCTGCTCCCACCGGGCATCCCGGCGGGAGAGGCGGACGCCCTGCGGGAGCGGACACTGCGGGAGGCCCGGGCGATCGCGGTGCTCTCGCACCCGAACGTGGTGACGCTGCACGACATCGCCCGGCAGGACGGCGAGCCGTTCGTGGTGATGGAGCTGGTGCCCTCGCGCAGCCTGGCGGAGGTGGTGCGCCAGCAGGGCCCGCTGAGCACGCAGCAGACGGCGGCCGTGGCGGACGCGGTGGCCGCGGGCCTGGAGGCGGCGCACCGAGCGGGCATCACGCACCGTGACGTGAAGCCGGGCAACGTGCTGGTCGGCGACAGCGGCCAGATCAAGCTCACGGACTTCGGCATCGCCCGCAACGTCGCCGAGAACACGATGACCAGCACCGGCATCATGCTGGGCTCGCCGGCCTACATCGCGCCGGAGGTGGCCTCGGGCCAGGAGGTGACGCCGGCGGCGGACCTGTGGAGCCTGGGCGCGACGCTGTTCGCCGTGGTGGAGGGCGTCCCGCCGTACGACGCGGACGACGACCCGCTGGCCACGGTGACCGAGGTGGTGCACGGCGACGTGCCGAGGCCGAGGTCGGCGGGCCCGCTGGAGCCGGTGATCACGGGTCTGATGGTGAAGGACCCGGACGCCCGGATGGGCCTGGCGGAGGTGCGCCGACGGCTGCGCCCGCTGCTGCCGGAGCAGGGCACGGTGCTGTTCCCGCTGCCGAACCCGGACGCCGCGCCGGTGGCGCCCCCGCAGAAGCCGCGCCGGTCGCTGTCCCAGCAGTTCGCCCCGCCGAAGACGCCGGCGCCGCCGACGGACACGCCGCTGGCCAGCGACCCGGGCCCGCTGCCGTTCATGCTGACGACACCGGCCCCGGTCCAGGCGGCGACGCCGCGACGGCGGCGGCGGGGCAAGCTCGGCACGACGGTGTTGGCGCTGGTCGCGGCGGTGATCGTGGCGGTGTCGATGGCCGGCGGCTTTGCCATGACCCGCTATCTCGGCGGCCAGGCCCTGCTGCCGACGGCGGTCGCGTTCAGCAGCACGCCGAGCACTCAACCGTCGACCACGGCGACCAAGGCGCCGACGACCCGGGTGCACGCCAAGGCGATGCCGACCAACGGCGGCTCCGGCGCCGATTTCGCCCTGGACGTGCCGACCGGCTGGCAGCAGTTCAACCAGAACCGCCCGGCCACCGGCTCGCTGCCGCCCCGGGCCCAGGTGTTCTTCATCCACCCGGACGGCACGGAGGAGCTGTCCGTGCAGCGCTTCCCGAACCTCGCGAAGGTCGATGCCTACGTGAACGCCGTGAAGGCCCTGCCGGCCGTGACCATGCAGCCGTCGCAGCCGGTCTCGGTGGCGGGCTTCACCGAGGGCCTGCAGATCGAGTACACCGTGAACAGCCCCAAGTCGCCGCCGACCACGATCGCGATGGTGCTGGTCAAGGGCAACGACCTGTGGGTGGTCGGCGCGAAGGCGACGGTCGGCAGTGCCGCCTACAACGAGGCCCGCGCCCTGTTCCTGCAGATCGCTCCGCAGTTCCAGGTCACCGGGTGATTTAGGCTCGCCCGCGTGACCGGTATCAGCGAACACTCCATTTCCCCCGACGCGCTGGCGACGGCCGCCGCCGCGGCGCTCGTCGAGCGCACCGGCGTCGAGCAGCACGACGTCGCCGTCGTCCTCGGCTCCGGCTGGCGGCCGGCGGCCGACGTGATCGGCGCGGCCGACCACGAGGTGCCGATGCCGGAGCTGCCGGGGTTCCGCGCGCCGACCGCGGTCGGGCACGGCGGCACGATCCGTTCGCTGAAGCTGGGCGACAACCGCGTCCTGGTGATGCTCGGCCGGACCCATCTGTACGAGGGCTTCGGCATCGACCCGGTGGTGCACAACGTGCGGACCGCCACGGCGGCCGGCGTGCGGACCGTGATCCTGACCAACGCGGCCGGGGGCCTGCGCCAGGGCATGACCGTCGGCCAGCCGGTGCTGATCAGCGACCACCTCAACCTGACGGCCCGGTCGCCGCTGGTCGGGGCCCGGTTCGTGGACCTGACCGACCTGTACTCCTCGCGGCTGCGCGAAGTGGCTCGCACGATCCGCCCCGATCTGGAGGACGGCGTGTACGCGGCGCTGCCCGGCCCGCACTTCGAGACGCCGGCCGAGATCCGGATGCTGCGCACCATGGGCGCGGATCTGGTCGGCATGTCGACCGCGCTGGAGGCGATCGCCGCGCGCGCGGCCGGCGCCGAGGTGTTCGGCCTGTCCCTGGTGACGAACCTGGCCGCCGGCATCACGGGCGAGCCGCTCAACCACGAAGAAGTCCTGGAAGCCGGCCGGCTGGCCGCGACCGACATGGGCACGCTGCTGCGTGACCTGGTGGCGAAGGTATGAGCCTCGCGCCGTCGGCGCGCGATGCCGCGTTCCGGTGGATCGCCGACGACCCCGACCTGGACGCCCGGGTCCAGTTGCAGGGCGTTCTGGCCAAGGCGATGGCCGGCGACCAGGGCGCGATCGACGATCTGGCCGACCGCATGTCCGGGCCGCTGACGTTCGGCACTGCCGGGCTGCGCGGCCCGGTGCGAGCCGGCGCGAACGGCATGAACGAGGCCGTTGTCGTGCGGACGACCGCGGGCTTGGCGGACTGGTTGCAGCGGAACGGCCACGGCGGCGGCATCGTGGTCGTCGGCCGGGACGCGCGGCACGGGTCGGAGCAGTTCCATCGGGCTGTCGCCGGTGTGCTCGCGGCCGCCGGGTTCGACGTCCGGGTGCTGGACCGACCGTTGCCAACGCCGGTGACGGCGTTCCTGGTGCGGCGGCTGAACGCGGTCGCCGGCGTGCAGATCACGGCCTCGCACAACCCGCCGGCCGACAACGGCTACAAGCTGTACATCGAGCACGGCGCCCAGATCGTGCCGCCGACCGACCGACAGATCGAGGCCGCGATCGCCCAGGTGCAAGCCGCAGTTTCCGTGCCGCGGGCCGAGACGTGGACCACCGTCACGGAGGCCGAGGTCGGCGAGTACGTCGCGCGGGCGGCGAGCCTGCCGGTCGGCGGCGTGCGATCGCTGCGTGTGGCCGCGACGCCGATGCACGGCGTGGGTGCCGCGACGCTGGCCGAGGTGCTGACCGCCGCCGAGTTCACCGACGTGCATTTCGTCACACAGCAGCAGGACCCGGACGCCGACTTCCCGACGGTGTCGTTCCCGAATCCGGAGGAACCGGGCGCGACCGACCTGTTGCTGGCGTTGGCCGCCGAGGTCGACGCCGATCTGGCGATCGCGCTGGATCCGGATGCCGACCGGTGTGCGCTGGGCGTCCGCGATCGGGACGACTCGTGGCGCATGCTGCGGGGCGACGAGACGGGCGTGCTGCTCGGTGCGCACGTGCTGTCCACAATGGACGCCACTGGTGCGCTGGTCGCGACGACGATCGTGTCCTCATCGCTGCTGTCCAAGGTCGCGGCGGCGCACGGCGCCCGCTATGACGAGACGCTGACCGGCTTCAAGTGGCTCGTGCGAGCCGGCGACGGCGCCGGCGCCGGTCTCGTCTACGCGTACGAGGAAGCGCTCGGGCACTGCGTGGACCCGGATTATGTGCGGGACAAGGACGGCATCTCGGCCGCGGTGCTGGCCTGTGACCTGGCCGCCGGGCTGAAGGCCGAGGGCCGCTCGCTGCTGGACGTGCTCGACGATCTGGCCGTCGCGCACGGCCTACACCTGACCGACCAGGTCTCGCTGCGGGTGACCGACCTGAGCCGGATCGGCGAGCTGATGGCCAAGTTGCGCACCGATCCGCCGACGGCGCTGGCGGGCGTTTCGGTGACGGCCGAGGACCTCCGGCCGCGGGCCGACGTGCTGGCCCTGCGCGGCGAGGGGGTCCGGGTGCTGATCCGGCCCTCCGGCACGGAGCCGAAGCTCAAGGCGTACCTGGAGATCGTGGAACCGGTGCCGGATCGGGACGGGTTGGCCGCGGCGCGTCAGCGGGCCGTGGCCCGACTGGCCGCGCTGCGCGGCGAGGTGGCGGCGTTGTTCGAATAAGCGGTCTCAGGCCGCCGCGACGATCAGGGAGATCACCGCGACCGCCAGGAAACCGCCGGCGAGCAGGTAGGGGATGTTGCCCGGTCCCGACACCGGTCGGGGCCGGCCTTCCGTCATGCCCGCGACGGCCGCGCGGCCGAACGCGTAGGCGACGGAGCTCAGGCACAGCCCGAAGGCGAGCAGGACCGTGTTGGCCGAGTAGGGGGTGTGGTCGATGCCGGGCCACAGCGACAGGACCACCAGCGGTGCACCGATCAGGCCGATGCCTACGGCCAGCCAGCCCGCGTAGATCACACGCTTGCGCCGGCTGCCGGACAGGAGAGTAGTTGTGACGTCCACAGTTCTTCCATCTATACCAGCGTTTCCTCTCAGTGAGACGGCCGGGGTGGCGCCGCGGTTGCCTATTTCTCGCGGTGATTTTCCTTGACGCGTCGGCAGATCGGCACGCGACACAGCGTCACCCGACCGAACTCGGCCCGCCGGAACCGTGCTGGCAGCACGATTTTCGCCCGATCCGGCGACTACGCACCGTCGACCGGTTGCGGTCACGGCGGCCGGTCGGCATCGTCGTGCGGGTGCCCCGACTGCTGATCGTGCACCACACTCCGTCGCCGAACCTGCAGGCGATGTTCGAGTCAACTGTGGCCGGAGCCACAACCCCGGAGATCGACGGCGTCGAGGTCGTGCGCAGACCGGCGCTGGCCGCCACCGCCGTCGACGTGCTGACGGCCGACGGCTTCATCCTCGGCACGCCGGCCGCTCTGGGCTATATGTCCGGTGCGTTGAAGGTCTTCTTCGACCTCGTCTACTACCCGTGCCTCGACGCGACGCAGGGTCGCCCGTTCGGGCTGTACGTGCACGGCAACAGCGACATGTCCGGCGCCGTGCGCGCCATCGACGGCATCACCAAGGGCCTCGGCTGGGCCCGGGTCACCGAGCACGTGCTGGTCACCGCGACGCCCTCCAAGGACGACCTCCAGGCGTGCTGGGAACTCGGCGCGACCGTCGCCGCCGGCCTGATGGCGTGACAAAGCCGCCGGCCCGTTGCAGACCGGCGGCTTTGCGGTGAGCTACTTGCCGACCGAACGCATGCCGGCCTCCGGGTACCGCGCGCCGGCGACGGCGTGGAGCGGGACGGCGGCTTCGATGGCGGCCAGGTCGTCGGCGGACAGCGCGAGGGCGGCCGCGGCGACGTTCTCCTCCAGGTACTTGATCCGCTTGGTGCCCGGGATCGGCACCACGTCCGGGCCCCGGTGCTGCACCCAGGCCAGCGCCAGCTGGCCGGGCGTGACGCCGCGCTCGGCGGCGACGGCCTTCAGCGCCTCGATGATCGCCTGGTTCTTGGCCAGGTTCTCCTCGCTGAACCGCGGCTGCGCGGTGGCCCGGAAGTCGCCGTCGCCGAACGAGTCGGTCGAGGTGAAGCGGCCGGTGAGGAAGCCTCGGCCCAGCGGCGAGTAGGCCACGATGCCGACGCCCAGCTCACGGCACGCCGGGACGATCTCGTCCTCGATGTCCCGCGACCACAGCGACCACTCGGTCTGCAGGGCGGAGATCGGGTGCACGGCGACCGCGCGGCGGATCGTGTCCGGGCCGGCCTCGGACAGGCCGATGTGGCGGACCTTGCCCGCCTGCACCAGCTCGGCCAGTGCGCCGACGGTCTCCTCGATCGGCACGTTCGGGTCGACGCGGTGCTGGTAGTAGAGGTCGATGTGGTCCACGCCGAGCCGGGCCAGCGACTTGTCCACCGCCTCGTGCACGTACGCGGCGTCACCGCGCACGCCCCGAACGCTCGGGTCGTCGGCGTCGCGCACGAAGCCGAACTTGGTGGCCAGCACGACCTGGTCGCGGCGGTCCTTGAGGGCCCGGCCGACCAGCCGCTCGTTGGCGCCGATGCCGTACATGTCGGCGGTGTCGAGGAGGGTGACGCCGAGGTCGATCGCGCGGTGGATGGTCGCGATCGACTCCGTGTCGTCGCCCTGTCCGTAGAACTCGCTCATCCCCATGCAGCCGAGGCCCTGTGCGGACACCTCGAGCTTGCCGAGCTTGCGCGATTCCATCTTTCTCCTTGTCAGCGTCCTACGAGTTTCTGCATTTCGGGGCGGTACCGGTCGCCGGCGACGGCGTCGACCGTGCCGGCGATCGCCGCCAGGTCCTCGGCGGTGAGCGCCAGCTCGGCCGCCGCGACGTTCTCCTCCAGGTACTTGCGCCGCTTCGTGCCCGGGATCGGCACCACGTCGTCGCCCTGGTGCTGCACCCAGGCCAGCGCCAGCTGGCCGGCCGTGACGCCGCGCTCCGCGGCCAGCGTGGTCAGCCGCTGCACGATCGCGAGGTTGCGGTCGAAGTTCTCGCCCTCGAAGCGCGGCAGGTTGCGCCGCATGTCGTCGGCGGCGAGCTTGTCGACCGAGGTCACGTTGCCGGTCAGGAAGCCCCGGCCCAGCGGCGAGAACGGCACGATGCCGATACCCAGCTCACGGCACGTCGGCCGGACCTCGGCCTCGATGTCCCTGGTCCACAGCGACCATTCGCTCTGCAGCGCCGTGATCGGGTGCACCGCGTGGGCCCGGCGGATCGTCTCCGCGCCGGCCTCCGACATGCCCAGATAGCGGATCTTGCCCGCCTGCACCAGCTCCGCCATCGCGCCGATCGTCTCCTCGATCGGCACGCTGTCGTCCACCCGGTGCTGGTAGTAGAGGTCGATGTGGTCCACGCCGAGCCGGGCCAGCGAGCGGTCCACCGCCCCGTGCACGTACGCCCGGTCGCCGCGGACCGCGAGCCCACCGCCGTCACCGGGCACGAACCCGAACTTCGTCGCGATCGCCACCTGGTCACGGCGTCCCTTGAGGGCCTTGCCGACCAGTTCCTCGTTCGCGCCGCGGCCGTACTGGTCGGCCGTGTCGAACAGGGTCACGCCCAGGTCGATGGCTCGGTGGATGGTCGCCACCGACTCCGTCTCATCGCCCTGGCCGTAGGACTGGCTCATGCCCATGCAGCCGAGGCCCTGCGCACCGACCTCGAGCCCGCCGAGCCGCTTGGTCTTCACGCCGACGCCTCCTGAACCAGCGCCTGGCCGGCCAGCTTGGCCTCGACCTCGGCGTAGTTGGTGATCTTGTAGTCGAGAATGGCCAGGCACGCCTGGAGTTCGGCGATGCGCTGCCGGACGTCCGTCCGGTGGTCGTTGAGCAGCTGCTTGCGGCGGCCGGCGGTGGCCAGCCCCTTGTGCCGGAGCTGGGCGTATTCCCGCATCATCCGGATCGGCATGCCGGTCGTGCGCAGCTTGGTGAGGAACTCCAACCATGCGAGGTCGTCGTCCGAGTACGAGCGACGTCCCCCTGAGTCCCGGGCCGGCGGATCGACCAGCCCGATTCGTTCGTAGTAGCGGAGGGTGTCGATGGACAACCCGCTGCGTTCCGCTGCCTGGGCGATCGAGTAAGTCACGACACCGACCGTAGAAGCTGGAGTGCACTCCAGGTCAAGGGCAAAGACCCAACGGTGTACCGCAAACGTTTGTCCACAGCCGCCGAGTTATCCACAGGAAGATCGTCAACCAGAGGTGACGTCGCCCCGAGCCGGTAAAATGGACGCAGGGGTGCCCCCGGGAGTGGTTGGGGGCTGCCCTGGTTATGTGACCTCGGTGATGTGACAGGCTTCCAGGCCATGATCGATGAGTTCGCCAAGGCGTACCTGCAGGCTGAGCTGCGGGAGGTGCGCGAGGCGCTGATCGGCCAGCTGGACGGACTGGGCGAGTACGACATCCGGCGGCCGTTGACCGGGACCGGGACGAACCTGCTCGGCCTGGTGAAACACCTGACGCTGTCGGAGTCGAGGTACTTCGGAGATGTCTTCGGGCGGCCGTTCGCGGAGCCGATGCCCCGGTGGGACGACCTCAGCCGGCGCGGCGTCGACATGTGGGCGACGGAGCACGAGACACGCGAGGAGATCGTCGAACGCTACCGGCGGGCGTGCGCGCACTCGGACGAGACGATCGAGGCGCTGGCGGTCGACGCGCCAGGGCACGTGCCGTGGTGGCCGAGGCCGGCGGTGATGTTGTTCAACGTCCTGGTCCACATGCTCACGGAGACGACCCGGCACGCGGGACACGCGGACATCCTGCGCGAGCAGCTGGACGGCACGACGGCGACAGCCGGCCAGCGCGATGCCGCGTTCTGGGAAGAACGGCGGGCGGAGATCGAGCGGGCGGCGAAGGCCGCGACCTGAAGAGTGGATCAGGCGTGCCAGGGCTCGTAGCCTCGGAGCATGCCGATCGCACCGGGGACGCTGACCACCAAGGGCCGGGAGACGAAGGGGCGGATCGTGGCGGCCGCGGCCCGGCTGATGTTCGAGAACGGCGTGGCGGACACGACGGTGGAGCACGTGCGAGCGGCGGCCGGGGTGAGCAACTCGCAGATCTACCACTACTTCGCGGACAAGACGGCGCTGGTCCGGGCGGTGATCGAGTACCAGTCGGACGCGGTGATCGAACCGCACGAGGAGTGGTTCGCCGAGCTGGACACGATGGCCGGCCTGCGGCAGTGGCGCGATCTCGTGGTGCAGAGGCTGCGCGAGATGAACTGCCGGGGCGGCTGCCCGATCGCGGTGCTGGCGGGCCAGCTGGCGGAGTACGACGAGGCGGCGCGGCTGCAACTGGCCCACAGCTTCGCGCGCTGGTCGCAAGGGCTGCGGACGGGCCTGTCGACGATGCACGCCAACGGCACGTTGCGCCCGGAAGCGGACCCGGAGGCGCTCGCGCTGGCCCTGCTGGCGTCGTTGCAGGGCGGCATTCTGATCAGCCAGCTCAACCGGGACACAAAACCGCTGGAGACGGCGCTGGACGCGGCGCTCGCGCACATCGAGGCGCACACCTGGCGGTGAGGACTGGCGTTGCGATGCCAATCCTCGACGAGAAATCTGGACCGTGCATGCCATTTCTGACGGACCAGAGAGGTGCTCATGACCACCAACCCGATCGCCGACGGGGCGGCCGCGCTCGCCAGGAACCTGGCCGAGCAGCTGCCGGCGGACGTGGTGACGCCGTTCGTGGCCGAACGGCAGCAGCTGGCCGAAGCCGGAATTCCGGCCGGCGTGAGCAAAGCCGGCGAGCAGCTGCCGGATGCGGAGCTGCTCGACGCGCACGGCGAGCCGACGACGTTGCACGAGGCGCTGGGCGACAAGCCGGCGGTAGTTGTGTTCTACCGCGGCACATGGTGCCCGTACTGCAATCTCGCGCTACGCACGTATCAGGCGGAGCTGGTCGAGCCGCTCACGCAGCGAGGTGCCACTTTGCTGGCGATCAGCCCGCAGAAACCGGACGGCTCGCTGACCATGCGGGAGACCAACGACTTGACCTTCACGGTGTTGTCCGACGCCGGCAACACGATCGCCGGCCGGCTGGGCATCCTGACCGAGTCGACCGACGGCGCGAAGGCGTCGCAGGCGGCGCTGGGCTTGGACGTGGCGGCGGCGAATGTCGACGGCACGGCCGTGATCCCGATGCCAACCACGGTGATCGTCGATGCCGCGCGGACGATCCGCTGGATCGACGTCCACCCGGACTTCGGCACCCGCAGCGAACCGGCCGAGATCCTGGCGGCCTTGGACCAGCTCAGTTCTTCGGCAGCGACCAGTTCTCGAAGCGGGACGCCAGGTCGGTGACCTCGAGACGACCGTGCGCGACGGCGCGGACGACGCCGAGGGCCTCGTCCTCGTCGGCGTCGATCCACCAGCCGTTGATGTCGCAGAGCGCGACGGCGGCGACCCAGCCGAGGCGCCAGTTGCCCTCGGCCAGCGGCCGGGTGCGGACGACGGAGTGGAGGACGGCGGCGGCCTTGAGCCAGAGGGTGCCGTAGGCCTCCACTCCCAACACGGTGGCGCGCGGCCGGTACGCGGCGGAGTCGAGCAGCCCCAGGTCGCGCACGACGAGATCGCCGCCGGTGACGGCGGTGGCCAGCACCAGGAGGTCGCCGGCGTCGAGGTACTCGGTCAACTCAGGCGGAACCCAGCCGGTCGAGCAGGCCCTGGTACCGCGGCAGCACCCGGCCGAGGACCTCGCCCAGCTGCTCCTCCTTCTGCAGCCGGGCCCAGCGGTCGGCCAGCGCCAGTCGCACGATCTCCTGCTTGGATCGCCCCTCGGCGGCCGCCAGCTCGTCGAGCTGGCGGTTCTCCTCTTCGCTCAGTCGCAGAGTCATCGCCACGCCGTCACGGTACCAATCTGGTATCAGAGGCGTCCAGCCGTGACCAGCCGCTTGCGCGAGCTGTTGCTGTCCTTGGTGATCTGCTCGTGCGTGAAGGCGGCGCCGAGGCCGAAGGCGGGCATGTTGGCGTAGACGACCTCGGCCTGCCCGGGCTTCACGAGGTAGGTCTCGTGCCACACACCGACGGTGCCGTCCGCGCCGACGGCCCGGTTGTAGGCCTTCCACGCCGCCAGGTGCGGCGCCTTCTTGGCCGAGGCGAAGTTGATCAGATCGTCGGCGCTGCGCCAGTACGAGACCAGGATCGTGGTGCGCCCGAACCACGACTGCCCGCCGAGAAAGCCCAGCTCAGGGTGCTGGCCGAGGTGCGCGATCATGCGCGGCATGGCGCTGGCCACCGGCAGCCACTTGTCCACG
>DASWRQ010000271.1:0-2229 GCA_036403095.1 Kutzneria sp. | reverse complement strand
GCCGGCGTGCTGTCGCAGGATGTGTTGCTGCTGCGGGGACTTCGCGGCTTCCGGGTGGCGGCCTTCTTCGCCGCGATCGTGCCGTTCGGGGCGGCGCTGCTGGTGTCCGGCATGTCGCTGGCCGACGTCGTCGGGCTGGCCTTCGCGGTGGCCGCCTCCTCGTTCTGCCCGTTGCTGCTGCTGGGGATCTGGTGGCGGCGGCTGACGCCGTTCGGCGCGATGGCCGGCATGATCGCCGGCGGCGGGCTGGCGCTGGCCGCCGGGCTGGTGACCCTGTTGGCGCCGCCGGGATCCGGGCTGGTCTACGATCTGCTCAGCCGGCCGGCGGCCTGGAGCGTGCCGCTGGGCTTCGCCGTGATGATCATCGGGTCGCTGCTCACGCCGCGGACCGTGCCCGCGTCGGTGAACCGGACGATGGTGCGGCTGCATGCCCCGGAGGCGCTCGGGCTGGCCCAGGAGGAGACGCCGTGACGACCGCTGTGCTGGCCGGTCTGCTGTGCGTGATGACCCTGGCCGTGCTCGTGTTGTTGTGGCGCCTGCGAAACGCCCTGCGGGAGTCCGGCAACGCCGTCGATCGGGCCACATACGAGACTCTGCACACCGCTTGGTCGGCCGCGCCGCCGTTGCGCGCCGGGCTGGTGCCCGAGGCCGCGCGCCGGTCCGTGCCGCATCTTCGTGCCCTGCTGGACACTCCGGCGCTGGCCCTGACCGACGGGGAGCGGGTGCTGGCCTGGGACGGCATAGGTGAGCAACACTCGTCCGATGCCCTGGAGATCATCGCACCGGCGCTGACCCATGGCCGTTCGCACGTGGCCCGGGTCTCCTGCGCCGATATCGAGTGCCCGCTTCGCTTTGCCGTCATGGTTCCGTTGCATGTGGACGGTCGGATCGCCGGCGTGCTGCTGGCCTACGCGGCCGAGGCGTCGGCCGGGCTCGTCCGCGCGGCCAACGAGGTCGCGCGCTGGGCCGGCGGCCAGCTGGAGCTGGCCGAGCTCGACCGGTCCAAACGGCGGCGCATCGAGGCCGAGGTCCGGGCCCTGCGGGCGCAGATCTCGCCGCACTTCATCTTCAACTCGCTCACCGCCATCGCGTCCTACGTGCGGACCGATCCCGAGCGGGCCCGCACCCTGCTGCTCGACTTCGCCGAGTTCACCCGCTACTCGTTCCGGCGCCACGGCGAGTACACCACCCTGGCCGAGGAGCTCAGGTCCATCGACCAGTACCTGTCGCTGGAACGCGCCCGCTTCGGCGAGCGGCTCCAGGTCACCCTGCAGATCGCCCCCGAGGTGCTGCCGGTGGCCGTGCCGTTCCTGTGCATGCAGCCGCTGGTGGAGAACGCGGTGCGGCACGGCATGGAGGGCAAGGTCGGGCCGGGCCGCATCAGCATCCAGGCCGCCGACGCCGGGGCCGAGGCCCACATCAGCATCGAGGACGACGGCGTCGGCATGGACCCCGACCGCCTGCGCCGCACGCTGGCCGGCGAGCCCGACGAGCAGACCGGCATCGCCCTCGGCAACATCGACGAGCGCCTGCGCCAGGTCTACGGCGACGAGTACGGCCTGGTCGTCGAGACCGCCGTCGGGGCCGGCACCAAGATCCACCTCCGGGTCCCCAAGTACCGCCCCGGCATCCACGCCGACTGACCCCCACCCCGGCGAGTCACGCTCTCCGGCACACCGAATGTGGGTTTCGCGCCCGTCCGAACGCCAAATGTGGACCACATGTGGGCATCTTGGCGGCTGGGCGGGAGCGGCGGTTGGGCGAAGGTGTGGCGTCGGCGCGGGCTCAGGCGGCCGCCCTTCCCCCGGGCGGTGGACCCGCGTCGGCCAACACCCTTGCACCCGATGGCGTGAGCCTGGCCGGCATCCAGTCGGTCCTGGACCCGGTGGCGGTGATGAGGCCGGCGTGCACGAGGTCGTGGGCCATGGCCTGGTCGCAGCAGGGGAGCCCGTCGACCCGCAGGTCGGGCTCGCTGCTGTCGGTGAGCTCGGCGCGGCCGGTGGCGACGGCGCGGAGCATGGCGATCGCGCGGTGCGGCAGTGGAGTGGTCATCGGTGGGCTCCTTTCGCGTTCAGACGCCCGGAACACGGCCGATGCGCCCTTTGGGTTCACGCCTGGCCGAAGACTTACCCATGAGGCTTTGCCCACGATCGGCCGGTACGGCCCCGAACCCGTTCCCGAGAGTGAATGGTTGCGGCGTGAAGTACCCCAAGGTGTTACACGAATGAG
>DASWRQ010000270.1:0-9894 GCA_036403095.1 Kutzneria sp. | reverse complement strand
GAAGTTCGACTACACCAAGGGCTACAAGTTCTCCACGTACGCCACCTGGTGGATCCGGCAGGCGATCACCCGCGCGATGGCCGACCAGGCCCGCACCATCCGTATCCCGGTGCACATGGTCGAGGTCATCAACAAGCTCGGTCGCATCCAGCGCGAGCTGCTCCAGGACCTCGGCCGCGAGCCGACGCCGGAGGAGCTGGCCAAGGAGATGGACATCACCCCGGAGAAGGTGCTGGAGATCCAGCAGTACGCCCGGGAGCCCATCTCGCTGGACCAGACCATCGGCGACGAGGGCGACAGCCAGCTCGGCGACTTCATCGAGGACTCCGAGGCCGTGGTCGCGGTCGACGCCGTGTCGTTCACGCTGCTGCAGGACCAGCTCCAGTCGGTGCTGGCCACCCTGTCCGAGCGGGAGGCGGGCGTGGTGCGGCTGCGCTTCGGCCTGACCGACGGCCAGCCCCGGACCCTGGACGAGATCGGCCAGGTCTACGGCGTGACCCGCGAGCGGATCCGCCAGATCGAGTCGAAGACCATGTCCAAGCTCCGTCACCCGTCCCGCTCGCAGGTCCTGCGGGACTATCTGGACTGAGTTCCGGCCGGCCTGAGTTTCAGCTGGCCTGGGTTCTTCCGGTTTGTCGACGTTCGCCCCGTTCGACCGTTTCGGTCGGGCGGGGCGTTCGTCGTCGTGGCGGCCGGGAGATCCACTCAGGGTGGGGCGTTCACTCCGGCGACGGCCGTTGGTGGCCCCCAGTTGGCCCGTGGGACGCCCGTGACCCGGTCGCCGGGATGACGACCGCCGACGGGTGTCCGTGCGCTCAGGGTGGCCGAAACCAAGCCCTGAACGACTGTTCGCCAGAAGCGAATATCACGCTCTGTAGTGTGACTCATCCCACAACAGGGGTGGTGATGCGAACCCGGTCGTGGTTCGCTGACGTAGCTTGAGTCACTGAGTTCGTTGCGCTGAGTCAGTTCGGACCCGATCCGACGACAAAATGTAACCGACTCGGCACCTGCGGGTGGCCCCGGCAACGGACCATCAACGGGAGTGGGATGTCACGGAGTGTGGCTTGCTGCATCCGGGTACATCTCACGTGACGGGCGTCGCCACTACGGTGGGGAACACCGACGAGGCGCCGAACGTCTGCAATGGTGATGGCAGCGAACACCGCGCCACGGGCGGCGACCCGGAAGCGTTGTGGTCGCAGCTGTGTAGTAGGCACCGGAGCACCGGTGCCGGGACGGAGGGAGAATTTCCATGACGACCTTGCTCACCCGCCCCGAGCTGACCGCTGTCGACCGCTGCGACCGGTGCGGCGCAGCCGCTCAGGTACGCGCAGTTCTCCCGTCCGGAGGCGAGCTCCTCTTCTGCGGACACCACGCCCGCGAGCACAGCGCCAAGCTGCGTGAGCTCTCGGCCGAGATCCAGCAAGGCTCTGACGGGGCCTGAGAAGTTCCATCACTCCATAGCGACACAAGAGGCGCGGGCCAGGTGTGGGCCCGCGCCTCTTCGCTACCCGCACGAGCTCCAGCTGGTGCCGGGAAGGCCGCCTTCACGGCACCAGCAGGTCAGCCGGCCAGGGCCTGCTGGAAGGCCAGCTCGGCGGCGCCGATGATCTTGGCTTCCTTGCCCAGCGGGGAGGCCACGATGCGGATGCCGCCGACGGCCCGGCTGACCAGGCTGCGTTCCCGCACGGTCGCGGCGGCCTCGTCGACGACCGCGTCGGGCAGGGCGGCCAGCAGGTCGCCCAGCACGACCAGCTGCGGCCCGAGCAGGTTGACCACGTTGATCAGCCCGAGCCCCAGCCAGTCGGTGAACTCCCGCAGCCGGTTCAGCGCGACCTGCGGCTCCTCGCCGGCCAGTGACCGGAGCTCGCCGACGACGGCCTCACGCGGCGAGCCCTCGGGCAGGCCCAGGGCCCGGCACAGGGCGTCCTCGCCGATCTCGGTCTCCCAGCAGCCCTGGCAGCCGCAGTAGCAGGGCCGGCCACCGGGCCGGACCACCATGTGCCCCAGCTCGCCGACGTAGCCGCCGCTGCCCCGCAGCGCGGCCCGCTCGGTGATGACCCCGCCGCCGACGCCCACGTCGACCGAGACGAACACCATGTCGGCGGCCTCGGTGGCGACGCCGCGGGTGTGCTCGGCCAGCGCGCCGAGCTCGGCGTCGTTGCCGACCAGCACCGGCCGGTGCAGGGCGGCGGACAGCCGCTCCCCCACCGGCACGCCGGCCCAGTGCAGGTTGGGCGCCTCGTGCACGTAGCCGTCACGACGGACCACACCCGGCACCGACACCCCGACCCCGACAGGCTCGGAGCCGATCCGCTCCGCCAGCCGCCGACCGGCGGTGGCGATCTTGGCCAGCAGGTCGTCCGGCGACCCGGAGCCGCGCGGCAGCGTCCAGCCCCGGGTGCCGAGCACCTCGCCGCCGAAGCCGACGGCCGCCACCGTGGTCTGCTCGACGCCGACGTCGACGGCGAGCACCCACAGCGACCGCGGCTGCGGCAGCACCAGCAGGGACGGCCGGCCGGCGCCGGTGCGCTTGACCGAGACCTGCTCGACCACCACACCGGCATCGGCCAGCCCGTCCACCAGGGCCTTGATCGTGCTGCGGTTCAGCCCCAGCTCGGCGGCCAGCTCCGCCCTGGTGCACGGGCCGCCGACGTGCAGCCGGCGCAGCAGGGCGGCCCGGTTGTGCCTGCGGACCTCGTCGGGACGGGTGCCCGCGGTTGGCGGACCGCTCACCGCACACCCCCTCGTGTCCCTTCGGGACTGCTAGTGACCGGTCGCCTTGGCCCGTCGACGGGACAGCGCGTCGACGCTGGCGGCCAGCAGCAGCACCACGCCGGTGACGATGCTGACCACGGCGGCGGGCTGGCCGAGCAGGCCGAGGCCGTTGCTGACGATGGCGATCACCAGGCCACCGATGATGGCGTTGGACAGCCGACCCTTGCCGCCGAACAGCGAGGTGCCGCCGATGACCGCGGCGCCGACGGCGAACAGCAGCGTGTTGCCGCCACCGGCGTTCGGGTCGACCGAGCCGACCTTGGACGAGTACACGATGGCGCCGACGGCCGAGACCGTGGAGGCGATCACGAACACGCTCATCCGGATCTTGGGCACGTTGATGCCGGCGCGCCGCGCCGCCTCGGCGTTGCCGCCGACGGCGTAGATGTGCCGGCCGTACTTGGTGCGGTCCAGGACGAACGTGCCGATCACCAGCAGCACCAGCACGATCGGCACCACGTAGGGCACGCCGGAGATGTTGATCCGCTCCGGGTTGGGCGAGCGGTTGACCGTGAGCAGCCAGGTGGCCACCGCGCCGAGCACGACCACCGCGCCGACCTTGAGCAGCATCAGCGAGGTCGGCTGGGCCACCAGGCCGCGACGGACCCGGCCGGCGTGCCGGACCAGCGCCACCGCGGCGTAGCCGCCGGCGAAGATCACGAACAGGATCCAGCTGCCCAGCGTGTCCAGGTTGTTGTTGGCCACGCCGAACAGCACCGCGTCGTTGCTGATGGACAGCGTGCCGCCGTTGCCGATCAGCTTCAGGATCACGCCGCCCCAGGCCAGGAACAGGGCCAGGGTCACGACGAAGGACGGGATGCCGATCTTGGAGATGAGCACGCCGGTGAGGCAGCCGATGACGGTGCCGACACAGATGGCCAGCAGCATCTCCAACCACGGGTTGGCCGGCACGCCCAGCAGGAGCAGCAGCAGCGCGATCGCGGACGGCACGACGCCGAACCAGATCCGCTGCCAGGCGGCCACGGCGATGGCCAGCACGCAGGCGATGATGAAGATGTAGAAGACGCTGTCGCCCATGCCGGCCTGCAGGTTGCCGCCCTTGACCAGGTGCAGCGCCATCACGGCGGCGGCCACGCCGGAGGCGGTGCCGGCGGACAGGTCGATCTCGCCCAGCAGCAGCACGAACACCAGGCCCATCGCGATGATGATGACCCCGGCGCTCTGCGCGAGCAGGTTGGCGATGTTGTTCAGGCTGAGGAACGTGTCGGACGCGACGGCGAACACGATCAGCAGCACGACCAGCCCGAACAGCGCGGGCAGCGAGCCGAGGTCGCCGCCGCGGACGCGGTCGAAGTAGTCGCGCAGCGCCTGGCCGGTGGACCGGCTGGTGGTGTCGATGCCGAAGTCGGAGATGGCGGCGGCCTGCGTCTCCGCGTTCTTGACGTCCGGGGCGGGCGTGTCCTTCTGGTCCGACGGCGGGGCGGCGGCAGGTGTGTCAGTCATTGGAAGCGATCCCTTGCAGTTCAGACCGTGGCGACTTCGGGCTTGGCCAGGCCGATGTCGCCGGACCGGCCGGCGGTGATCAGCTCGACGACCTGCGTGTTGGTCAGGTCCTTGGCCGGCAGCTGAGCGACCATGCGGCCCAGGTACAGCGTCGAGATGGTGTCGGCCACCTCGAAGACGTCGTTCATGTTGTGGCTGATGAGCACCACGCCCAGGCCCTGGTCGGCCAGCCGGCGCACCAGGTCGAGCACCTGGCGGGTCTGGGCCACGCCCAGCGCGGCGGTCGGCTCGTCCAGCAGCACGACCTTGCTGTTCCACAGCACGGACTTGGCGATGGCCACGGTCTGCCGCTGGCCGCCGGACAGCGACGCGACCAGCGTGCGCACCGACTTGACCGTGCGCACCGACAGCGACGCGAGCGTCTCGCGGGCGGCCTGCTCCATGTCGGCCTCGTCCAGCAGCCCGTAGTCGCCGCGCTCGCGGCCCAGGAACATGTTCTGGACGATGTCGAGGTTGTCGCACAGCGCGAGGTCCTGGTAGACGACCTCGATGCCGAGTGCGGCGGCCTCACGCGGGCCGTTGATGTGCACCGGCGCGCCGTCGAACAGCACCTCGCCGGAGTCGATGCCGTGGATGCCGGCGATGCACTTGACCACCGTGGACTTGCCGGCGCCGTTGTCGCCGACGAGCGCGGTCACCTCTCCGGGCCGCACGACGAGGTCCACGTCGTGCAGCACGTGGACGGGCCCGAAGCTCTTGTTGATCCCGCGCAGTTCGAGGATCGGCTCGGTCATGGGGGTGTTCTCCAGACTGTCTCTGCCCGCCCCGGTGGCGGTGGGGTCGGGCATGGGAAGCCGCCGCGGCCGGCCCGGGTCGGGGGTCCGGGTCGGTCGCGGCGGCGGCCTTAGCATCGGCCGTCAGCTACTAGCTGATGCCGTTCTGGGTGCACAGCGCGGCGACGTCGGCGGCGCAGACGTCGGCCTTCGGCACGGCGCCCGCCGAGATGACGTCCTTGACCTTGTCCTTGGTGATCGACTGCGGGTCGAGCAGCAGGGACGGGACCTCACGCTTGGTCTTGGGGTCCACGGTCTTCTGGGTGGCGATCTTGTCGGCGTCGGCCTTGCTGTTCTTCAGCAGCGCGGTGGCCAGCTTGGCGGCCGCGTTGGCCTCCTGGTCGATCGGCTTGTAGATGGTCATGTACTGGTCGCCGCGCAGAATGGCCTTGAGGCCGTCGGCGGTGGCGTCCTGACCGGTCACCGGGACCGTGCCGTTGAGGTGGTTCTTCTGCAGGACGGCGATGACCGCGCCGGCCAGACCGTCATTGGCCGCGAGCACGCCGTCGACCTTGCCGCCGTTGGCGGTCAGGAAGTTCTCGAAGACGGTGCCGCCGGTCTGGTTGTCCCACTTGTCGATGAACTGGCTGTTGACCTTCTTCAGCGTCCCGTTGTCGTACAGCGGCTGGAGGACCTTCTCCTGGCCGTCGTGGAACAGCGTCGCGTTGTTGTCGGTCGGCGCGCCCTCGATCTCGATGACCTGCGCGCCCGGCTTGCTCTTGAGCGCGTCCGCGAGGCCCTGGCCCTGGAGCTGGCCGACCTTCACGTTGTCGAAGGAGACGTAGTAGTCGGCGCTGCCACCGGCGTTGAGGCGGTCGTAGTCGATGACCGGGATGCCCGCGGCGGCGGCCTTCTTCTCCACCGCGGCGCCCACGTCGCCGGTGGTGGAGGCGAGGATCAGCACCTTGACGCCCTGGCTGATCATCTGGTCGGCCAGGGTCGAGACCTTCTGGTCGTCACCCTGCGCGTTCTGGATGATCGGGTCGAAGCCCTCGGCCTTGAGCGCCTTCTCCAGCAGCGGGTGGTCGAAACCCTCCCACCGGGCGGACGTCGTGGTTTCGGGCAGGATCACGCCGACCTTCGCACCGTTGCTGGCACCGCTGCTGCCCGACGTCGGGCTGCTGCCGCTGCTGCTGTTGGCGCCACACCCGGTGACCGCCAGCGCGAGCCCGGTGCTCACGGCGAGCACGGCGAGAGTTCTGCTCCGCATCCGGCTGTTCCCTTCATCGTGGCGCGGGTCACTGGAGGAGCCCGCGAAAATGTTGTGGCGCAGAACATATGCCCCCTGGGCCCGCACCGAAAGGCAGCTGAAGCGGTTAAGTTCGGTTCTGGCGACACGACTCGGCAACGACCCGGTAACCGGTAGGCCGCCGCTACACCGAAAGGCCGTCTGTCAACTACGCATTGTGACTAATACGGGGTGAACTGCCGCCCGCCCTGTGCACGGTTGGCCGCCGACGCTGCGGCGAAAGGTTTCGGGTTCGATCACGGACAGGCATGAGAGCGCTACCAAGCGCCCTGCGTCCATTCGGTCGTGCGGTGTGGACCACTCGCCCGGGTGAAGCCCGAATGCGAGCCACAGTCGCAGACACGACCGGCACCCGAGGGTAGCGGCCACGTCGGATGCTCAGGAGCGGGGGTTCACCACGAGCGCAGGGTCGCGATGCGCTCTTCCAACTGCTCGACGGAAGCCATGGCGGTGGGCGGGCCGCCGCAGTAGGCGCGCAGCTCGCTGTGGATCTTGCCGTGGGGCTTCTTGGTCCGGTGGTGGTGCATGGACACCAGGGTGTTGAGCTCACGCCGCAGCTCGGCCAGGCGCTCCTGGGTGGTGCGGGTGCGGGCCGGCGGGGGCGGGGCGGCGGGCTCGGTGGACTTGCGGGCGGACACGTCGGCCAACTGCTTGGCCTGGCGCTGCCGGAGCAGGTCCCGGACCTGGTCGGGGGCGAGCAGGCCCGGCAGGCCGAGATAGTCCTGCTCCTCCTCGGTGCCGACCATGGCGGCAGTGCCGAAGGAGGAGCCGTCGAAGATCAGCTGGTCCAGCTCGGCGGACGCGCCCAGCGAGGTGTAGCCCTTCTCTTCCTCGCCCTCGTCCTTGGTCCGGTTGGCGTCCTTGAGCAGCTCGTCGTCCCAGCCGTCCTGCTCCCGGTGCGGCTTGCCGAGCACGTGGTCCCGCTCGGCCTCCAGCTCGGCGGCCAGCTGAAGCAGCACGGGCACGCTGGGCAGGAACACGCTGGCGGTCTCGCCGGGCCGCCGGGACCGCACGAAGCGGCCGACGGCCTGGGCGAAGAAGAGCGGAGTCGACGAGCTGGTGGCGTAGACGCCGACGGCCAGCCGGGGCACGTCGACGCCCTCGCTGACCATGCGGACCGCGACCAGCCAGCGGGCCGTGGTGGCCGAGTACTCGGCGATCTTGCCGGTGGCCTTGGGGTCGTCGGAGAGCACGACCGTCGGCTCCTCGCCGGTGAGCTGCTTGATGATCACCGCGTACGCCTTGGCCGACTCCTGGTCCGAGGCCAGCACCATGGCGCCGGCGTCGGGAATCGACTGGCGCACCTGGTTGAGCCGCTGGTCGGCGGCGCTGATCACGGCCGGCATCCACTCGCCGGTCGGGTCCAGCGCGGTCCGCCAGGCCCGGGCGGTCTGCTCCTGGGTCAGCGGTTCACCCAGTCGGGCGGTGAACTCCTCGCCCGCGCCGGTCCGCCAGCTCGCCTCGCCCGAGTAGGCCAGGAACAACACCGGCCGGACCACGCCGTCGCGCAGCGCGTCGGCGTACCCGTACGAGTGATCCGCACGGCTGCGCATGGCGCCGGCGCTGTCGGGCTCGTAGTTGACGAACGGGATCGGGCTGTCGTCGCTGCGGAACGGGGTGCCGGTCAGCGCCAGCCGCCGCACGGCCGGCGTGAACGACTCGCGGATGGCGTCGCCCCAGGACTTCGCGTCGCCGCCGTGGTGCACCTCGTCCAGGATCACCAGCGTCTTGCGGTTCTCGGTGCGCACCCGGTGCAGCGTCGGATGGGCCGCGACCTGGGCGTAGGTGACGGCGACGCCGTCGTAGTCGTTGGACGTCTGCCCGGCGCCGTTGCGGAAGTTGGAGTCGATGGCGATGCCGGCCTCGGCCGCGGCCTTGGCCCACTGGTGCTTGAGGTGCTCGGTCGGCGTGACGATGGTGACCCGCTCGACGGTGCGGTCGGCCAGCAGCTCGGCGGCGACCCGCAGACCGAAGGTGGTCTTGCCGGCGCCGGGCGTCGCGACCGCGAGGAAGTCCTGCGGCTTGGCCGTCAGGTACTTGGTCAGCGCGCGGCGCTGCCAGGCCCGCAGCGGCCGTGCGGCGGTCGTCGTCGGGTTGAGGGTGTCCGTCAACGCCGTTCACCCTCCCTAGCTGCGACAACCTGCCGATGACGTGCGAATGCCCTCACGGTGGGGTTCCCTGAGGGCTGTCGGCAGCTTACCGAACCGTCCGAAGATCCACCGCGCAGCGCGTCATCTTCCCGGGGCATGTGCGGATCGACACAGGTCGACTCGGGATGACGTTTCGGGGGGTGATCCAGCCGCGGTTGCCCTTATGCCGCATGCTTTGGGGTGCCATGGGTGAGCAGCCTGAGCAGGACACCGGCGCGGTCGCACCCGCCAAGCGGGGGCCGTGGCGGCTCGCGGTGCGCACCGCCGGCAAGGCCTGGTACGGCGATATCTTCTCGGAGGCCGCGGAGGCGGCGTTCTGGCAGACGCTGTCGCTGCCGCCGCTGCTGCTGGGTCTGCTCGGCTGCCTCAGCTTCGTCGGCGACTGGTTCGGGCCGCAGCTCGTCACCGCCGTGCAGTCCAAGATCCTTTCGTTCTGCCACACCATATTCAGTCCGAACGTGGTTGACCAAATCATCGCGCCGACGGTGGTGAGCATCCTCACCGGCGCGCACACCGAGGTGGCCTCGATCGGCTTCCTGATCTCGCTGTGGGCCGGCTCGTCGGCGATGGCCTCGTTCGTGGACGCGATCACCGCCGCGTACGGGCAGCACGATGTGCGGCATCCCGTGTGGCAGCGGATCTTCGCACTGTTCATGTACATCGTCGGGCTGGTGCTGGCGGTGATCGGGCTGCCGCTGCTGGCGCTGGGGCCGGACCTGCTGGCCGCCGTCATGCCCGGGCAGTGGCGGCCGATCGTGCAGCAGCTGCTGAGCACCTTCTACTACCCAGTGATGGCCGTGCTGCTGGTGCTGGCCCTGACCACGATGTACAAGGTCGCGCTGCCGCGCAAGCTGCCGTGGCATCGGGGGCTGCCGGGCGCGGGGCTGGCGATGGTGATGTTCCTGCTGTCCAGCATCGGGTTGCGGCTCTACATCGCGTGGATCACCAGCACCGGCTACACCTACGGCGCGCTGGCCACGCCCATCGCGTTCCTGCTGTTCACGTTCTTCCTGGGCATGGCCATCATCGTCGGCGCGCACTTCAACAGCGCCATCGAGGAGATCTGGCCGGCGAAGCTGACCCGCCGGCAGCGGCGCAAGTGGCGGCGGCTGGAGCTGGAGCGGGCCGCGGTAAAGATCCGGGCCGGCGAGCAGGCGGCGAAGTGGTTGGCCGAGCAGCCCGAGTCCACCGACACGGACGGTGTCACCGAGAAGCTCGACACCAACGGCGTCGAGCTCACCAAGAAGTGGCAGGCCCCGTCGCCCGCCGACGTGAACGACACCGAGCAACTTCAGCGCCCGTCGGCGGAGCGGCAGACCAAGTAGCCAGGCTCACCCGGCCGCCACCCCCAGACCGCACGGCCCCGCCCCTGCTTCGCCCGGTCGCTGGATTTGTCGAGGGCCGCCCCCAACGCACC
>DASWRQ010000269.1:0-3492 GCA_036403095.1 Kutzneria sp. | reverse complement strand
CGCCGACCGTGGTGACGGCGTCCACCTGGGTCACCACCATGCTGGCGGTCGCCGTCGCCTGGCTGTCCGGGGAAAATCTGCGCTGGCGCCGGGCCCGGTGGACCGCCCTGCAGGAACGCGCCCGCCGCCTCGAGGCGGAACGGGAGGAGCGGGCCCGCCAGGCGGTCACCGAGGAGCGGCTGCGGATCGCCCGCGAGCTGCACGACGTCGTCGCGCACGCGGTCAGCGTGATGGTCGTGCAGGCCGACGGGGCCAGTTACGCGCTGCAGAGCGATCCACAGATGGCCCAGCTGGCGCTGTCCACGATCTCCGACACCGGCCGGCAGGCGCTGGGCGAGCTGCGCCGGCTGCTCGGCCTGATGCGCGACGAGTCGCAGAACGACACCGACCGGCTGCCGCAGCCCGACGCCAGCTCGCTGCCGCAGCTGGCCGAGCAGGTCCGCGGCGCGGGGCTGCCGGTGAGCCTGACCCTGCGCGGCGACGTGCACAACCTGCCCGCCGGCGTCGGCCTGTCGGTGTACCGGATCGTGCAGGAGGCCCTGACCAACTCGCTCAAGCACGCCGGCGGCAGCGCGTCCGCCGACGTGTTCGTGACCAGGGCCGACGACAAGATCGAGGTGGTGGTGGACGACGACGGCTTCGGCACGCCCCGCGAGCTGTCCGGCATGTCCGGCGGCAACGGCCTGATCGGCATGCGGGAGCGGGCCGGCGTGCTCGGCGGCAGCCTGGAGGCCGGGCCCCGGCCGGGCGGCGGCTGGCGCGTCCACGCCGTGCTGCCGGTGGGCTCCGCACAGGGACCCCTAGTCTGATGTCCGTGATCCGAGTTCTGCTGGTGGACGACCAGGAACTGATGCGGATGGGCTTCCGCATGGTGCTCAACGCGCAGGAGGACCTGGAGGTGATCGGCGAGGCCGCGGACGGCGTCGACGCGGTGCGGCTGGCCGATGAGCTGCGGCCCGACGTGGTGCTGATGGACGTGCGCATGCCGCGGCTGGACGGCGTCGAGGCGACCAAGCAGATCACCGAGGCCGGCACGGCCAAGGTGCTGGTGATGACCACCTTCGACATGGACGAGTACGCCCTGTCGGCACTGCGCAACGGGGCCAGTGGCTTCCTGCTCAAGGACACGCCGCCGGCCGACCTGGTGTCGGCGTTGCGGGCGGTGGCCAGCGGCGACGCGGTGGTGTCGCCGAGCGTGACCAAGCGCCTGCTGGACCGCTTCCTGGGCCCGTCCGGCGGCGGCGAGCTGCGCGACGCGTCGGTCCTGGACGTGCTCACCGAACGTGAGCGCGAGGTGCTCGTGCTGATCGCCAAGGGCCTGTCCAACACCGAGCTGGCGCAGAAGTTGTTTCTGTCCGAGGCGACGGTGAAGACGCACGTCGGCCGCATCCTGGCCAAGCTGGAGCTGCGGGACCGGGTGCAGGCCGTGGTGCTGGCCTACGAGACGGGGCTGGTCCGACCCGGCGACGTGTGAGCCGGGCCGGACCAGGGTAGGGATCCCCTTAGGTCAGGCAGTTCGGCGTCCAGGCGTGCGCCGGATCAAGGGCGTTGCGCACCAGCTGGATCGCGATGTGGTCGTAGGTGATGTTGATGTGTTCGGTGCCGTCGATCAGGCAGTAGTCCTGGAGACGCTGGTTGGTCGCCTTCGGCCCGGTCAGGTAGCCCGAGGTGTAGGGCGTGACGACCTCGTCGGTGCGGGTGGCGACGACGGTGTAGTTCACGCCGGGCAGCGTGTCACCACCGCTGTTCAGGCTGGTCAGCAGGCTGGAGCCGACCTCCTGCTGCACGCAGGCCGGGCAGACGGCCCCGACCACACCGTCGGCGAAGTCGCCGCCGCCGGGCAGTGACCGCACGGCCCGGACCAGGCCGTCCAGGTCGGTGCCGTGGTTGGACGGTGCGAGGCCGACCAGGGTCCCGACCTTGTTCGCGCCGCCGTTGAATTTCATGTAATAGCGCGGCAGCATGCCGCCTTGGGAGTGCCCGACGATGTCGACCTTCGACGCGCCGGTGGCGGCCAGCACCTTGTCGACGTACTGGCCGAACTGGCCGGCCAGGGTAGGAATGTCGCCGGTGGCCTGGAACATCCCGCCCTCGGGACCGCCGAGATTGGGCGCGAAGACGCAGTAGCCGTCCCGCTTGAGCACGCCGGACAGGCCGGCCCAGTCGTCGTAGGCGTTCGCCCCGGTGCCGTTGGACAGCACGACCGGGCGCGGGTGCGCGGTGGTCGGCTTGCAGGAGAAGTCGTTGGACCCCGGTGGCGAGGCGGTCGGATGGCTGAGCGCGTAGAGCGCCGCCGAGATGATGTTGGGCTGGGCCGGGCCGGCGGCGGACTCGCTCGCCGACGCGACAGAGGTTGACGTGATCATGGTGGCCGTGACCAGGACAAGCCCGGTCAAGGAGCGTGCGACAGGACCCACGGACGCCCTCCGCTTCCGTAGGCGCCGGCTCCGTTGCCGGCGCGCACCATCCGAAACGACTCGTTTCCGTTTCGGTGATGGCAGTCACAGCGGATTCACCCCGGGGAGGTAGTTACGCTCCGTGTCGTGCGCCCTGCCCTGATCGCTCTCGACGTCGACGGCACGATCATGGACTCGACCGGGACCATCTCGCCGGCCGTGCACAACGCCATCGCCAGAGCCAGAGCCGCCGGCGCCCACGTGGTGCTGTCCACCGGCCGCACCGTGCTCGGCGTGCGGGCCGTGATCAAGCTGCTCGACTTCACCGACGGCACCGCGTTGTGCTCGAACGGGGCGGTGCGGCTCAACCTGGCCACCGGCGAGGTGATCCCGCTGGCCACCTTCGAGCCGGCCCCGGTCATCGCCCGGCTGCGGGCGATGCTGCCCGGCGTGACCTTCTCGCTGGAGGAGCCCGGCGTGGGCAACCGGGTCAGCGACGGCTACCCCGGGGAGTCCAAGGGCCGCCGCCGGCTGGTCGACGACGTCGAACTCGGCGCGACCCCGACCACCCGGATGATCGCCTACTGGAACGGCGTCACCAAGGCGCAACTCGCGGCGCTGATGGACGTCTCACCCATTGCGGGCGTCACGTGGACGTACGACCATCACAGTGACGCGTGGCTGACCGTCGTCGCCGAAGGCATCTCCAAGGCGAGTGCGCTTGAGCAGCTCCGGAGGGAGCTGGGGGTGTCTCCGGACGCCACGGCGGCTTTCGGCGACGGACACAACGACATCGCGATGCTCCGCTGGGCCGCCCTCGGGGTGGCCATGGGCGGCGCCGACGACGACGTGCGGGCGGCGGCCGACGAGGTGACCGGCAGCGTCGCGGAGGACGGCGTGGCGACCGTGCTCGACCGACTTTTCCGATGAGGAGATGAGTTAGTGCGCAAGTCCTTAGTGTCCCGCACCGGAAATTCGTGAGATATATCGTGCAAGGGAGTCGAGGATCTCCTCTGCGGTCTTGCGCCACACGAACGGCTTGGGATCCTCGTTCCAGACCTTGACCCAGGCCCGCACCTCCTTCTCCAGCGCCGCA
>DASWRQ010000268.1:0-5747 GCA_036403095.1 Kutzneria sp. | reverse complement strand
GCCCAGGGCCCTCACGTCTAGCTGAGAGACGACCTCGCATGCGCCAAGGCAAGTCGACGTCGACCGGACAGCATTACACAGTTTTCCCGCGATCACGCCGGCCCGCCAGGGCCCCAAACAGCTGAGAGCGGGACTCGCGGGGGTCAGGGGTGTTCGGCGTCGAGCTGGGCCAGTTCGGCCTCGACGGCGGAGAGCTCGGGGGACTCCAGGGCGGTGAGGATGGGCAGGGCGCTGCGGTAGGACTCGCGGGCGTCGTCGACGAGTCCGGCCCGCCATTCGGACAAGGCCTTGCCGCGCAGGGCGTTGGCGATGCCGAAGCGGTCGTTGATGGCCTGCCGGGCCTGCACGGCCTGGTCGTAGTAGTCGATGGCCGAGGCGTGGTCGCCGGCGGCGAGGTGGATCTCGCCGAGCAGGTTCAGGCCGGAGCCGATGCCGTGCTTGTAGTCGACGTCGTGCCAGGCGGCGAGCGTCAAGAGCCCGTACTCCAGGGCTTTGTCGTGATCCCCCATGGCGTTGTAGGCCGAGGCGGTGCCCTGCAACGCCCAGGCCCGGCCCCAGATGTTGCCGGTCTCCTCGTACGCCTCGGCGGCGGTGCGCAGGGCGGCCATCGCCTCGGCGAAGCGGCCCAGGGCGACGTAGGTGTGACCGAGGGAGTTGTAGGTGATGCCCACCAACCACTTCTCGTCGGTCTGCGGGAACAGCTCGATGGCCCGCAGGTAGTGGCCCACGGCCTCGTCGTAGCGCTTGAGGTCGTTGGCGACGATGCCGAGCGAGGAGTGGGCGGACGCCTCGCCGTTGACGTTGCCGTCGAGCACGGCGTGCTCCAGCGAGATGCGGAGCATCTCGTTCCACAGCTCCCAGCGCTTGTTGTACACGTACCAGAAGCTGGACATGGTCTGCGGCAGCCGCCACGCGACGGCGTGCTCGCCGATCTCCACGGCCCGCCGGATGGCCTCGACGAGGTTGGTCTCCTCGGCCATGAACCACGTCTTGGCCTGGTCGGGATCGGCCTGCTCGGGGAAGCTCCAGTGCGGCGGCGGGTCGATGATGTTGTGCACGGGCTTGAAGGTCAGCATGACGCGGTCGGCCTGGTTGGCGGCGTGCAGGTACCACCGCACGCCCCGCCGCGCGGCGGCGTCGCGCTCGGCGTCGGACTCGTCGCTGGTGGCCCGCTCCAGCGCGTACACCCGCAGCAGGTCGTGGAACTGGTAGCGGCCGTCGCTGCGCAACTCCAGCAGGTGCGCCCGGACGAGCTCGTCGAGCTGGGCCCGCGCCTCGTCCTCGGTCACGTCGGCCAGGGCGCCGGCGGCGTGCCGGCTGACGTCGGGCCCGGCGTGCAGCCCGAGCAGCCGGAACATGCGCGCGGCGGCCGGTCTCAGCGCGTCGTACGACCACGAGAACACGGCCCGCACGCTGGACGCGGCGTCGTCGCCGGTGTCCAGGGCGTCCAGCCGGAAGTGAGCGTCCCTCAGCTCGTCGACGAACTGGGCCAGCGGCAGGTTCGGGCTGCACCAGGCCCGCGCGCCGACGATGCTCAGCGCCAGCGGCAGCCCGGCGCACAGGCCGAGCAGCTCGTCGAACGCGTCCCGCTCTTCGGCCACCCGCTCCGGGCTGAGATAGCTGGCCAGCAGCGCCGACGAGTCGGCCTCGTCGAACAGGCCGAGCGTCAGCTGCCGGCCGTCGCCGGTCGCGACCAACCCGTCCAGCCGGTTGCGGCTGGTCACCAGGACCACGCAGCTCTGGTTGGCCGGCAACAGCGGCGTGACCTGGTCGGTGGACACGGCGTTGTCCAGCACCATCAGCATCCGCCGGCCGGCGACCACGTTGCGCAGCATCGCGCTGCGCTCGCGGGTGTCCTGCGGAATCTTCTCCGACGGCACCCGAAACGACGACAGCAACGTGTAAAGGGCGTCGTGCGGCTGGACCGGTTTGTCGGTGACGTCGAATCCACGCAGATTCAGATAAACCTGTCCGTCCGGGAACATGTCGCGGACCAAATGCGACCAGTGCACGGCCAGCGAGGTCTTGCCGATTCCGGCGGTGCCCTCGATGGTCGTGATGACGACGGTGCTGCCGCCGCCGACGGCCCCGGCCGCGGGCAGCACCCCGTCCAGTCGCCGCAGCTCGTCGCCGCGGCCGGTGAACCGGCGGGTGTCGTGCGGCAGCTGGGACGGCACGACCCGGGGCAGCACCGCCTCGGCCGGCTTGCCGGTGTCGATCAGCGTCTCGTACACCCGGCGCAGCGCCGGCCCGGGCTGCACGCCCAACCGGTCGTCGAGCAGCCGGGCGCCGGCCTGGTAGACCGCCTTGGCCTCGCCGGCCCGGCCGTGCTGGTGCAGCGCGGTGATCAGCAGCGCCCGGGTCGACTCGCGCAGCGGATGGTCCTCGAGGACCTCCTTGAGCTGGCCGATCACCTCGGCCGGCCGGCGCAGGGCCAGCAGCAGGTCGGCCCGCTCCTCGACGACGTCCAACCGCAGCTCGGCCAGCCGCTGTCGCTCGATGTCGGCGAACGGGCCGCCGATGCCGCCCAGCGGCGTGCCGGCCCACAGCGCCAGGGCCCGGTCGAAGCCGGCCAGCGCGCCCTCGGGGTCGCCGCCGACCAGCAGCTGCCGCGCGTCCTGCCGGTGACGGGTGAAGCGCTCGGCGTCCACGCCCTCGGGGCCCAGCCGCAGGCTGTAACCGGAACCGGCGCTGACCAGCACCTGGAACGTCTTGCGGGCCGGCTCCAGGGCGCGCCGCAGGCCGGCCACATAGGTGTGCACGCTGCCGACCGCGCTGGCCGGCGGCGCGGTGCCCCAGATGGCGTCGATCAGCTCGGAGCGGGAGATCACCTGGTTGGCGTTGGTGGCCAGCACCGCGAGCAGGGCCTGCTGGCGCGGCGGCCCGACCGCGACCTCGGCGTCGTCCAGCCAGGCGCGAACGGGTCCGAGCAGGCCGATGCGGAGGTGCCCCAGATCGGGGCGGACGGTTTCCTCGGTGATCGTCAACGCGAAGACTCCGTGCGTGAGAGCGGTTCCGTTGTCGCCACGCTATACCCGAACGGGTGAGTGAACATCATTAACCACTCGCGCGCCGTCATCACGGGGTCACGGTCGGTCGGCGGCCATCTGCCGTTCACCTTTCGGAATTCGTGCCGCTATTCGGCTTATTTCATTTCACATATACGAACTTCAGTCAGCGCTGACGTCATCGTGACACAAGAAGACGGGCCCGTCCATTTCACCGACGTGAACCATGGAATCGGCCATTGACGGGCCCAGTCGGGCCTTCTAGCTTTCCTTGTTCGGTAATCCTGCTCGAGGAGGCAGCTCGATGATCCGTGGCGTTACCGCCGTGTTGTTCGCGGCCATGCTGACCACCGTCGCCGCCCCGGCGGCCGTGGCCACCGATGCCCACCACGACGTCTGGCACGTCGTCGACAAGACCACCGTGCCGGCGGCCGTCGGCGGCGAGGGCGTGGCGACGGTCAGACTGCCGGGCCAGCCGGTGAAGCTGTACTACACCGCCGGCAACACCATCCCGGCCAACCTCAAGGCCGAGGGCTGGGGCCACATCGGCGACCCCGACTCGCTGCACGGCTACGTCTTCGACCCCTACCAGCAGACCACCGCCACGGTCACGCAGAAGATGATGCTGGTGACGACCCCGACCGGCCAGCAGTACGAGTACGCGCACACGCTGGGCCCGGACGAGGTCGTGGCCAACGCCAACGCCTACACCGCGGTCACGCCGGACGGGCAGTGGCTGGTGTCCAGCGAGCTGGCCCAGATCGACCGCCTGCTGGTGTGGCCGGCGCCGGTGCTGAACAAGTCGCTGCCGGCGGGCGGCGGCACGCTGCCGCTGGCCGCGAAGGTGGTGCTGGACAAGCCGGTCCGCAACCTCCAGGGCTGCGACTTCGTCACCTCGACCCGGCTGATCTGCGCGTCCGACGACTCCAACAACGACCTCTACCCGACCAGCAAGCCGCTGCTGCAGATCGACCTCCAGCACCCGCTGCGCGGCACGGACGTCAAGGCGCACGTGACCTCGCTCGGGCAGCTGCCGCTGGCCAGCACCTGCGTGGGCGCGTACACCGCCGAGGGCGTCGACTACGACGCCGCCACCGGTGACCTGCGGGTCGAGGTGCTGCCGCCGAGCCCCTGCAACACCGACATCGCGGTGTACACCTACCGCCGCTGAATCGCCTCGACGGTGGCCGCTGCCCCGGGCTCGACCAGTTCGAAATGGTCGATCCCGGGTAGCACCACCAGCTCGGCGCCGCTTTTCGCCTGGTACCGCTGGGAAAGCTCCAGCGGCACGTGAGTGTCGGTGTCGCCGTGCAGCAGTGTCACGGGCACGGGCGGCGGCGTGCGGTTGCACGGGTCCGCCTCCGCCAGCAGACCGAGGTCGCCGCCCAACAGCTCCGTGACGGCGTTGTTGCTCAGGCCCAGCTCATGGGCCCGGGCGAGGTCGCAGAGGCCCGCCACCGACACGACCTTGGCCACACCCGGCCGGTCGGCCGCCAGCAGCGCGAGGTGGCCGCCGGCCGAGTGGCCGACGAGCACGATCCGCTTGCCGGGGAACAGTTCCACGGCCTTGTCGACGCCGCCGACGACGTCCTGGTGCAGCACCGGCCACTCGCCGCCGTTGCCGATCCGCCGGTACTCCAGCGACGCCGCCGAAAAGCCTTGCGCCACCAGGTATTCGGCGAACGGCGTCAGATAGGAGCGGTCGTAGCGCACGCGCCAGTAGCCGCCGTGCACCAGCACCGCGACGGTCTCGGCGTTGTTGTCCCAAACGTCGACGACATTGTCGGCGTGGTCGCCGTAAGCCACTGTCCTCATGCCAGGATCTCACCGAGGATTTCCGCCGCCCGGAAGGCATCGGCGAACCGGGTGTAGAGCGGCGTGAAGCCGAAGCGCAGCAGGTCCGGCGGCCGGTGGTCGCCCACCACTCCCCGGTCGATCAGCTCACCCATGACCCGTTCGGCGTCCACACAGGACAATGAGACCTGGCTGCCGCGGACTTCCGGCGTGACGCTGCGGGCTGCCGGGGCCAGCTCTTGGACGCACTCCTCGAAGAACCCGGTCAGGGCCAGGCTCTTGTCGCGCAGCTGGTGCAGGTCGACGCCGTCCCAGACGTCCAGCGCGGCGTCCAGGGTCAGCAGCGAAACGATCTCCGGCGTGCCCGCACGAGCCTTGGCGATGCCTTCCGCCGCAACGTATTCCGGGTCCATGGCGAACGGGTCGCGGTGCGAGCACCAGCCGCCGAGCGGCTGGTCCAGGCGGGGCAACAGATCCGGCCGAACGGCGAAGAAGGCCGGCGCGCCCGGACCGCCGTTGAGGTACTTGTACGTGCAGCCGACGGCGAAATCCACGTTGTGGGCGGTGATGTCGACCGGCAGCGCCCCGGCGCTGTGCGACAGGTCCCAGACCACGCGGGCGCCGGCCGCGTGCACCGCTTCGGTCAGGGCGCCCATGTCGTGCAGATGGCCCGAGCGGTAGTCCACGTGGTTGAGCAGCACCACCGACGTGTGGCTGTCCAGCTCGTTCGGCACGTCCCGCGGGTTCACCGGCCGGATCGAGTGGCCGGTCAGGCGCCCGGCCGACCCGGCGATGTAGCCGTCGGTCGGGAAGGTCGTGGCGTCGACCAGGATCTCGCTGCGGCCGGGGGTCATCCTGGTGGCCGACACGACCGCCCGGAAGACGTTGACGCTGGTCGAGTCGCCGACCACGACGTGGCCCGGGGCCGCGCCGATCAGCGGCGCG
>DASWRQ010000267.1:0-3251 GCA_036403095.1 Kutzneria sp. | reverse complement strand
TGGCGGCGATCCCGGCCGCCGCCCGGTGGTCCCCCTGCGACCACAGGCGCGGCTCGCGATCGCCGGCCAGCGTCAGCAGTTGTTCGACCAGCTGCGTGCCGACACCGCGGTTGCGGGCCGCGGGGTGCACCAGGGCCTCGCCGACCGGGTGGCCGCCGGCGTCGCCGACGGTGTCCAGGTGGGCGTAGCCGACCACGCGCCCGTTGTCCTCGACCAGCACGTGCGTGCCCGGCTTGGCCACGAACGAGGGCAGCTCACCGGCGCCCGTCCGGTTGTCGGCGAGGCGAGCCGCCTCGAAGATGCCGGCCACCCCGTCCACCTCGACCGCGGTCAGCCGGTCCCGCCCAGTCAGCTCTGCCACGTGGTCCGACGCTACCGGTCAGCGGAACTGCTGGGCCAGCGCACGGAAGGCGTCGGACTCCGAATCGTCGTGCGTGTCGTGTTCCACGCCGACGCCGCCGCCGGTGCGGGCGCCGGGCCGGGACGGGCGGACGAACTTGTAGCCCACGTTGCGCACGGTGCCGATCATCAGCTCGTGCTCGGGGCCGAGCTTGGCCCGCAACCGCCGCACGTGCACGTCGACCGTGCGGGTGCCGCCGAAGAAGTCGTAGCCCCAGACCTCCTGCAGCAGCTGGGCCCGGGTGAACACCCGGCCGGCGTGCTGGGCGAGGTACTTGAGCAGCTCGAACTCCTTGTACGTGAGCTCGAGCGGCCGGCCCTTGAGCCGGGCGGTGTAGGTGGCGTCGTCGATGACCAGCTCGCCGAGCTGGATCGCGCCGGCGTTGCCGGACTGCTCCGGCTTGCGGCGGGAGCTGACCAGCCGGAGCCGGGCGTCCACCTCGGCCGGGCCGGCGTTGGGCAGCAGGATCTCGTCCACGCCCCAGTCCGCGGTGACGGCGACCAGGCCGCCCTCGGTGACGATCGCCACAACCGGGACCTCGATGCCGCTGCTGGACAGCAGCCGGCACAGCGAGCGGGCGCCGGCCAGATCGGCGCGGGCGTCCACCAGGACGGCGTCGTGCGGACCGGCCTCCAACAGCGCGGACACCTCGGGCGCGAGCGGCCGCACCACGTGCGGCAGCAGGGACAGCGCCGGCAGCACCGACGACGGGTCCGAATCCCCGGTCAACAGCAGCAGATCTACACCCATGGGCAAGCCGCCTCCTCTCGCGCGCCGCGGCCCGGCCACCAGTGGTCGGCAAAGCGGCGTACGGTGGCCAGGCCCCGTTGCCTGCGGATGTCCGGGAGAATACCTGCCGTGACCAGCCCTGAGCCGGGCCGAAACACGCGCGTCACACGAATTAACACAGGTGGGGAGATACCGGCGATGACCACTGCCACCCGACCACGCCGCGGCCGTCGGTGGAAAGTCCTGGTCGCGCTGCTGCTGGTGCTGGCCGCGCTGCTGGTTGCGGCCGACTTCACCTTCGCCGCGGTCGCCGAGTACCAGGTGTCCAAGAAGATGCGGACCGAGCTGAAGCTGGCCGACGACCCGTCGGTGACCATCCACGGCTTCCCGTTCATGCTCCAGGCCGCCCGCGGCGACTACCAGGACATCGAGATCGAGGCCAACGGCATCCCGATCGGCGACACACTGCGCGATCTCCAGGTCAAGGCCGACCTCTACGACGTGAAGGTGCCGCTGTCGGAGCTGGTGTCGGGCTCGGCCCGGTCGGTGACGATCAGCAACGTCGAGGGCCAGGTCAAGATCAGCGCCGCCGACGTGAACCGGGCGTTCAACGCCACCGACGTCGGCCAGGCGCTGGGCGTCTCCAACCTGACCATCGGCCCGACCTCGCCGGACACCCTCTACGACACCCCCACCCCGACGCCGACGCCCACCCCCACGAGCAGCCCGTACACCGACACCAGCGTCGGCGTGCGGCTGTCGTTCAACGTCACGGTGGCCGGCCACCCGCTGAAGATCAATGCCTTCGGCCTGCTCGGCCTGTCCGGCACGAAGATCCAGGTCCAGCCGACGCGGCTGGAATTGGTGGACGGGGTCACGGCGTTGAAGGTTCCGGAGACCTTTCAGCAGCCGATCATCGCGGCGCTGTCGACCGAGCTGGACCTGGGCAAGGCGCTGCCGTTCACGGTCGTGCCGACCAAGGTCAGCGTGGACAGCAACGCCTTCGCGGTGAGCGGCAAGGCGACGAACGTGCAGTTGGGCAGCGGGAGGAGCGGGATCGGATGACCGGCGTGTGGGTGGTGCTGGCGGTGCTGGCGGCCGCCACCGTGCTCGGCTTCCTGCTGCGGGGGCGGGACGGACGAGTGCACGGCGCCAAGCCCGCCGCCGACCTGCCGGCGCAGGTCCGAGAGCTGATCGACCCGGCGTCCCCGGTGACGTTGGTGCAGCTCTCGACCACGTTCTGCGCCCCGTGCCGGCACACCCGCGTCATCCTGTCCGACCTCGCGGCCAAGACCGATGGCCTCGAGCACCGTGAGCTGGACCTGACCGACATGCCCGAGGTCGCCACCTCGCTCAAGGTGCTGCGCACGCCGACCACGGTCGCCTACGCCCCGGACGGCGCCGAGCTGCTACGCGTGGGCGGCGTGCCCAAGCGCGACGTGCTCGTCGACGCCCTACGCCCCCACCTGCCATGATCAATATCGGACGGGCTAGGACCTCATGCCGCGTGCACCGGCGAGGCCGGCGTCAAGGCTTGGGTGATTCGACCGTAGTAGTCGCCCGTCACCCATTGGACGTTTGACGGCCGTTGCCCGCCGGTGGCCACGAACTGGGTCAGCGCAGCATGGGCTTGGTCCAGCGGAATCGCCGTAAAACGATCGTGGTAGCGGGCGGTGTCGACGTCGCTGGCCAACCACGGGTCCTCCAGCGGCGGGCGCGAGTTGTAGGACACCCACATCTGAGCGTCGGCCGAGTTGAGGAACCACAGCAGCGCCGCCACCCCGGCCTCCGGGTTGGCGCTCACCCGCAACAGCTGAGCCGGTTGGTCCACGGAATCGTCGTCGAAGGGCCGGTCCGCGAGCACCACGTCACTCGGATGGCGTGGGTCGGCCCGGTAGACGAGTTCGTGCAGGAGGGCCTCGATCTCATCCGGCGTGCTGGCGTGCTTCCAAAGGCCGTCGTGCACCGCGCTGAGAATCATGCTCGCCGCCTCCCTTCGAGCTTCGCGGGTACCTGGGCGCCTCGCGTCCACACGGTGAGAGAACTGCCTTCGGGCAGGACAGCGGCTACCGCCTGCCGGCAACCGAAGAGCCCTCGGCAGATCCGGTCGTTATTGATCACG
>DASWRQ010000266.1:0-9753 GCA_036403095.1 Kutzneria sp. | reverse complement strand
CCGGTCACGACGGCCAGCTGCTCGAGCTCGGCGCGGCCGTCGACCGCCAGGGCGGCCAGCAGCTTGCGGTCGCCGTCGTCGAGCGTCACGGGACCTTCCCGTGACGGCGGCGGCGGGGGCCGCAGGCGCTCGATCGCCTTGTGGGGCAACGAACCGAGCTTGGCGATGAGGCTGTCGGACCCGCCGTAGAAGTAGTGCAGCACGGAGTGGGCCGTGACACCCTCGACCCGTGGCGTGCGGGGCAGCTTGGCCAGCAGCAGCGCCTCGCTGTCGGCGTCGCTCTCGGTCCGTACGGTGCAGACGATCTCGGTGCCGCCGGAGGTGAGACTCACCCATGACGTGTCCGACCGACGGGCCAACGCCTCGGCGACCGGCACCGAAGCCGTTGGGGCACACCGGACTCGCAGGAACCATTGCACGGCCCCGAGCGCCGTCGGGTCGACGCCGCCGATCACTCGCAGCGCCCGGGAGGTCCGCAACCGGGCGTAGCGGCGGGCGATGGTGCGATCCGACACGCCGAGAACCTCGGAAATGGTGCTGAATGGGGCCCGGCCGTTGACCTGGAGGGCGTACGCGAGGCGACGGTCGAGCTCGTCGAAGTCGGATTCCACCGTCAGACCGTAGCGAATGTCGAATATCGACTCAATCGCGGTGATCACTGGCAACCGGTCACCCAGCGCCGGAACGTTGCTCCCGTCGAGACCACGAAGGGAGCAGGACATGGACACCGAGGTGCTGGTGGTCGGCGCGGGCCCGACGGGTCTGGTGATGGCCAACGAGCTGAAGGTGGCGGGAGTGTCGGCCATGCTGGTCGACAAGCTGCCGCGACGCAGCGAGCTGTCCCGGGCCGGCGGCGTGCAGTCGCGCACGCTGGAGGCGTTCGACCAGCGCGGACTGCTGGAGCCGCTGCTGGCCAGCGGGGACTTCCCGCTGAGCGCCGGGCATTTCGCCGGCGTTCCGTTGGCGTTGGAGAACACCGGCCCGCGGCAGTGGCGGTACGTGCCGCAGGTCGAACTCGAGGCGTTCTTCGAGGATCACCTGGCCACGCAGGGCATGCACATTCGCCGGGACCACGAGCTCGTCGACCTGGCGCAGGACGACGACGGCGTCACCGCGGCGTTCGCCAACGGCACCACCATCCGCAGCCGCTACCTGGTCGCCGCCGACGGCGCCCACAGCAAGGTTCGATCCCTGCTCGGGGCCGAGTTCCCCGGCCGACTGGGCACCGTCACCTGCGTCGCCGCCGACGTGCGGCTGAGCGGCGTCGAGCGGGAGCTCTCGCACACGTGGAGCAAGGACGGCACCTGGGTCGCGCTCTTCCCGCTCGGCACTGATGGTGCGGGCCGGCCGCTCACCCGTCTCGTCCTCGGTGGGCCGGGCCGGTCGTTGCCTCGGGACACCCCAATCACCGAGGACGAGCTCCGCGAGGGTCTCCGCACCGTGTTCAACGATCGCGTTCAGCTGCTGGAACTCCGCTACTCACGCCGCATCACCAACGCCGCCCGCCAGGCCGCGCAGTACCGACACGGCCGGGTGTTCCTCGCCGGCGACGCTGCCCACGTGCATCTTCCGCTCGGTGCTCAGGGCATGAACACCGGCATCCAGGACGCCTTCAATCTCGGCTGGAAGCTCGCCGCCGCCGTCCATGGCTGGGCCCCGGCCGACCTGCTCGACTCCTACCACGCCGAACGCCATCCTGTCGGCGCCGCCGTGCTGCGCAACGTCCAGGCCCAGAGCCTGTTCATGGACTGGCAGGGCACCCGGGACCCCGACGTCCTCGCGGCCAAGGACGTCTTCCGGGAGCTCGCCCGGCTCCCCGCCGTCCAGCGTCACCTAGCCGACCTCATGTCCGGCATGGCAGTCCGCTATCCCATGCCTGGCACCGATTCCTTCGTCGGACTCCCCTCCCCCGACCTGGATCTCGGCACCTCCCGCCTGCACTCCCTGCTCCGCCCCGGCCGGGCCGTCCTGCTCGACCCCGCCGACCAGTTCGCCAAGCTCGCCGACCTCTGGTCCGCCCGCGTCGACCGCGTCACCGCCGGCCAATCCATGCTCGTCCGCCCGGACGGCTACGTCTGCTGGGCCGGCTCCCCCGACGAGCTGGAGCCGGCCCTGACCCGCTGGTTCGGCGAGCCACGCTGATCAACTGGTGCCCTCGCCCTGACCGAGGCCGATGCCGGTGCGCCAAGCGCTGGCGGCGACGGAAGGGTGCCGCTCAGGCCCTTGGCCCGAGCAGCGCGATCGACGCCCGGACGGCGGTCTCGGTGATGTCCGTCGCCTGGCCGCCCTCCTCCACGTTGCTGGCGATCAGCTCGCGCAGGCCGCCGAGCAGCAGGATCGCCATCTGCCGGTCGACCCGGTGAATTCCGATGGCCCGCAGGCTCTCGCTGTCGGTGAGCGCCTGCACCATGTCGACGAACTTCTCCAGCATCTCCCGCTGCAGTTGATGCCCCAGCGTCCCCAGCGCCGGCATGTCGCGAATCCAGCTGTGGGTGACGGCCCGCTGGGCATCGGTGCAGGCCAGCCACTCCACCACGGCCGCCCGCACCTGCGTGGGCCACGGCTGGGTCGGGTCGACGGCCCGGGCGATGCGGCGGATCATCTCGTCGTTGGCCTCGGTGACCAGGGCCACGAAGCAGGTCTCCTTGCTGGCGAAGTGCTCGTAGAAGGTCCGCCGCGAGGTCCTGGCCAGGCGCACCACGTCCGCGACCGTGGTGTCGCGGTAGCCGATCTCGGCGATGGCCGCCGCCATCCCGTCGAGCAGCCGCCGCCGGAAATCCACCGGGGTCGCCGTGCGCGTCACGGTGGTCACGGTAGTACCTCCCCCTTGAGAGTTCCTGGTACGTGAGCGTACCATCGGCCCGGTACGTTGACGTACCACAGGGAGGGGCACGATGACCACGCTGCCACCGGGACCGTCCGCCCCACGGCTGGTGCAGGCGGTTTCCGCGCTGACCAAGCCCGGGCGCGGCTTCCGCCAGGCGCGCGCGAAGTACGGCGACGCGTTCACCATGAACTCCCCGATGTTCGGCCGGGCCCTGGTGATCAGCGACGCCGCCGAGATCAAGCAGCTGTTCCAGGCCGGTTCGGACATCGCCGACAACGTCGAGCCCAACCTCGGCCGGGTGCTCGGACCCGGCTCCCTGTTCGCGCTGTCCGGCGAGGAGCACCGCAAGCAGCGCAAGCTGCTCGTGCCGCCGTTCCACGGCCGCCGCCTCGCCGCGTACGAGCAGATCATGGTGGACGAGACCCGCCGCGAGTTCGCCACCTGGCCGGACAACCAGCAGTTCGAGACGCTGCCGTCGATGATGCGAATCACGCTCAACATCATCCTGCGGGCGGTGTTCGGGGCCGAGGGCGCGGAGTTCGAGCGGCTGCGGGAGCTGCTGCCGGCCTGGGTCAAGCTCGGCTCGCTGCTGGCCGTGCTGCCGGTGCCCACGGTCGACTGGGGCCGCTGGAGCCCGTGGGGGCGATTCCGCATCATGCGCGACGAGTACAACGCGATCGTCGAGCGGCTGATCGACCGGGCCGAGCGGGACGGCCGGCTCGACGAGCGTGAGGACATCCTGGCCCTGCTGCTCCAGGCCCGCTACGACGACGGCACGGCGATGAGCCGCAGCGACATCGCCGACCAGCTGCTGACCCTGCTCACCGCCGGCCACGAGACCACCGCGACCACGCTGGCCTGGGCGGTCGAGCGGCTGCGCCGCCACCCGGACGTGCTGCGTGAGCTCACCGAGGAGACCCGCGCCGACGGCAAGACGCTGCGCGAGGCCACCATTCTCGAGGTGCAGCGGACCCGGCCGGTGATCGACATGGTCGGCCGGCGGATCCGGTCCGACCAGGTCCGACTGGGCCGGTGGACGCTGCCCAAGGGCATCACCGTGCTGGCCAGCATCGGGCTGATCCACCAGGACCCGACGCTGTTCCCGGATCCCCTGACGTTCGATCCGCACCGGTTCGTCGGCGCCAAACCCGACCTGTACCAGTGGATCCCGTTCGGCGGCGGCAGCCGGCGCTGCATCGGCGCGGCCTTCGCGACCATGGAGATGAACGTCGTGCTGCGGACCCTGCTGTGCGACTTCGACCTGGCCCCTACCACGCTGCCCGACGAGCCCTGGCATTCTCGGGGCATCGCGAACGCGCCGGCCAGGGGTGGCCTCGCGATCGTGCGCAAGCGGACCCTGCTCGACCAGCACGCGACAAGGAGTGCCGATGCCCCGACAGCTTCCTAGGCTCACCGGCCGGCCAGTGATGATCACTGGCGCCGCCTCCGGCATCGGCCGCAGCCTCGCGCTGCGGCTGAACCGGCTGGGCTCGCCGGTGGCCATCGCGGACCTGGACGAGACCGGGCTCAAGCAGACCGCCTCGTCGCTGAAGGGCAGCGTGCTCACCCGTGTGCTGGACGTCAGCGACGCGGCCGAGCAGCGCAAGTTCGCCGACGAGGTGCGCGACTGGCTGCCCGCGCCGCTGGCCGGGGTGTTCAACAACGCCGGCGTCGCGCTGTCGTCCACGGTGCTCGACGCCGATCCGGACGACGACAACTGGCTGCACAACATCAACTTCCACGGGGTGGTCAACGGCACCCGGGCCTTCCTGCCGATCCTGGTCGCGCAGGACTCGGGCGTCATCGTGAACACGTCCAGCGTGTTCGGGCTGGCCGGCATGCCGTTCCAGAGCGCCTACTGCGCGGCCAAGTTCGCGGTCCGCGGCTTCACCGACTCGCTGCGCCAGGAGCTGCGCGGCACCGGCGTGAGCGCGGTCAACCTGCACCCGGGCGGCATCAAGACGAACATCGTCCGCAACGGGCGGATGCGCCAGGATCCCGAGGGCCGCTCGCGGTCGATGGACGAGATGGCGGCGTCGTTCGACAAGATCGCCATGACCACGCCGGACAAGGCGGCGCAGATCATCCACCGGGGCGTGGAGGCCGGCAAGGCCCGCATCCTGGTCGGCCCGGACGCGTACGTGTTCGACGCCATGATGCGCATCGCGCCCACCCACTACTTCGACCTGATCGGCCGGGTCGCCGACCGCCGTCGCTGAGGAGTACGCATGTCTGACCACGTCGATGTGCTGATCGTCGGCGCCGGGCTGTCCGGCGTCGGCGCGGCCCACCACATCCACGCCGCCTTCCCCCGCCGCACGTACGCGATCCTCGAGGCCCGTGAGCGCAGCGGCGGCACCTGGGATCTGTTCCGCTATCCGGGTGTGCGCTCCGACTCGGACATGCAGACCCTGGGTTACCGGTTCCGGCCGTGGACGCAGGCCAAGGCCATCGCCGACGGTCCGGCCATTCTGGACTACATCAGGGACACCGCGGCCGAGGCCGGCATCGACCGGCACATCCGCTACGGGCACCGGGTCGTGTCGGCCGCATGGTCCACGGAGGACGCCGAGTGGACGGCCGAGATTCTTCGTGACGGCGAAACCGTTGTCATGACGGCGAAGTTCCTGTACCTGTGCACGGGCTACTACCACTACGACGGCGGCTACACGCCGGAGTTCCCGGAGATCGAGCGGTTCGGCGGACCGGTGATCCACCCGCAGCAGTGGCCCGAGGACCTGGACTACGCCGACAAGAAGGTGGTGGTGATCGGCAGCGGCGCCACCGCCGTCACGCTCGTGCCGGCCATGACCGACAAGGCCGAGCACGTCACCATGTTGCAGCGCTCCCCCACGTACATCCTGGCCCGGCCGGGCGAGGACAAGCTGGCCAACCGGCTGCGGCGGCTGCTGGGCGACCGGGTCGGCTACATGGTGACGCGGTGGAAGAACGTCGCCATGGCCACGCTGCTCTACCAACTCAGCCGCCGCCGGCCGGGGATGATCAAGTCGCTGATCCGCAAGACCACGGTGCGGCTGCTGCCGCCCGGCTACGACGTGGACACTCACTTCAAGCCGAGCTACAACCCTTGGGACCAAAGGCTGTGCCTGGTGCCGGACGGAGACCTGTTCCAGGCCATCCGGCACGGCAAGGCCTCGGTGGTGACCGACGAGATCGCCGGTTTCACCGACTCGTCGATCCGGCTGAAGTCCGGGGCCGACCTGCCGGCGGACATCGTCGTCACCGCCACCGGGCTGCGGCTGCTGGCCTTCGGCGGCATCCGGCTGGCCGTGGACGGTCGCGAGATCAAGCTGCCGGAGACCATGGCGTACAAGGGAATGATGCTCAGCGGCCTGCCGAACTTCGTGTTCACCATCGGCTACACCAACGCCTCGTGGACGCTGAAGGCCGACCTGGTCGCCGAGTACACCGTGCGGGTGCTCAAGCACATGGACAGCAACGGTTTCACCCAGTGCGTGCCGGTCGCCGACCCGGCGGTCGCCGAGCGGCCGCTGCTGGACTTCGCCGCCGGCTACGTGCAGCGGACCGTGCACGAGTTCCCGCGGTCGGGGTCGCGCCAGCCGTGGCAGCTGGGCATGAGCTACGCCAACGACGTGATCCTGCTGCGCCACGGCAAGATCGACGACGGGACCCTGCGGTTCTCGGCCGGCCGCCCGGCTACCCACAATCGGGTGGTGGTGAAGTAACCCGGATTGTCGGGGGTTGCCGGTAGCGTCAGCGGCGTGAACACCGGGGAACGCATCCAGGAACTCGCCGACCAGATCGTGGCGCTGCGCGACGCCTATTATCAGGGCTCGCCGCAGGTGGCGGACGCCGAGTACGACGCCATCGAGGACGAGCTGCGGGCCCTGGTCGAGGCCAACCCGGAGCTGGCGCCCGACCCCAACCCGCTGGAGCAGGTCGGCGGGCCGTCGGTGCTGCACGCGCCGGTCCGGCACTCGCGGCCGATGCTGTCGCTGGAGAAGGCGACGCGGCCCGAGCAGGTGGCGGCGTTCTTCGACCGGTTCCCCGGCCAGCCGATGGCCGTGATGCCCAAACTGGACGGCCTGTCGCTGGCCGTGGTCTACGAGGGCGGCCGGCTGGTCCGGGCGGTCACCCGCGGCGACGGCACCACCGGCGACGATGTGACGTTCCTGGTCCGCGCGCTGGTCGACGGCGTGCCCACGCAGATCGACGCGCCCGGGCGGGTCGAGGTGCGGGGCGAGGCCGTGATGCTGCGGTCCACCTTCGCCGCCTACAACGCCGCGCACCCCGACAAGCCGCTGATCAATCCGCGTGGCGCCGCCGCCGGCACGTTGCGGGCCAAGGACCCGGCCACCGTGGCCGAGCGGCGGTTGCAGCTGTTCGCGTTCGACCTGCACACCGACGCCGGCGGCGCCCCGGCCGACCTCGAACAGGCCCTTGGCGAGCTGGGGCTGGCCGCCGCCGACATGCGGCTGTGCTCGGACGCGGAGCAGGCGCAGGCCGTGATCGCGGGGATCGAGCAGAGCCGCAACACCCGTGACTACGACCTCGACGGGGCCGTGCTGCGGCTGGCCAACCGGGACGCCTACGGCGCCGCCGGCACCCGGTCCAACTCCCCGCGCGGGGCGCTGGCCTACAAGTTCGCCGCCGAGGAGAAGACCACCGTGCTGGCCGACGTGGTGTGGGACGTCGGCAAGACCGGCAAGATCGCGCCCGTCGCCCACCTGGAGCCGGTTTTTGTCGGCGGCACCACCGTCACCCGGGCCACCCTGGCCAACCAGGAGGTCATCAGGGCCCGCGGCATCCGCATCGGCGACACCGTGCTGGTGCGTCGGGCCGGCGACGTCATCCCGTTCGTGGCCGGCGTGCTGGACGAGTCCAAGCGCACCGGCCACGAGCGGGAGATCGTGCCGCCCACCGTGTGCCCGTCCTGCGGCGAGCCGCTCACCGAACAGGGCAACAGCCGGGAACTGTTCTGCACCAACGCTTCCTGCCCCGCCCAGACTACCAGGCGGCTGGTCCGCTGGGCCTCCCGCGCCGCCGCCGACATCGAGGCCGTCGGTCCCGTGTGGATCGAGCGCCTGGCCGAGTCCGGCGACCTGGAGAACCCCTCCGACTTCTACACCCTCACCAAGGAACGGCTGCTGGAGTTCGACCGCATCGGCGAGGTCTCGGCCGCCCGCATGATCGAGTCCATCGCCGCCAGCCGGGACGTCGGCCTGCGCCGGGCCCTCATCGGCCTGGCCATTCCCATGGCCTCCGAGGGCACCGCCGCCCGCCTGTGCCGGGCCGGTTTCGCTTCCCTGGAAGCCGTCGCCGACGCCTCCGAGGAGGAGCTCGTCGCCGTCGACGACATCGGCCCTCGCGTCGCTGCCTCGCTGTCTTTCCACCTCTCCCGCCTGCGCCCCGAACTCGAACTCCTGCGCTCCCACGGCGTCTCCCTCGACGTCCGCGCCGAGGACCTGCCGCCGGTGGTCGCCGCCGGCGCCCCGCTGGCCGGCAAGACCGTCGTCGTCACCGGCGCCATCGCCGATCCCCGCTCCGGCGAGAAGGTCCCCCGCCCCGCTTTCCAGCGCCTGTGCGAGAAGGCCGGCGCCACCATCGCCTCCTCCGTCTCCGCCAACACCGACCTGCTCATCACCGGCGCCGACGTCGGCGCCAGCAAACTGGCCAAGGCCGAGAAGCTCGAGGTCGCCGTCGCCGACCAGGCCGACATCTGGCGCCAGCTCATCGACGCCGGCATCGCCTGAGGCGCCTGCTCAGGCCGTCGGCCGGCGGCCGCCGGTCACCTCGATCGGGAGCTTGTGCGGAAAGCGCTTCCGCACGTGTTCGCCGGCGGCCGAGTCGGCCAGCACGTAGACGGGTTCCACCTTGTCCTGCAACGGTTTCAGCACCAGGTTCATGAACGCCTTGCGGTCGTCCAGGTAGGGCTCGAGCACGTCCTCGCCGGCCGGGCACACCGCCAGGCAGTAGGCGGCCTTGTAGTTGGGCTTGAAGGACAGGCTCTGCCACATGGACGCGTTCTCCGAGTCCGAGACCCGGTCGCGGAACTCGGCGCCGTCCTTGCTGTCGGCGATGGTCTCCACCCATTCGGTGAAGCCGCCCATGAACTCCCGGTAGTTGTGGGTCGAACAGGCCAACCAGTCCAGCACGCCGTCCTTGCTGATCGCGCCGACCGGGCAGGCGGCGACGCACAGCTTGCACTCCAGGCAGGGGTTGTAGTCCAGCTTCTCGCCGTGCTCGCTGATCTCGGCGTCGACCAGGATGGTGCCGAGCAGGATAAAGTTGCCGTACTTCGGGTGGATCACGTTGCGGTGGATGCCCATCGCGCCCAGGCCGGCGGCCACCGCGATCGGCTTGTGCGCCACCACCCAGATCCGGCCCGGGAACTTGCCCATCTCCATCGGGAACGTGGCCGACGGGTTGACCGCCCGATAGCCGGCGTCCTCCAGCGCCCGCACGATCCCGTGCGCGGCTTCGTTCAGCAGCTCCCCCGTGCGATGGAACTCCTGGTTCGCCACGCTCCTCGCCGGCGAGCGCACGTTGTCCCGGTTCATCCTCGCCACCAGGCTGATGAAGCTCCGGGTGCCGGGCAGCGCGTGCTCCGCGTGCTCCACCTCGCTGGCCAGGTCCTCGTGGTCGATCGACACAAATCCCACGTCGTCCAGCCCCGCGTCCAGGCACAGCTTGCGCAGCCAGCCCGCGTCGATCACCCCCGTCGGCCCGCCCTGCGGCCGCTCCCGCACCGCCCGCACACTCGGATGCGCCGCCAACCGCGCCGGGATCTTCGCCACGCCTGACCTCCCCAGGTCTAGTAGTGCAACTCACCCTGGCATGGTTAGTTGGAAAACACAACCCACACCCATATTCGAATGCCACATGAGCGCCATAGTTGCCTCCCAGAGGCACATCCGGACCGCACGTGACAACGAAGGGGCGGG
>DASWRQ010000265.1:0-4788 GCA_036403095.1 Kutzneria sp. | reverse complement strand
CCTTGATCTCGCCGCCGGCGCGGACCTCGAAGGCCGACTCGATGCCGGCGGCGTCGAAGGTTCCGTTGTGCGCCAACACGTAGCTGCCGGGCTCGTCGTCGAACGAGCCGGTCAGCAGCTCGTAGCCGACGAACGTGCCGGCGCCGTCCGGGCGGTAGTGCAGCAGGAGCTGGGCCCGGCTCTCGCCCTTGAGCGGCCCCTCGTAGACGAAGTCCACGTCGGCGTGCGCCACCTTGGGGCCGCCTTCGGCCTCGGCGACGACCTTCTCGTCCCAACGGGTGTATCGGAAAGTGCTCATGGCGGGAAGCCTGCCAGCAATACCTGACAGGTTATGTCAGGTTTCGGTAGCGGGACGGCGGAATTCCGTACTGGCCGACGAAGGCCTGCCGCAGCGTCTCGGCCGAGCCGAAGCCACAGCGCCGGGCGATCGCCGCCAGCGGCAGCGGGGTGCCGGTGAGCAGCCGGGCGGCCGCCTCGGTCCTGGTCTCCCGCACGTACTTCGCCGGCGGGCGGCCGACGTGGTCGAGGAACAAGCGGGTCAGGTGCCGCTCGCTGACGCCGGCCCGATCGGCCAGCGCGGTCGTGCCCAGGTCTTCGTCCAGATTGGCGGCGATGTGGGTGACCAGCTTGCGCACCACCGAGTTCTCCGGCGCGGGAGCCTGCACGTACATGCTCACCTGCGCCTGGTTGCCCGGCCGTTGCAGGTACGTCACCAGCCCGCGGGCGACCGACCGGGCCAGCCCCGCGCCGTTGTCCTCCTCCACCAGGGCCAGCGACAGGTCGAGCGCGCTCGTCACGCCCGCGGACGTGTAGACGTTGTCGTCCTTGATGTACAAGGGTTTCGGGTCGACCTCGAGGCGGGGATAGCGCTCCTGGAGGCTGCGGGCGACGATCCAGTGCGTGGTGCAGCGCCGGCCGTCGAGCAGGCCGGCCGCGGCCAGCACGCTCGTGCCCGAGCAGACCGAGGCCACGCGGCGGCTCTCCCGGGCCAACCGTCGGACGTGCGCCACCAGCACCGGATCGGCGGCGGCCCGCTCGTGCCCGAGCCCGCCCGAGACGATGATCGTGTCCAGCGGGCCGGTGATCCGCTCCAACGCGTGCTGCCCGGCCAGCACCAGACCCGAGCCGCTGCGGGCCGGCTGCGCGCCGAGCGTGGCGAACTCGATCGAGTACCGCGGATCGGCGCCGAACCGGTTGGCGGTGTCGAAGGTGTCCGACACGCAGGCAACGTCGAGCAGTTCCACCTGTGGGTAACCGACGATCACCACCCTGCGCATGGCGTGACGATACCCGTCCGAAAGACAGGGATCCCAGGATTCAGGACAGGCCATGCGGACTTCGTTGCCGGCCGCCGGTGCTCGGCAACATCGTCGAGGCATGAAGGACATCGCGTTCGTGCTGTACCCGGGCTTCACGGTGCTGGACATGGTCGGTCCGCTCCAGGTGCTGAGTGCGCTGTCCGCGTACGCCTCGGAGTACCGGGTGGTGGTGCTGGACGAGACCACGACACCGGTGCCGACCGACACCCCGCTCGGGGTGGTGGCCAGCCACACCTTCGACGAGGTGCCCGAGCCGTACGCGGTGTTCGTGCCGGGAGGGGGCGTGCCGACGATCACCGCGATGACCGACGAGAAGCTGCTCGGCCGCATCCGGTCCATGGCCGAGCATGCCGAGATCGTCGGCTCGGTCTGCACCGGCTCGCTCATCCTCGGCGCCGCCGGGCTGCTGGCGGGCCGGCGCGCCACCACCCACTGGATGTGCCGGGACCTGCTGGCCAAGTTCGGCGCGACGCCGGTGGCCGAGCGCTGGGTGCGGGACGGCAAGCTGCTGACCGGCGCCGGTGTCGCCGCCGGCATCGACCTCGCGCTGCACCTGGTGCAGGAGCTGGCCGGCGAGGAGATCGCCCGCCAGGTGCAGCTGATCATCGAGTACGACCCGCAGCCGCCGCTGGGCGGCATCGAGTGGGCCGACGTGGACCTCGCCGCCGGCCGGCCGCTGATCGACGGCTGGCTGCACACGGGACTCGCCGACCATCCGAAGCTGCTCAGCGAGCTGATCGGCTCGTAGTGTTGGGGGATGACCAGGTGGACCACGGCCGACATGCCCGATCAGCGTGGGCGCGTCGCCGTGGTCACCGGGGCGAACACCGGGGTCGGCCTGGCCACCGTCCGCGCGCTGGCTCGGGCCGGCGCGACCGTGGTGCTGGCCTGCCGTGACCAGGACCGGGCCGACGCGGCGGCTCGTGAGATCGGTGGTGAGCCGGTGCTGCTCGACCTCGGCTCGCTGGCCTCGGTGCGGTCGGCCGCGGAGCGGATCACCGCCGAGCATCCCCGGATCGACCTGCTGGTCAACAACGCCGGCGTGATGATGACGCCGCGCGGCCGCACCCAGGACGGGTTCGAGCTCCAGATCGGCATCAACCACCTGGGCCACTTCGCCCTGACCGGCCTGCTGCTGCCGGCGATGCTGGACGTGGCCGGCTCCCGCATCGTCACCGTGTCCAGCAACGCGCACCGGACCGGCAAGATCAATTTTGACGACCTGAACTCCCGTGACCGCTATCGCCCGGTCGCCGCCTATGCCCAGTCCAAGCTGGCCAACCTGCTGTTCGCCTACGAACTCCAGCGCCGGCTGGCCGCGGCCAAGGCCCGGCCGATCTCGGTGGCCGTGCATCCCGGCTCGGCCCGCACCGAGCTGGCCCGGGAGAGCCCGCGCGCCGTGCAGTGGCTGCTGGGCTCGCCGCTGATGTCGTGGATGCTCCAGGACAGCGACCAGGCCGCGCTGCCGTCGCTGCGGGCCGCGACCGATCCGGCCGTGCGCGGCGGCGACTACTACGGGCCCGACGGGTGGAACGGGTTCAAGGGCCATCCCGTTCGCACCGCGTCGGCCCCGCGTTCACACGATCTGGCCGCGGCGCGCCGGCTGTGGGAGAAGTCGGAGCGCCTGACCAGCGTGGTCTACCGGTTCACAGATAAGGCTGAGTGATCAGTTCCAGGCCGTGGCCGGCCGGGTCCATGAAGTACACGCCCCGGCCGCCGTGATTGGTGTTGATCTCGTCGGGCTGCTGCTGGAAGGGATCGGCCCAGGTCTGCACGCCCTGGTCGAGCAGCCGCTGCCGCGCCCGGTCGAACAGCTCGTCGTCGACCAGGAAGGCGTAGTGGTGCAGCTGGATCTCCGCCAGCGGCGGGGCGGCGAACTGGAGCAGCACGCCGTCGCTGAGCTGGACGTTGGTGAACGGGCCCCAGGACGGCGCCTCGGGCAGCTCGAACAGCTCCCGGTAGAAACGGGCCGAGACCTCGCGATCCCGGGACGGGATGATGGTGTGGTTGAAGCTGACTGACATGTCGGTTGCTCGCTTTCGGTTGTGGACTCGTCGATTCGGGGTTGTCGTCCCCCGATCGGAGGTCCACGCGAGCGCCCGGTCAGCGATCCACCGGATCGCCTTCCCGTGAGTGGCGCAAGGCCGGTCCGGTGATCACGGCACCACCTTATCCCGCGGTGCCAACCTTTTTTGTCACGGCATGAGCGCCGCCATGAGCAGGCCGAGCCCGCGCTCGTCGCCGGTCGTGGTGCCGCTCATCTTGTTCATCGCGTAGGCGAAGGTGACGTGGTCGTCCATGTCGATCAACGCCAGCGAGCCGCCGTAGCCGCCCCAGTAGATGGTGCCGGGATTCGGCATCATGCCGCCGTTGACGGCGAAGCCCAGGCCCCAGCGGATCGGCATGCCGAGGAGCAGGTCCGGGCCCTCGACCTGCACCTCCAGCGCCCGCCGGCAGCCGGCCTCGGACAGCAGCTGCTTGCCCTCGGCCGCACCGCCGTTGGCCAGCAGCGCATGGATCTTCGCCACCGACCGGGCGTTGCCGGTGCCGCCGACCGCCGGCAGCTCCGCCCCGCGCCAGGCCCTCGTCCGGGTGACGGCCACGTCCAACAGCGGATTGGTCGCCATGTTGAGCTGGATCTCGGTGGCGTCCGCGGCGATCGGCGGACCTTCGGGCGGCGCGACCATGTCCGCCACCCGGCCGTCCTGCGACGCCGGCAGGCCGATGTGGAAGTCCGCGCCCAGCGGCTCGGCGATCTCCTCCCGGAACACCGTGCCCAGCGTGCGGCCGGTGATGCGGCGGACCACCTCGCCGACCAGGTAGCCCTGGGTCATGCCGTGATAGCCGGACGCCGTGCCCGGCGCCCAGAACGGCTCCTGCGCGGCCAGCAGCGCCGTCGCCTTCTCCCAGTCGTACAGGTCGTCCACGGTGATCGGCTCGCGCCAGCCGGACAGCCCGGCCGAATGGCTCATCAGGTGGCTGACCAGCACCGACTCCTTGCCGGCGGCCGCGAACTCCGGCCAGTACTTCGCCACCGGGGCCTCGAACTCCAGCTCGCCCCGGTCGGCCAGCAGCAGCGCCGTCAGCGCCGTCATCGTCTTCGTCACCGAGTAGACGTTGACGATCGTGTCCCGTTGCCACGGGCGGACCCGCTCCTCGTCGGCGAACCCGCCCCACAGGTCGACCTGCGTCTGCCCCTCGACCGTGACGCAGACCGACGCGCCCACTTCGTCGTTGCCCTCGAACGTCTCCCGCAGTGCCGCGTATCGGTCGGCGGCGAACCCCTCGCTCTTCAGCACACCGCAGTGTCGGCCTACGCGGCCGCTTCGCTCCAACGGGTTTTCTGTTCCTTACGCCGTTCGTCGGCGGGGGGCCGGACGTGCCTCGGTCACACTGCTCGGCGGCCCGAGCAGTGCGACCGATCTGGCTGTGCCGCCTAGCTGTCCCAGGTGACCGGCAGCTCGTGCAC
>DASWRQ010000264.1:0-3212 GCA_036403095.1 Kutzneria sp. | reverse complement strand
CTCGCGCAGGTAGCGCCGCGCGGCGGCCGCCAGCACGGGCGGGTCGTCCGTCAGTTCGGGATCGACGCCCGGCATCTCCCGGAGGAAGATCTCGCGGATCTCGGCCCGGTTGCGGTGGATGGCCGGCACCAGGATGTGGCTGGGCTTGTCGTTGCCCAGCTGCACGATCAGCTCGGCCAGGTCGGTCTCGACCGGTTGGATGCCGGCCGCCTCGAGGGCCTCGTTGAGGCCGATCTCCTGGGTGGCCATCGACTTCACCTTGATGACCCGCTGCTCGCCGGTGGCCCGCACCAGGTCGGTGACGATCTGATTGGCCTCGTTCGCGTCGGCCGCCCAATGCACCGTGCCACCGGCCGCGGTCACCCGCTCCTCCAGCTCCTCCAGGAGTGCGGGCAGCTGCGCCATGACCGAAGTCTTCAGCGCCGAGCCGGCCGAACGCAGCTCCTGCCAGTCGGGCAGTTCCGCGATCACCCGCCCCGACTTCTCGCGGATCGTCTTCGTCGCGTGCTGCAGGTTGAGCCGCAGCTGGGAGTCGGCGAGGGCCTTGCGGGCGGCGGCCGGGAACGGCTCGTCGCCCCGCAGGTTGCCGACGCCGCGCGGGGCGGTGGTGGGCATGCCGAGGAAAGTCATGAAGCCTCCGTCGACGCGAGGATCTCGGCCAGGTGGACCGTACGCGTGCCGGTCCGCAGCCGGGAGAGGCCGCCGCCGATGTGCATCAGGCACGACGCGTCGCCGGCCGTGCAGACGTCAGCGCCGGTGTCGAGCACGTGGCGCATCTTGTCGGCCAGCATCGCCGTCGAGGTGTCGGCGTTCTTCACCGAGAAGGTGCCGCCGAAGCCGCAGCACTGCTCGGCTTCGGGCAGGTCGACTAGGGTCAGGCCGCGGACGTTGCGCAGCAGCCGCAGCGGCTTGTCGCCGACCCGCAGCACCCGCAGCGAGTGGCACGTGGGGTGATAGGTGACGCGGTGCGGATAGTAGGCACCGACGTCTTCCACGCCGAGCACGTCGACCAGCAGTTCGGACAGCTCATAGGTGCGTTCGGCCACGGCCGAAGCCCGGGCGGCGAGACCCGGGTTCCCGGCGGCCACCATCGCGTGCTGATGACGAACCGAGCCGACGCAGCTGCCCGAGGGGGCGACGATCACGTCGTACGGCTCGAAAACGCGAACGTGCCGCCGGACCAGCGGCAGGGCGTCCTTCTGATAGCCGGTGTTGATGTGCATCTGGCCGCAGCAAGTCTGCTGCTCGGGGAAGACGACCTCGTGACCGAGCCGTTCGAGCAGCTGGACGGTCGCCTTGGCCGCGGCCGGGAACATGGTGTCGGCCAGGCAGGTCACGAACAGGGCGATCCGCACCGCGCCTCCTAATTCCCCAGCCGCCTCTCGGCGGCCCTCCACTGACCCTCGTCACCCGCGGGCTGGTAGCGCACGACCGGCTGGGTCTCGCGCAGCAGCGACCGCATCGCCCCGAGGTCACCCTCGACGACGCCGGCGGTCCGCGCCTGCACGAGTACATTACCCAGTGCCGTGGCCTCCACCGGACCGGCGAGCACAGGTAATCCGCACGCATCGGCGGTCAGTTGGCAGAGCAGCTCGTTGCGCGCTCCCCCGCCGACGATGTGCACCGCGTCAACCGAGCGCCCGGCCAGCTCCTGGGCCTGACGCACCGCACGTCGGTGAGCGAGCGCCAGGCTGTCGAGGATGCATCGGGCGAGCACGGCCGGGCTGGTCTCGCTCGGTTGCCCGAGAACGCGAAGCAGCCGCGCGGTCATGTCCCCCGGCGGCAGGAAGACCGGATCGTCGAGATCGACCACGTGGGCCCGAGCCGGCGCACGGGAGGCGCCACTGAGCAGGTCGTCGATCGGCGGCGATCCCCACTCCCGCATCGCCTCCTGCAGCGGCCACAGCCCCATCACGTTGCGCAGGAAGCGAATGGTGCCGTCGACCCCGCCCTCGTTGGTGAAGTTGGCGGCGCGTGATGCCGAAGTCAGCACCGGCGAAGGCAGCTCCAGCCCGACCAGCGACCAGGTGCCGCAGGAGATGTAGGCGAACCGGTCGGACGACGCCGGCACGCCGACCACGGCGGACGCGGTGTCGTGCGAGCCGACGGCCACGACCGGCGTGCCCTCGAACAAGCCGATCAGCGACCCGGGCTGACGGATCGCGGGCAGCAGCGACGGCCGGATGCCCAGTTCGGCCACCAACGGCAAGGACCAGTTCCGGGTACGCACATCCACCAGCTCGGTCGTCGACGCGTTGGTGTATTCCGCCCCGATCTCGCCGGTCAGCCAGTAGGCGAGCAGGTCGGGGATCAGCAGCACCTGCTGGGCCGCCTCGTACTGCGGGGTCGTCATCGCCGCGACCAGCTGATAGGCGGTGTTGAAGGGCAGCTTCTGCAGGCCGGTGATCTCGTAGAGCTTGTCGTCGCCGATCCGCGCGGCCACCCGCTCGGGCACGCCGTCGGTGCGCCCGTCGCGATAGTGGATCGGGTTGCCCAGCAACGCCCCCGACGCGTCGAGCAGGCCGTAGTCGACCGCCCACGAGTCGATCCCGATCGAGTCGACCGTTCCGGCCTCGGCCAGCCCGGCCAGCACGCCGCGATAGAGCGCGAGGATGTCCCAGTGCAGGGTGCCGCCGGCCCGCACCGGCTCGTTGGCGAACCGGTGCGCGGCCGTGAGCTCCACCGTGGACCGATCGACGCGGCCGACCATCACGCGCCCGCCGGAGGCACCCAGGTCGACCGCGGCGAAAGCCTTCACCGGAGGAAGGCCGCGGCCACCCCGGCGTCCACCGGGATGTGCAGACCGGTCGTGTGGGTCAGGTCGCCGCCGGCCAGCACGAAGACCGCGTTGGCCACGTGCTCGGGCAGCACCTCGCGCTTGAGCAGCGTGCGCTGCGCGTAGTACTCGCCGAGCTTCTCCTCGGGCACGCCGTAGACCGCGGCCCGCTGGGCGCCCCAGCCGCCGGCGAAGATGCCCGAGCCACGGACCACGCCGTCCGGGTTGATCCCGTTGACCCGGATGCCGTGTGCCCCGAGCTCGGCGGCCAGCAGCCGCACCTGGTGCGCCTGGTCGGCCTTGGTGGCGCCGTAGGCGACGTTGTCGGGGCCCGCGAACAACGAGTTCTTGCTGGAGATGTAGACGATGTCGCCGCCCATGCCCTGAGCCACCAGGATGCGGACGGCCTCGCGGGACACCAGGAACGAGCCCTTCG
>DASWRQ010000263.1:0-53569 GCA_036403095.1 Kutzneria sp. | reverse complement strand
CAGCAGGCGCTGGCGGCGTGCGTGCAGTACTCGCCGATCATCGAGAAGCCACAGCACTGAGGGCTCACCGCAACCGCCGCCGGCCCCGCCACACGGAAGCCAACCGCTGCACGCCTTCCAGCACGGTGTCCGGGCCGGCGGCGAAGGACACGCGCACCCGGTCGAGCTGCCCGTCGGTGGCCGAGAACACCGATCCCGGCGTGATGAGCACGCCGCCGCGGCGCGCGGCCTCGGCCACCGCCAGGGCGTTGCCCTCGGGCAGCCGGACCCAGAGCGACGCGCCGCCGTCCGGCTCCACCCAGGTCCAGTCGGGCAGGTGCGTGGCCAGCAGGTCGGACGTCCACTCGTAGCCGGCGCGCAGCTGGCTGGCCCGGGTCCGCCGCGCGCGCGGCACGTACTCCAGCAGCCGCAGCGCGGCCAGCTGGCTCGGCACCGAGCTGCCCATGTCGGCCGAGGACCGGTAGGTCGCCAGCTGCTTGACGAAGTCCACAGTGGACCGGATCCAGCCGACCCTGATGCCGCCCCAGAACAGCTTGGACAGCGAGCCGATGGACAGCACGGCCGCGTCCGGGGCCAGCGAGGCCATCGACGGCGGCGGCGGGCCGGCGAACAGCGTGTCCACAGAGGACAGGTCCTCGATCAGCGCGGTGCCGGTCTCGGCGACCGCGGCGGCGATCACCTTGGCCACCGCCGGCCGCAGGTTCACCCCGACCGGATTGTGCACGGTCGGGGCCAGGTACAGCAGCCGCGGCCGACGGCTGCGCAGCAGGCGCACCAGAACGTCCGCGTCCACACCGTCGTCACGCAGCGGGATGGTGCGCAGCCGCGCGCCCCGGTCCCGGAACGCGTCCAGCGCACCCCAGTTGGTCGGATCCTCCACCAGCACCTCGTCGCCGGGCGCGAGCATCGCGGTGGCGATCAGTTGCAGCGCCTGCTGCGAGCCACTGGTGACGAGCACCTGGTCCGGCTCGGAAATCAGGCCGTCCTCGGTGCAGTGTCGGGCAATCGCGGTGCGCAGCTGCGGCAGGCCGGCCGGATGGTAGCCGTGGCCCCGAACCCAGCGTCGCAGGTCGTCCGGGCTGACCGAGCCCACCACCTCGGCCACCCAGTCCTGGCCGGGCAGCGCCGCGCTGGACAGGTCCGCGACCGAGCTGTCGGCCGCGCCGTTCAACGGATTGAGCCTGGTGGCCGAGCCGGGCAGCCGCGGCTGGGACACGCCGCGCACGCGGGTTCCGCTGCCCTGCCGGGAATCCAGTAAACCGAGTGAGCGCAGTGTGGTGTACGCGGTGACCAATGTGCCGCGACTGACCGCGAGTGTGCTCGCCAGTGCCCGTTCGGACGGCAGCAGTGTGCCCGGCGGCAGCTCGCCGGAGGAGATCAACGCGGTCAGCGCGGCGGCGAGCTGGCGGTGCAGCGATTCGCGCGCGTCGGTGCACCAGCCGTCGAGCAGCCGGGCCAACGCGGCCTCGCCGATTCTGGGGTTGTCCAAGAGACGTCGTCCACTTTCACCGAATTGGACTCACCCGGGCGGCCGGAATAGGGCGAGTCTTGACCATGACGGTAGCGCCCATCCCAAGGAGATGATCATGGAGTCCACCGGTCCCGCCGAGACCGGGTCGTGAGCGGGTCCCGGCTGCGTCCGGCCGATCCCGGACAGCAGCGGACCCTCAGGAGCGCCGCGCTGTGCTACGCGGCCCACGGATGGCCGGTTGTGCCGGCCGCTTTCTTCGACGGCACACGGTACGCCTGCGTGCAGGCGGACTGCGTGCAGGACGGCCCGCATCCGGTGTGGCGGCTCTGGCAGGGACGCGCCAGCACCGATCCCGACGTCGTGGCCAGCTGGTACCGGCTGTTCTCGTTCGCCGTCGCGCTGCCCACCGGCATTGTCTTCGACGTCGTCGAGATTCCCGAGCCGACCGCGGCCCGCGTGCAGGACGCACTCGTCAGCCACCGCACGCCGACCCCGATCGCGGTGTGGCGGGAGCGCGGCGTGCGCCTGTTCTGGGTCAGTCCCGGCCTGCCGGCCGATCACCGCCTGCGCGCCCTGAACGCCCGCATCCGTGGCGAGGGCGGCTGGGTTCCCGCGCCGCCCACGCCGACCAGACGTGGCCCCATGCACTGGTCGCTCACGCCCGAACAGGCGGAGTGGGGCATCGCCGCCCACGCCGACCTCACCGCCGCCCTCGACGCCGTGAACTGACCGCACCTGAGTGGCTCAGGTGCTCGTTAAAGGAAAGGGAGCCACTCACGTGGCCCACGGCTTGCACTGGGCGTGATCAGGGGGTTTTGTCAACTACACGATGGGGCAGTCAAGTCGCTCGAGGGAGGGGCCGAAGGCTTACACGGCCTGTTACTGAACCCCCGATCGGTTGATGTTCCGGCATCGAATCGGTAACCGTTCTGGCGGTGCTTTTCGACCGTGACCGGGACGTAGGTTCACTCGCCATGACCGCCCCCACTGGATGCCCTGTCGCCCACGGACACGCCTCCGAGCCGGGTGACATCAGGGCCGAGGCCGAGGAGTTCCTCCGCCTGTTCCACGGCGAGCACCCCAGCACCGGTCCCGTCGAAGCGCGGCTGGCGCAGGTGCTCGCCGAGATCGACGAGACCGGCACGTACCGGCACACCGAGGGCGAGCTGGCGTTCGGCGCGCGGGTGGCGTGGCGCAACAGCGCGCGCTGCATCGGCCGGCTGTACTGGCAGAGCCTGCGGGTACGGGACATGCGCAAGGTCCGCGACGCGGCGACGGTCGCCGCGCAGTGCGCGGAGCACCTGCGCTCGGCCACCAACGGCGGCCGGATCCGGCCGACCGTCACCGTCTTCGCGCCGGAGACGCCGACGCAGCCGGCGCCGCGGATCTGGAACGAGCAGCTGATCCGCTACGCCGGCTACTGGGACGCCGAGACCGGCGCGGTCATCGGCGACCCGCGGTACCAGGAGTTCACCGAGGAGGTGATCCGGCTCGGCTGGCAGCCGCCGGCCCAGCGCACCCGCTTCGACGTGCTGCCGCTGGTCGTCGAGACGCCGGACGAGGGCGTCACGCTGCACGAGCTGCCGCGGGCCGTGGTGCACGAGGTGGAGCTCGGCCATCCCGAGCACAACTGGTTCGCCGGGCTGGGGCTGCGCTGGCACTCCGTGCCGGCGATCAGCAACATGCGGCTGTCCATCGGCGGCGTCTCGTACCCGGCCGCGCCGTTCAACGGCTGGTACATGGGCACCGAGATCGGCGCCCGCAACCTGGCCGACCACGACCGCTACGACCTGATCCCGGAGGTGGCCGAGCGGCTCGGGCTGGACACGTCCAACGACCAGACGCTGTGGCGGGACCGGGCGCTGGTCGAGCTGAACCGGGCCGTGCTGCACTCGTTCGCCCGGGCCGAGGTGACGATCACCGACCACCACACGGAGTCCGCGCGTTTCCTGACCCACCTGCGCAAGGAGGAGGACGCCGGCCGCAAGTGCCCGGCCGACTGGAGCTGGATCGTGCCGCCGATGTCCGGCTCGCTCACGCCGGTGTTTCACCGCTATTACGACACCGAGCCGCTGCGCCCCGAGTACGTGCTCGACGAGGACGCTCAGCTGCGCGGCACCACCGCCGCGCCGCGGGCCTTCCCCGAGCCGGTCGCCCCGGCCGCGCCGAAGCTGCCGCGGATCCGGCGGCTGAGCTGGTTCACCCGCCGCACGCCCGTGCCCGTGCCCTGAGTTGTGTTCCGGCCGCCGATGTCACTACCGTGATCGTCATCGCGGTTGAGACACCAGCCGCAAGCTCCACGCGAGGCGCTGTGAACGTGCGCCCGGGCTTGCTGGCTTGGCGGCCGTTTCCTGTCCTCGCGCTGTGCTGACGACGGCGAGAGGTACGGGACTTTGGCGCAGAGAACGACAGCGGGGCGGGCGTGACCGTCGCACCGCCATCGGATCCGGACCGGCTGCGCGCGCGGATCGCCGAGCTGGAGAGCGAGCTCGACGGGCTGCGCCGCGCGCTGCGCACCCGCACGGTGATCGCGCAGGCCACGGGGCTGCTGGCCGCCGCGGGCGAGCGCGCGCCGCAGCAGGGATTCCAGCAGCTGGTCGAGCTTTCCCAGCAGTACAACGTCAAGTTGCACACGGTCGCGCAGCAACTGGTCGACCTGGCCGCCGAGCTCGGGCCGCGGCGGGCTATCGCGCTGGTCGGCGCCGGGCACGGCCAGGACCTGCTGGACGTGACCGGCACGCTGGTCGCGGCGCACAAGGCCCTGCTCGACGCGGCCGAGGGCTCCCATGAGTGGGAACTGCGGCGGGACGACGTGGTGACGGCCAGCAGGCTGCTGTGCGAGCGCCTGCTGGCCGTCGACCACCCCTGAGTCAGGGCTTCGGCAGCGCGCAGCCGGCCTTGTTCAGGTTGATCACATTGCCGGTGTCGACGCACGTGTTGATCAGGTACGTCTCCTCGGCGTAGCCAACGCCCTGGCGCACCGTGATGTTGCCGCTGGCGTCCACCTCGCACGGGTTGTCCAGGGTGCAGCGCTGGCCGCTCTCGTTGATCGTGTTGTTCACGGCCACGACCGCGCCGGTGCTCGCGTCGATCACCGGCGAGCCCGAGGTGCCGCCGATGACCTCGCAGCCCGGGGTGCTGTAGCGGACCGAGTCCCGCCACACCCAGTTGTCCTCGTGCAGCTGGTTGACGAAGCCGTCGACCTGGCAGGAGTAGATCTTCTTCCAGTAGCCGGAGACGACCCGGATCGCCGTGCCCCTGGTCGGGTGCGCCGCCGACAGGGTCAGCGGCTTGATCCCGTACTGGGCCTGGATCTGGGCGTACGTGCTGGTCAGCTGGTAGAGCGTGATGTCGGTGTCGGTCATGGTGGCGTAGGCCAGCTTGCTGGCCCGCAGGGTCGCCACCGTGCTCTGGCCGTTGGCCGACAGCAGGCCGAAGGTGCGCGACGAGGTCCGGTTGACCAGTACCTCGCCCGGGTCGAGGAAGCCGCCCTCGTAGCAGTGGCCGTTGGACAGGACGAGGGCCTTGTCGTTGACGCCGGCCGACGGCGGCTTCACCACGGAGCCGGAGCAGTTGCTGAGCTTCACCGTGCCCGTGAAGTCGACCGCCGCGACAGCAGGGACTCCGAGCGGCGCCGCCTGGGCCGGACTGCCGCTGACCGGCGCCAGGGTGGTCGCCACCAGTGCGACGGCGGCGAGGTACTTGAGCATGGAAGTTCCTCTCTCGCAGGGAACTCCACTTCAGCGCGGGCTGAGCAGTGCTCGCTACCTGCGATCGGAGGTTTCCGCCAGAATCGCGTCGTTGAACGGCGGCCAGACCTCCGTGGCCCACTGGTCGAACGGCCGGTCGGTCAGCGCGATCGTGGCCAGGCCCGCCTCCGGGTCCACCCACAGGAAGGTGCCGGCCGCCCCGAAATGCCCGTACGTGCGGGGCGAGTTGTGGTCGCCCGTCCAGTGCGGGCATTTCCTCGACCGGACTTCGAATCCCAGTCCCCAGTCGTTGGGCCGCTGATTTCCGAATCCCGGCAGCACCCCGTCGAGGCCGGGGAAGACCACGCCGGTCGCCTCTTTGAGCGTTTCCGCCGCCACGAGCGTGGGCGCTTGCAGTTCCCGCGCGAACCGGACCAGGTCGTCGCAGCTCGACCCCGCCGCCGAGCCCGCCGATCCGTTCAGGGTGGCCGTGTCCATGGCCAGCGGTTCGAAGACCGCCTCGGCCAGGTATCGCGGGAACGGAATGCCCGTCGCCTCCTGCACCGCGTCGGCCAGCACCTCGAAGCCCGCGCTGGAGTACACCCTGCGGGTTCCCGGCGCCGCCACGGTCTGGTGGTCGTTGAACGCCAGGCCTGACGTGTGGGCCAGCAGGTGCCTGATCGTCGCCCCCGGCGGTCCCGCCGGCTCGTCCAGCTCCACCGCCCCTTCCTCCACCGCGATCAGCACCGCGTAGGCCACCAGCAGTTTGGTCACCGAGGCCAGCGGGAAGACGTGGTCCTGCGGGCCGTAGCTGCCCAGCACCTCGCCTCCGGCGTCGACCACCGCCACCGCCGCGTGCTCGGCCGACCAGGTGTCGATCGTCGACAGCGAATCCATGCCGCTCAGCCTACTGCGCGGAGAATGGAGCGATCGGCACCGCTGAGAGTGCGAGGCTACCCGGGGCCGAGCCCGCGCCGCCGGAAGCGGCGCAATTCAGCTCAACCACTCGTACTGGTGCTCCGGCCGGCCCGTCAATCCGTACCTCAAGCTCATTGTCGCCGTCCCTTCCTGGGCCAAAGCCGCGAGGTAGCGCTGGGCGGTCGCGCGGGCGATGCCCAGGGTGGTGGCGATCTCGGCGGCCGAGCACGGCCCGGAAGCCTCCCGCAAGGCGTCGGACACGAGCTTGGCGGTCACCGGCGACTGCCCCTTGGGCGCATGCGGGTGGTCGCCGTCATGCAAGGTCCGCACGGCCCGGTCGATCTCCTCCTGCGTCAACGCCCGGTCGGCCGGCGACAGCTGGTTGTGGAACCGGGCGTACGCCAACAGCCGCTCCCCCAACTGTTCGGCGGTGAACGGCTTGACCAGATAGTTCAGCGCCCCGGCGTTGACGGCCGCCCGGACGGCGGCGGCGTCGGAGGTAGCGGTCAGCATGATCGTGTCGACGGAGATCTCGGCCAGCAGCTCCACGCCCGACCGGTCCGGCAGATAAGTGTCCAGCAGCACCAGATCCGGCGACAGCTCGACGATCATCGCCGACGCCTCGGCGGCTGTCCGCGCCGACCCCACCACGACAAACCCCGGCACCCGGTCGGTAAAAGCCGAATGCACCTGAGCGACCCGGAAATCGTCCTCCACGACCAGCACCCGGATCACGCCAACACCTCCGGCAGATGCGCGGCGAAAACGGCGCCGTGCTCGGTGTCGCCGGGATCGGCCAGCCGGACGTCGCCACCGAGAGCGCGTGCGGCTTGACGAGTCAGCGCCAATCCGAGACCGTGCCCAGGACTGTCCTTGGTAGACACACCTTCCAGGAACACCACATCCCGCAGCCGCTCCGGCACCCCATCGCCACTGTCGATCACCGACACGTGCAGGGTCGAACCGTCGGCGACAAGGTCCAACTCGACGCGAGCCGGTCGCCGCGCACCGAGCCGGGCGGCCTCCACCGCGTTGTCGACCAGGTTCCCCAACACCGTGGTCACCTCGACCGGAGCGATCACCTTCCCAGGCACCCAGCTCGCCTCGCCGACCTCCAGCGTCACGCCCTTCTCAGCGGCGGCAACGCTTTTCGCCGACACGAACGCCTGCAGATACGGGTCCGGCACGGCGCTGGGCCCCAGCGGCACGACCGGAGTGCCGGACAGCGCCTGCAAGTACTCGACGGCCTCGTTGTGGTGCCCGGTCTGCAACAGCCCGGACAAGGTGTGCAGCCGGTTGGCGAACTCGTGTTGCTGTGCCCGCAACGCATCGGTCAGCCGGTGCACGGAATCGAGCTCCCGGGTCAACGTCTCCAGGTCCGTCCGGTCCCGAAGCGTCAGAACCATGCCGAGGTCGATGTCATCCCGCCGCACTGGACGACAGGTCGCGACCAACACCCGATCCCCGGCCACGGCGATGAGGTTGTCCACCGCCGAACCCTCGGCCACGGCCTCGCCGATGCGGGCCGGCAGCTCCAAAGTGGACACCGGCGTGCCCGGAGATGGCGCGCTGCCGAGAAGTCGGGCGGCCTCGTCGTTGCAGACGGACACGCGGCCGACCGGATCGACCGCCAACACGCCCTCGCCGATCCCGTGCAGCACGGCCTCCCGCTGCTGCACCAGCTCCGACAACTCGGACGGCTCCAGCCCCAGGGTCCGCCGCTTCAACAACCGGTTCAACAACGCCGAACCGGCCACGCCCACCGCCAAAGCGCCGATCAGCCCCAGCAAACACCACCCCAGCGCCGTCAACAGCGACAGCCAGATGGCCGTGGCGTCGAACCCGACGCTGACCTCGCCGACGATCGCCCCGGTGTGGTCACGCAACGGCACCTTGCCCCGGGCCGAGTACCCCAGCGTGCCGGTGTCCATATTGGTCTTCTCGGCACCGGCCACGACCTCGGTGAAGTCGGTGCTGACCAGCTCGCCGACCTCGTCGGGATTGGGGTGCGCGTAGCGGATGCCGTGACGGTCGGTGACCACGACGAACAGCGCCCCGGTGCGGATCCGCACCGCCTCGGCGCGGATCTCCACCAGGCCGCTGGAGTCGGCCGCGGCGACGGCGTCGCCGATGTCGGGGTTGGCCGCGACCGACTGGGCCACGGCCAACGCCCGTGCCTTGTACTGGCCGGTCAGGTTGTCGGTCAGCAGCCACCCGACCAGGGCGAACCCCACTCCCACGACCAGCACGACCACGCCGATCTGAAGCAGCAGCACCTGCCGGGCGAACCGCATGCGGGGCGGCGCCATGGGCGGGACCCTACGCCGCGAACCCCCACGAGCAGAACGTGCGAAACACGGGAAACGCGCGATGGGCGAACAACCGCGACAAGGGTTCGCAAGGCCGGCGCCCCCATTTACGGTCCTGCGGCAACGAAAGAAGGTGCTGGCCAATGACGACCGGACCCGTCATCGAGTTACGCGCGGCGACCAAACGGTTTCGCGGCGCGAACGGCGGTGTGCACACCGCCGTCCGGGAACTGACCCTGTCCGTGCAGCCCGGCGAGTTCGTGGCCGTGGTCGGCCCGACCGGCTGCGGCAAGTCGACCACGCTGTCCCTGATCTCCGGGCTGGAGCCGCCGTCGAGCGGCATCACGCTGGTCCGCGGCGAGCCGGTGCTGGGCATTCCGGACGGCATCGGCTACATGTTCCAGAACGACGCCGTGCAGCCGTGGCGCTCGGTGCTGGACAACGTCGCCGCCGGCCCGCGCTACCGCGGCCTGTCCAAGGCCAAGGCCCGGGAGAAGGCCCGGGTCTGGGTGGACAAGGTCGGCCTGGGCAAGTTCGCCGGCTACTACCCGCACCAGCTGTCCGGCGGCATGCGCAAGCGCGTGGCGCTGGCCGCGACCCTGGTCAACGAGCCGTCGATCCTGCTGATGGACGAGCCGTTCAGCGCGCTGGACGTGCAGACCCGCGCCCTGATGCAGGACGAACTGCTGCGCCTGTGGTCCGGCACCAACGCGGACGGATCAATTCTCGACCCTGCAAGCAGGTCTTCGGTCGTCTTCGTCACCCACGACCTCGACGAAGCGATTGCCCTGGCGGACAAGGTGATCGTCATGACGGCCGGCCCGGCGACGGTGAAGGCCGGCTTCGAGGTGCGGCTGCCGCGGCCGCGGCTGGTCGAGGAGATCCGCATGACGTCGGAGTTCCAGGCCGTGTACCGGGAGATCTGGGAATCGTTGCGGGAAGAGGTGGACAAGACCCGTGAGCGCAGTGTCGTTGCCAGCTGAGGCGATCCCGGCGCGGGAGCTGAGCTCCGCGGCCCGGGCGCGGCGCAACCGCAAGGTCAAGATCTGGTCGATCCGGGCCGCGCTGGTCGTGGTGTGGCTGGGCAGCTGGGAACTGGCCGCCACCTACTGGATCGACCCGTTCTTCTACTCCAAGCCCAGCCAGGTGTGGGACAAGCTGGTCGACTGGTTCACCGTCGGCACCAGCCAGGGCTCGATCTGGACGAACATCGCCGCCACCATGCAGGAGGCGGTCGCCGGCTTCCTGCTCGGCGCGCTGGCCGGCATCGTGCTCGGCGTGCTGCTGGGACGCAGCCCGCTGCTGTCGGACATCTGCGCGCCGTTCATCAAGGCCGTCAACGCTGTGCCGCGCATCGTGCTGGCGTCGCTGTTCGTGATCTGGTTCGGCCTCGGCATGCAGTCCAAGATCGCGACGGCGTTCATCCTGGTGTTCTTCGCGGTGTTCTTCAACGCCTTCCAGGGCGCTCGCGAGGTGGACCGGAACCTGATCAACAACGCCCGGGTGCTCGGCGCCAGCCGGCTCCAGGTGCTCACCACGATCGTGTTGCCCAGCGCCACCTCCTGGATACTCGCCTCCCTGCACTCCGCCTTCGGCTTCGCCCTGATCGGCGCGGTCGTCGGCGAGGTCGTCGGCGCCGAGACCGGCCTCGGCCTGCTGATCGCCCGTTCCCAGGGCAACTTCGACACCCCCGGCATCTACGCCGGCATGATCGTCATCACCGTGCTGGCGCTGCTGGCCGAGGCGATCCTCACCGCACTCGAGAGGCGGCTGCTGAAGTGGCGGCCGGCCGCGGCGCACGAGCAAGGAGCCCAGATATGAACCTGCGTACCCCTGTCACGCTGGTGCTGGCCGCGGTCACCGTGCTCGGCCTGGCCGCCTGCCGTGACTCCCGCACCGACGCGGCCACTGGCGGGGCCGACCACGTGCGGATCATGGTCGGCGGCATCGACAAGGTCATCTACCTGCCGGCCAAGCTGGCCGACCAGCTCGGCTACTTCAAGGAGCAGGGCATCACGGTCGACCTGGCCACCCAGCAGGCCGGCGTGAGCGCGGAGAACTCGCTGATCTCCGGCGACGTGCAGGGCGTGGTCGGCTTCTACGACCACACGATCGACCTGCAGACCAAGGGCAAGTGCCTGGAAAGCGTGGTGCAGCTGGCCAATATCCCGGGCGAGGTGGAGATGGTCTCGCCGGCCCAGGCCGGCACGATCAAGTCGGCCGCCGACTTCAAGGGGCGCAAGCTGGGCGTGACCGATCTGGGCTCGTCCACCGACTTCCTCACCCAGTACCTGGGCCAGCAGCACGGGCTCAAGGCCGGCACCGACTACACCGAGGTGAAGGCCGGGGCCGGCAGCACTTTTGTCGCCTCGCTGGAAAACGGCCAAATTGACGCGGGCATGACAACGGACCCGACGGTGGCCCAGCTGGTGTCCACCGGCAAGGGCAAGGTGCTGCTGGACATGCGCACCGAGGAGGGCACGAAGGCGGCGCTGGGCGGCCTCTATCCGGCCAGCTCGCTGTACATGACCTGCGACTACGTCAACGCGCACAAGCCGGCGGTGCAGAAGCTGGCCAACGCCCTGGTCAAGACGCTCAAGTTCATCGCGTCGCACTCGGGGGCCGAGATCGCGGCCAAGATGCCGACCGACTACGCGGGCAACAACAAGGCGCTGTACGAGAAGGCTGTCGGCGACACGAAGTCGATGTTCAACTCGGATGGCAAGATGCCCTCGGCCGGGGCGGAGAACGTGCTGACGGTGCTGAGCCAGTTCTCCCCCAACGTCAAGGGCAAGAAGGACAGCGTCCGTCTCACTGAGACGTACACCACCGAATTCGTGGACCACGCCACGACGTGAGCCCCTTCAGCCCAGGACTTGACCGGCCGACTAGCTTATGGAGAGTCGTGACGTACCAAGCGGTAGCTCCGCTCGGCGCACAGTCGGCTCAACCCTGGGGTGCAAGGAGGATCGGTGGTACGCGCGTTGATGGCGTCGTCGGCCTGCGCGGTCGGGGCCTCGGCCATCGTCGGTGTGTTACTCGGCGCCTATCTGCACGAGCTGGACGCGAACGCGGCCACGCCGCCGGCGACGGTGTCGTCCGTGCCGGCCACGGTGAGCACCCAGGTGTCCACCCTGGTCGTCACGGTCACCCCGTCGACCACAGCGTCCTCGACCACCACGACGTCCGACACGGACACGGCGTCGCATCCCAGGACCACGACCAGGAACGCGCCGCCGACCACGACGAAGAACACCCAGCCGACAACCACGACCACCAGTCAGCCGGGGCTGCCCATCCCGACCACGACGAGCTGTCACTGGCTCTGGTGCTGACCCGGCGGAAACCGGTCGGAAACAGCCGGCCGGCAGGCTTGGGCCATGGTCGAACCGCCCGCCGAACTGCCTGCTGAACTGTCCGCCGGGCTGCCTGTCGACCTGGCTGTCGACCTGCCCTCGGCGCTGCTTTCGCTGCTGGGGGCGGATTCCGTCACGCCGATCCGGCCGGAGCTGACCGGCTGGGGCGTGACCGCGCTCGACCCTCACCGGTTCGTGGTCACACTTCCGGGTGGCGACGGCCTGCTCGTGCACCGAGCGCGCACGCCGTTCACGGGTCCGGAACTGGTACGGGCGTTCGGCCTGCTGTCGGTGACCGAAGCCGACGACGGTCCGTCCCGGCGGAATCGCGGTCCGTGGCAGTAATGGTTTTCCGAACCGGTTCAGTTGGGCGTGTGAGCGCTTCCACGGACCCTCTTGCGCGTTAAGCTTCTTGCCGAAAGCCGCCACCAACGTGGCGGCCCGTGAGGAGCAGACCGTGGTCCTGCAGCGTCCCAACGCCCGTCCCACCCTGGAGGATGTGGCGGCCAGGGCCGGCGTGTCCAGGGCGACCGCGTCCCGGGTGCTCAACGGTTCCCCGAAGGTGAGCCCGGCCGCGCTCGAGTCGGTCAACTCCGCCGTGCTGGAGCTGGGCTACCAGCCCAACCAGGCGGCCCGCACGCTCGTCACGCGGCGCACCGGGGCGGTGGCGGTGCTGATCTCCGAGCCGCAGCCCAAGATCTTCAACGACCCGCACTTCGCCGGGCTGGTGAAGTACTCGGCGGTGGCGCTGGGCGCCCGCGACTCGCAGATGGTGCTGGTGCTCGTGCACACGCCCGAGGACCAGCTGCGGGCGCAGCGCTTCCTGGCCGGCGGGCACGTGGACGGGGCGCTGCTGTTCACCCCGCACCAGGACGACCCGCTGCCCATCTCGGTCCGCAAGCTGTCGCTGCCGGTGGTGTTCGGCGGCCGGCCGTGGGGCTCGCTGCGCGGGCTGCACACCGTGGACAACGACAACGAGAACGGCGCCGCGACGGCCACCCGGTACCTGGCCGAGCGCGGCTGCCGACAGGTCGTCAGCATCACCGGCCCCAACGACGAGCTGGCCGCCACGGATCGGCTGGCCGGCTTCCGCGCCGCCACCGGGGCCGACGACGACCGGCTGGCCCGGATCACCGAGGGCGGCTTCTTCAGCCGCGAGGGCGGCGAGCGGGCGATGACCGCCCTGCTGGGCCGGGTGCCCGACCTGGACGGCGTGTTCGCGGCCAACGACCTGATGGCGGCCGGCGCGATGACCGCGCTGCGCGCCGCGGGCAAGCGGATTCCCCAGGACGTCGCCGTGGTCGGCTTCGACGACGACGAGTCCGTGGCCCCGCACACCGACCCGCCGCTGACCTCGGTCCGTCAGGACATCGGCCGGCAGGTGCAGGCCATGGTGGACCGGCTGTACGCGCTGATCCGCGGCGAGGAGCCGCGGCAGCGACACCAGCTCCTGCCGGTGGAGCTGGTGCACCGCCACTCGGCGTGACCACCAGCTTCCACCCCCGCGAGTTGCGGGTTCAGACAGCGATGGCGGCGGGCGGCCGAACGGTGCTCTCGGTGACCATCAGCGGCAGCTCGGGGTAGTCGATGCTGAGCCGGAGCATGAGCTCGGCGAAGGACTCGCCGTGGGCCTCGCCGAACTGGGGGGCCAGCAGCCGCACGCCGCGAAGGCCGGGATGACCGCCGCCGGTGACGGCCAGCGGGTCCTCGGTGGGCGCGACGCGAGTGGGCCCGTAGTAGGTGACGCCGTACCAGTTGACGGGCTCGGCGATCGCCTCGAGGTCGCCGTCCAGGACGACGTTGTCCCACGGCCCGAGCCAAGCGGCGTCGGCGAGCACGTCGACGGGGTAGCCGCGGTCGAACAGCGGGTCCAGGAAGAAGCGGTTGCGCAGGCCGTCGACGCGGCGGAAGGCGGCGGTGTGGGCCCGGTCGTCCCGGTCGACGAGCACGGTCGTCAGGTTGAGGACGATGGACACCTCGTGCTCGGGGGCGCGCTCACGGATGGCGGCGACGGTCAGCCCGTGGCCGAGCAGGAGGTGGTGCGCGGACCGCAGCGCGGCGACGGCGTCGTCGGCGTGGCCGAGGAACGCGGCGCGCGACGGCTCGTCGAGAGTGGTCCACAGCCGCACACGGTCGCCGAGCGCTGCGTGCACGGCCGTGGTGTATTCGGCGAACCGGAGGGCCGTCTCACGGTTCGTCCAGCCGCCGGCCTCGTCCAGCGACTGCGGCAGGTCCCACTGGTAGAGCGTGACGATCGGGGTGACGCCCTTGTCGAGCAGGCGGTCGACCAACCGGTCGTAGTACGCGAGGCACGCGCGCGGCACGGGGCCGCGGCCGTCGGGCTGCACACCTGCCCAGGCCACCGGGAACCGGTAGGCCGGCCGGCCGAAGCCGGCGAAGGTGTCCCAGCAGCCGTCGGCGGTGGTGGCGACCGTCCGGCTTCTGCCCATCGTCCGTCCTCCTCGACGCACGCAGCGTGCACTACTAGGGTGAGAGCGCTCTCACCATGACCGTGACCGCGCTCACTGTCAAGGCGTTGACAAGATTGCGCAGGTAGTCGCAACCGGTCGGTACCATGACCCGCGGCGAGCGAGAGTTCCATGCGGACGAGAGGAGGTGGTCGCGTGAGTAGCGACGGAAGTAGTCGCAGTTCCGCGGCCGCCCGGTACATGCACTGACCCTGTGCCGCGTGGCCTTCGCCCACGCGCGCTGGGAGTCTCCTCATGACCAGGACGACGCACGCCGTCGCCGCGACGCTCACTGAACTGTCCGCGATGGACGCCGCCACGCTGATCCGCCACCTCGGCGTCAGCCCGGCCGGCCTCACCACCCTCGAACGCAACGCCCGCCTGGCCCGGCACGGCCGCAACCGCGTGACCGGCGTGGACGGCCCGCCCTGGACGGCGCGGCTGCTGCGCTGCCTGCGCAGCCCGTTCGTCGGCCTGCTGCTGGGCCTCGACCTGGTGCTGGCGCTGACCGCCAACGTCGCCGGCGCGCTCACCGTCGGGGTCATGGTGCTGGTCAGCGTGCTGCTGCGGTTCGCCCAGGAATACCGCTCCGACCTGGCCGCCAAGCGTTTGCGGGCCTTGGTCGCGACCACCGCGACGGTCGCTCGCCGTGGCCGCCGCTCGCCGCGGCGGTTCGCCGACCCGCTGGGCACGGTGACCACCGAGCTGCCGGTGGAGCTGCTGGTGCCGGGTGACATCGTGCACCTCAAGGCCGGCGACCTTGTCCCGGCCGACTGCCGGCTGCTCGTCGCGCACAACCTCGTGGTCGAGCAGGGCACGCTGTCCGGCGAGTCGCTGCCGGTCCGCAAGACCGTGACGACCGACCGGATCGCCGGCAACGTGCTCGACTCGCCGGTGTTCTGCTTCCTCGGCTCCACTGTGGTCGGCGGCTCGGCGACGGCCGTGGTCGTCGGCACGGGGCCGGAGACGTACCTGGGTTCCATCGCCGAGCGCATGACGCACGTGGACCGCGACGCCGACGCCGGCATGCGGTCGGTGAGCTGGACGCTGATCCGGTTCACGCTGGTGCTGGCGCCGATCGTGCTGGCGGTCAGCGGCCTCACCCATGGCGACTGGTCCGAGGCGGCTTTGTTCGCGGTGGCGGTGGCCGTGGGCCTGACGCCGGAGATGCTGCCGGTGATCGTCGCCGCCAACCTGGCCAAGGGCGCGGTCGACCTGTCCCGCAAGCAGGTCATCGTCAAGCGGCTGCGGGCCGTGCACGCGTTCGGGCAGCTGGACGTGTTGTGCGTGGACAAGACCGGCACGCTGACCGACGACCGGATCGTGCTGGAGCCGACCGACGAGCGCACGCTGGAGCTGGCCTACGTCAACTCCGCCTTGCAGACCGGCCTGCGCAATCCCTTCGACCGGGCGGTGATCGACGCCGTCGAGCCGGACCACCGGATCCTGCTGGAGGCGCGCTACCGGCTGGTCGACGAGCTGCCGTTCGACCACGACCGCCGCCGCATGTCGGTGATCGTCCGCGACACCGACGGCCGGCACCTGCTGGTCACCAAGGGCGCCGTGGACCACGACAAGGCAGCCGACGGCACGAGGGTGCTCGGCTTGTGGTGCAAGGAGATCGAGGCCCGGGAGATCTACCAGCTGTCCGATGAGGACGGTGCGGAACCGGTCGGTCACCTCTTCTTCCAGGACCGGCCGAAGGAATCCGCGGCCGTCGCGATCAGGCAACTCCGCGAACTCGGCATCGAGATCGTCGTCGTCACGGGCGACAACGAGACGGTGGCCCGCAAGGTCTGCCGGGACATCGGCATCCCGGACGCCACCGTGCACGCGAAGGCCACGCCGGCCCGCAAAGCGGAAATCGTTCGTGAACTCAAGGTCAACCACACGGTCGGCTTTCTCGGCGACGGCGTGAACGACGCCGCCGCGCTGCGCGAGGCCGACCTGGCGATCTCCGTCGGCTCCGCGCTGCCGGTGGCCCGCGACACGGCCGAGGTCATCCTGCTGCGCAAGGACCTCACGGTGCTGGCGCAGGGCGTGCTGGCCGGGCGGCGGACCTTCGCCAACACGATGAAGTACGTGAAGCTGACGGCCAGCTCCAACTTCGGCAACGTGCTCAGCGTGCTGGCGGCGGCGGTTTTCCTGCCGTTCCTGCCTATGCTGCCGGTGCAGCTGCTGGTTCAGAACCTGGCGTACGACCTGGCTCAACTGGCGATCCCATGGGATGGCGTGGATCGTGAGCAGGTGAGCTCCCCTCGCAAATGGGCCGGCGGCGACCTCGCCCGGTTCATGCTGCTGGTCGGCCCGCTCAGTTCGGTGTTCGACATCGTCCTGTTCGCCGCGATGCGCCACTACGACCCGGCCACCTTCCGTACCGGCTGGTTCGTCGAGGGATTGCTGTCCCAGCTGCTGATCGTGCACGTCATCCGCACGCAGCGGCGGTCCCGCGCCAGCCGGCCGGTGATCGTCGCGACCGCGCTGACAGCCATGGTCGGCCTGGCGCTGCCGCTCACCGGGCTGTTCGGCCTGGTCGCGCTGCCGGCCCCGTACTTCGGCTGGCTGGCCGCCGTGATCCTGGGTTACTGCGCGCTCGTGCAGGCCGTGAAGACCGGCTACGTCCGCAAGTTCGCCACCTGGCTGTGAGGAATCCTCGTCATGGACACCCTGGACATGTCGCTGCGCCTGCTGGCCGGCGTCGGCCTCGGCGCGGCCATCGGCTTCGAACGCCAGTACCGGGCGCGCATGGCCGGCCTGCGGACCAACGCGCTGGTGGCCGCCGGCGCCACGCTGTTCGTGCTGCTGTCCGGCTACGGCTTCGACTCCGTGCCCGGGCACGCCAGCGCCGATCCGACCCGGGTCGCCGCGCAGATCGTGTCCGGCATCGGCTTCCTCGGCGCCGGCGTGATCATGCGTGACGGCCTCAACGTGCGCGGCCTGAACACCGCCGCCACGCTGTGGTGCTCGGCCGCGGTCGGCGCGCTGGCCGGCGCCGGCCTGTACCAGCCGGCCGTCGCCGGCACGGTCGTGGTGCTGGTGGCCAACGTGGTGCTGCGCTGGGTCGGCCGGGCGGTGGACCGCACGCCCGCGTCGGGCGAGGAGACGACGACCTCATACACCTTCATGGCCGTCACCAAGGATGACGCAGAGGCGCACATAAGGGCACTCCTGGTGCAGTCGATGACCGGCACTTCGTTCCAACTTCAGTCCGTGTCCAGTCGTAACAGCTCCGTGGACGGCTACGTCGAAGTGCGCGCCGACCTGCTGACCGAGAGCCGTGACGACAAGCAGCTGGAGTCCGCGGTGTCCCGGCTGAGCATGGAGCCGCAGGTGACCAGCGTCCGGTGGACGGCCCGGGCCACCCGCGGCGGCGCTTCCCGGGACGATGACTGAGCGGGATTGATAGGGTCACCCGTCGGCGGGGGCCGGCACGAGACGGGGGTTACCGATGGGCCTGATCGACAAGATCAAGGGCGAGTTCATCGACATCATCGAGTGGACCGACGACAGTCGGGACACGATCGTCTGGCGGTTCCCCCGCCACGACAACGAGATCAAGATGAACGCGAAGTTGACGGTGCGCGAGTCCCAGGCGGCCGTGTTCGTCAACGAGGGACAGATCGCCGACGCGTTCCCGCCCGGCATGTACACCCTGCAGACGCAGAACATGCCGATCCTGTCCACGCTGAAGGGCTGGAAGTACGGCTTCAGCTCGCCGTTCAAGGCCGAGGTCTACTTCGTCAGCACCCGGCAGTTCACCGACTTCAAGTGGGGCACGCAGAACCCGGTCATCCTGCGCGACCCCGAGTTCGGCATGGTCCGGCTGCGGGCCTTCGGCGGCTTCTCGGTCCGGGTGGTCGACCCGCCGGCGCTGCTGCGCGAGCTGGCCGGCACCGACCCCCAGTTCCGCACCGAAGAGGTCGGCGACTACATCAAGAGCATCATCGTCAGCCGGCTGGGCACCGCGCTGGCCACCGCCGGCGTGCCGATGCTCGACCTGGCCACCCAGCAGGGCGCCATCGGCGACAAGCTGGCCCCGGTGCTGACCCAGGAGCTGGCCTCGGTCGGCCTGGCCATCCCCAAGTTCGTCATCGAGAACATCTCGCTGCCGCCCGAGGTCGAGGCCGCGCTGGACAAGCGCACCCAGATGGGCATCGTCGGCGACCTGAACCAGTACACCCAGTTCCAGACGGCCAACGCGATCGGCGACGCGGCCAACAACCCCGGCGGCGCGGGCGAGGGTCTCGGCGTCGGCCTGGGCATGGCGCTGGGCCAGCGGGTCGGGCAGCAGTACCAGCAGCCGGGTTACCAGCAGCCGTACGGCACGCCGCCCCAGGGCTACCAGCAGCAGGGACCGCCGCCGATGGCGCCGCCGCCGCTGCCGCAGCAGACCCAATGGTACGTCGGGGCGAACGGCCAGCAGCTCGGCCCGTTCGACCAGAACGGCCTGGGGCAGCAGGTCGGCTCGGGCCAGCTGACGCCGCAGTCGCTGGTGTGGCACCAGGGCATGGCCCAGTGGACGCCGGCCGCGCAGGTGCCGGAGCTGGCGTCGCTGTTCGGCGCCACCCCGCCGCCGCTGCCCCCGCAGGGCTGAGCCGATGAGTGGACCCAACCCGGCGGGCGGGACCGTGTCCCCCAACGCCTTCCCGTGCGGCGGCTGCGGCGCGCGCGTCGAGTTCGCGCCCGGCACGACCGCCATGCGCTGCCCGTACTGCGGGTACGAGCAGCAGATCAGCCACGGCGACCAGGTGGTTCAGGAGCACGCGTTAGCCGAGCTCGGCACACTGCCGCGCAAGCCCGTCGCGCAGCTGGCCGCGTACGTCTACGTGTGCCAGCGCTGCGCCGCGCAGACCCAGAGCAACGACACCGCGACCCAGTGCCAGTTCTGCGGCAGCCCGCTGGTGCTCGATCCCCACGCCAGCGGGCAGATCATGCCCGAGGCCGTGCTGCCGTTCCTGTTGGACCGCAACGGGATGCGCGAGTCGCTGCGCAAGTGGATCAAGTCCCGCTGGTTCGCGCCCAACGCGCTGAAGAAGGTCAGCGAGGCCGAGTCGACCAGGGGCACCTATGTGCCGCACTGGACCTACGACTCGCAGACCTACTCCAGCTACTCCGGGGCCCGCGGCGAGCACTACTACGTCACCGAGACCTACACCGACTCCGACGGCAGGACCCAGACCCGGCGGGTTCAGAGGACGCGCTGGTACCCGGTTTCCGGGCAGGTCGAGCGGTTCTTCGACGACGTGGTGGTGCCGGGCAACACGACCAACGTGCCGCCGGCCAAGGTGGACGCGCTGGCGCCGTGGCCGCTGCCCGAGGCCGCGCCGTTCGCGCCGCAGTACCTGGCCGGCTTCACCGCGCTGCGCTACGACGTGGAGCCCGAGACCGGCCTGGACGAGGCCAAGCGGCGGATGTCCTCGGTCATCCACGACGACTGCCGCCGCGACATCGGCGGCGACGAGCAGCGGGTCGACGGCGTCAACACCAACTACACCGCGCTGACCTTCAAGCTCATGCTGCTGCCGATCTGGATCGCCTGCTACCTCTACGGCGGCAAGACCTTCCAGATCCTGGTCAACGGCCGCACCGGCGAGGTGCACGGGGAACGCCCGTACAGCAAGATGAAGATCTTCCTGGCGGTGCTGCTGGCCATCGTCGTGATCGGCCTGATCCTGTACTTCGCGCTCAGCGGCCACCACCCCACCACCACGTCGACCCATCCCACGACAACCCGCCACCGATAGCGCACCCCTTCATGTTGGGAAGGGACCATTCCTCCACGCGGAGTGGAGGAATGGTCCCTTCCCAACACTCGGTCAGGCCGCGAGCAGAGCGCTCAGGCGTCGGGGCTGCGGGGTGGCGCAGTGGCGGTAGAGGTCGCTGGCCTCGCGCCAGTGCGGCAACGCCGCCGCCAGGCCGACCGTCTCCCGCAGCGCGATGCCGAGCACGCACAGCGTCGCGGCGACGCCGAGCCGGTCGCCGCACTGCCGCTGCACGGTCAGGGCCTCGGTGGCCAGCACCACCGCCTTCGAGGTCTGCGTCCCGGCCAGCGCGATGTCGGCCAGCACCGACAGCGCCCGTCCCTCCAGGACGCGGTAGCCGACGTCGCGGGCGAGGCTCAGCGCGTGCTGCGCGTAGTCGTTGGCCTGCCCGACGGCGCCGGTGGGCAACACGTTGGCGGCCAAGGTGATCAGGGCGTTGCACTCGTCGTAGCGGGCGCCGATGGCCCGGGCCAGGGTGACCGCCCGCTCGCATTCCTCGGTGCCGCCGAGGATCGCGCCGAGCGTGACCCAGCCGCCGGCCTCGGTCCGCAGGTCGCCGAGATCGGCGGCGATCTCGATGGCCGCCCGCGCGGCGGCCAGCGCCTCCTCCCGGCGGCCGGCCGCCTGCTGGATATCGGCGATATACAGCTGCGACTGCGCCTCGTTGTTGCGCGCGCCGACCTCCCGGCTCAACGCCAGGCCGGCCAGGCAGCTGTCCAACGCCTCGTCCACGTCGCCGCGTAGCTCGAGCGACCGGCCCAGGTAGATCAGCACGGCGCCCTCGCCCCGCTGGTCGATCTCTCGGGTGACAACCAGCGCCCGCCGGTAGAAGTCCACCGCCCGGTCCAGCTCGCCCCGCTGCTGGCAGGCGATGCCGAGATTGGCCAGCGCCATCTTCTCGGTGAACCGGTTGCCCAGCATGAGGCCGATCCGCAGCGCCTGCTCGTAGTACGCGGAGGCCTTGTCCAGCTCGCCGGTGGACACCTCGATCAGCCCGAGGTTGTTCAGCACGGATGCCTGGCCCGGCAACCACTCCGTCTGCCGGCACAGCTCCAGCGACGCGGTCCACAGCTCGACCGCCTCGGTGTACTGGTTCACGGCGTAGTGCGCGGTGGCGAGGCTGAACAACGCGGCGGCCTTCGCCTTCGGATCGTCCGCGGACACGGCCACCGCCAGCCGGGCCACCGCGAACCAGTCGGCGATGTCCCCGCTGTGGTACAGGTAACCGCGAATCGCGTCGGCCAGCAGCCAGGCCCGTTCGCGCTGCCCGGCCCGCGCGGCGTCATGGATGGCGGCGACCACGCCGGGCCGCTCCGCGTCCAGCCAGCTCCGCGCGGACGCCGAGTCGGCGAACACGTCCTTGGTCGGCGGCACCAGTTGGAGCATGTGCGGGTACAGCACGCCGACCGCCGCGCGGGTGTGCCGCAGGTAGAGGTCGAGCAGCCGGCACAGCACGTTTTCCCGTTCCTCGGCGCTGTCCTGCTCGTGCGAGCGCTCACGGGCGTACTGTCGCAACAGGTCGTGACAGGTATAGCGGCTGGGCACCGGCTGGTCGACCAGGTGCGCCGCGGCCAGCTGGTCCAGCAATCTCGCGGTATCGCCAGGAGTTGCCTCGATCAGCACGGCCGCCGAGGCGGCGCTGACGTCCGGTCCCGGCACCAGACCCAAGCGGCGGAACAGTTCCTGCGCCTCCGGCTTCAGCCCCGAGTACGACAGGTCGAACGCGGCGCGGACGGCGCTCTGCTCGTCGCCGTCGATTCGCAGTGACGCCAACAGATCGCCCTGGGTCAGCGCGTCGACGTGATCAGCGATCGGCCGCCACTGGTGGTTGGCCAGCTGCGCCGCGGTGATCCGCAGCGCCAGCGGCAGATGGGCGCACGTGCCGGCCAGCGCGGCCGCCGCCGCCGGCTCGGCGTCGATCCGCTCGGCGCCGATCATCCGGCGCAGCAAGGAAAGTGCCTCGCCGGGGGACATCACGTCCAACGCCAGCCGTTGCGCGCCCTCCATCGCGACCAGCCCGTCGAGGCGATCGCGGCTGGTGATCAGCACCTGGCAGCCGGCGCCGGCCGGCAGCAGCGGCCGTACCTGCTCCGCGCTGACGGCATTGTCCAGCAGCACCAACACTTTCCGGTCGGCCAGCAGGGTACGGTAGAGGCCGGTCGCCTCGGCCAGGTCGACCGGCACCTGGTCCGGCTCGACGCCGACGGCCCGCAGGAACTGGGACAGGGCGTGCAGCGGCTGCACCGGCGCGCCCACGGAATAGCCGTTGAGGTTGACGTAGAGCTGCCCGTCCGGGAACCGGGCCCGCACCCGGTGCCCCCACTGCACCACCAGGGCCGTCTTGCCGACGCCGGCAGTGCCGACGACGAGCTTGACCGCGCCGGCCGCGTCCAGCGCGGCGAACTGCGCCTCGCGGCCGGTGAAATCGCCGATGGCCGGCGGCAGCAGCGCCGGCGCCGTCATCGCCACCGACGGCCGGGGCGCGGTGATGGTCAGCGCCTGGTCGTTGCGCAGGATGGACAGCTCCAGCCGGGCCAGCTCCTCGCCCGGGTCGATGCCCAGCTCCTCGGCCAGCAGCACCCGGGTCCGCCGCGACACCGCCAGCGCCCGGCTGCTCTGGCCGCCGCGATGCAGGGCCAGCATCAGCTGCCCGACCAGGCGTTCCCGGCTCGGATGCTGGTCGGCGAGCGTGGTCAGCTCGCTCAGCGCCTCCTGGTGCCGGCCCAGTCGTAGCAGCGTGTCGAAGCGGTCCTCCTGGGCCACCAGCCGGGCCTCGGTGACCCCGGCGACCAGCTGGTCGATCACCTCGGGGTCGGCCGTGTCGACCAGCGCCGGCCCCCGCCACAGCGCCAGCGCCTCGTCCAGCAGGCCCAGCCGGGACGCGTCGTCCGCGGCCGTGCGGGCCTGCGCGACCACGGCCTGGAACCGGTGCACGTCGATCAGCATCGGGTCGGCGTTGAGCTGGTAGCCCGAGCCCCGCGTGACCACGGCCAGGTCGGCGTCGGCCTCCGAGAGCAGGGCGCGGATGCTCGACACCGACACCCGGACCGCGTGCGAGGCCGTGCGCGGCGGCCGCACCGGCCACACCAGCTCGACCAGCCGGTCCACCGGGACCAGCCGGTTCACCTCCATCGCGAGCACCGCGAGCACGAGTCGGCGCTGACGCGGGCCGAGGTCGACAACCGTCTCCCCGATCCGCGCCTGCACCGGCCCGAGCAGCCGAAGTTCCATGCGTCCCCCAGGACATTCGCCACCTGGGTGTTCAGGAGCACCGTATCCGGCTGTGGATACACGAATGGGGCTCGCCCCCGACGGACGAGCCCCACCCGGTCCGGGATTTACGCTTCGGCCATGCCCGCGACGATCGACGTGCGAGCCGCGCGGCGGGCCGGCATCAGGGCCGCGACCACCGCGGCGAGGATCGCCGCCAGCAGCAGCACGCCCAACTGCCCGCCCGGGATGACCAGGCTCAGCACCAGGTCGGGGCTGGACAGCGCCTCGATCAGCACCCAGGCGAACACGCCGCCCATGACCACGCCGATCAGCGCGCCCATCACGCCCATCAGCACCGACTCGATCACCAGCATGAACCGCAGCTGGCCCCGAGTCAGGCCGAGCGCCCGCAGCAGCGCCGACTCCCTCGTGCGCTCCAGCACCGACAGGCCGAGCGTGTTGGCGATGCCGAACAGGGCGATCACCACCGCCAGCCCGATCAGCGCCCACATCAGCGCCAGCAGGCTGTCGATCTCGCCGTTGAGCTGCTCCTTGGTCGCCGCCGCGCTGTCCACCTGGGCCACCGGCACCGACGCCGTCGCCTTGTCCATCGCGTTCTGCGCGTCGCTCAGGCTCACGCCCGGCTTCAGCTTGACCAGGAGCTGGTCGTAGCCGACGACCTTGGGTGCGACGGCGGCGAACGTGTCCAGCGTGACCAGGCCGTCGTCCAGCTCACGGGCGTCGTAGATCGCCACCAGCTTGAGCATCTTGTTGCCGTCGGCCGTGCTGACCAGCAGCTGGTCGCCCAGCTTGGCCGTGCCCACCGCCTGCTTGTTCAGCGCGATCGTGCCCGGGCCGAGCTGGGCCAGGTCGCCGCTGACCAGCTTCGGGTTGACCATGGTGCCGACCGCCGACCGGTCGATGCCCTGGATCTCCTGGTCGCCGGACTGGGCCACCGTCATGGACGTCGCCGTCGAGGCCGCGACCTGGCCGATCTGCGGCACGCCGCGCAGTTGGCCGGGCAGCGTGGCCGGCAGCGGGTGGTCGTACACCGAGGACCTGACCGTGAAATCGGCCGGGAAGCGCTTGTCCACCTCGGCGCCCGCGGCCTGCTTGCCGCTGGTGGCGACCACCGTGATCATCGTGACGATGGTGACGCCGATGACCAGGGCCGCCGTGGTGGCCGCGGTGCGCCGCGGGTTGCGGCCGGCGTTGGCCGTGGCCAGCTTGGCCGGCACGCCGAACAGCATCGACGGGATCACCCCGAGCAGCTTGTTGATCGGGCCCACGATGAGCGGGCCCAGCACGATCACGCCCAGCAGCATCACCATCGTGCCGCCGCCGACCACGAACAGCGCCGAGTCCGGGTCCTTCGAGCCCATGCCCAGTCCGATCAGGCCGCCCCCGCCGAGCAGCAGGATCGCCGCGCCGACCACCCGCAGCACGCTCGTGCGGCGGACCTCGTCGTGGCTGTCCGGCTGGGCGCGCAGCGCCGCCAGCGGGGCCACCTTCGTCGCGCGCAGCGCCGGCAGGGCCGCCGACGCCACCGTGACCAGGACGCCGATCGCGAAGGCCGCGATCACCACCGTGCCCGACAGCGGGACGCTCACCTCCGTCGCCGCGCCGCTGAACCAGCCGACCGCCTTCTGCAGCAGCGCCGCCAGGCCGAGGCCCGCGCCCAGGCCCAGCACCGAGGCGACCAGGCCCATCACGAAGGCCTCCAGCAGCACGCTGCCGAACACCTGGCCGCGGCCCGCGCCGATGCAGCGCATCAGGGCCAGCTCACGGGTGCGCTGGGCGATCAGGATGGTGAACGTGTTGTAGATGACCATCGCCGCGACCACCAGCGAGATCAGCGCGAAGATCAGCATGAACTGGGTCAGGCCGTTCGAGCCCCGGCCGGCGTTCTGCAGCGCCTCCTGGGTGATCGCGTCGCCCGTCTGCACCTTGTAGGACTGGCCCAGCTGGGCCGAGATCCGGTCCACCAGCGTCTGCTGGCTCACGCCCGGGGCCGCCGCCACCACGACCTGGTAGACGTTCGACTGCTTGTCCAGGGCCGCGATGCCGCTCGGCGTCAGCAGGACCTGGTTGTCCGACATCACCGAGATCGCGTTGGCGCCCTGGCTGTACGTGCCGACCACCGTCAGCGGCACCGGCGTGTCGTTCTTGCTCAGCACCGAGACCTTCTGGCCGACGCCGATGCCCGTCGACTTGGCCGTGCGGGTGTCCAGCGCCACCTCGTTGTCCGCCTTGGGGAAGGCCCCCTCGACCAGGTCGAACTCCCGCAGCTGCGGGGTCGTCTCGATGGTCGAGACGAACGCCGGCACCGCCTTGCCGTTCGCCTTGATCAGCGGCAGCGAGCCGCCGCCGCGGCCGTCCGCCCCGGCGACACCCGGGATCTTGCGGACCGCGTCCACCGTGTCCTGGCCCAGTTTTGTGGTGTTGGCCGACGACGACTTCTGGCTGTCGTAGTTGACCAGCACCGACGCGTCGACGCCGCGCGTCTGGCGGGCCAGGCTGTCGTGCACCTGTGCGTTGAGGGCGTTGCCCAGGATCAGCGTGCCGCTGACGAAGGCGACGCCGAGGATGATCGCTATCGAGGACAGCACCATCCGCGCCGTGCGGGCGCGCAGACCCGCGAGCGTGGCCCGGAACATCACGCTCCCAGGTGCTTGAGGGCCGACAGGACCGAGTCGGCGGTGGGCTGGTTGATCTCGCCGGCGAGCCGGCCGTCCGCCAGCAGCACCACCCGGTCCGCGTACGAGGCGGCCACCGGGTCGTGCGTCACCATGATCACCGTCTGGCCCAGCTTGCGCACCGACATCCGGAGGAAGTCCAGCACCTCCGCGCCCGACCTCGAGTCCAGGTTGCCGGTCGGCTCGTCCGCGAACACCACTTCCGGCCGCGCCACCAGTGCCCGGGCGCACGCCACCCGCTGCTGCTGGCCGCCCGACAGCTCACTCGGCTTGTGGCTCAGCCGTTGGCGCAGGCCGATCGTGTCCACAATCGTGTCGTACCAGGCCTTGTCCGGCTTCTTGCCGGCCAGTTCCAGTCCCAGCAGGATGTTCTGCTCCGCCGTCAGCGTCGGCAGCAGGTTGAACGACTGGAACACGAAGCCCACCCGGTCCCGGCGCAGCCGCGTCAGGTCCCGGTCCGACAGCTTCGTGATGTCCGTCTGTCCGATGTAGACCTGGCCGTGGTCCACCGAGTCCAGGCCGGCCAGGCAGTGCATCAGCGTCGACTTGCCGGAGCCCGACGGTCCCATGATCGCCGTGAACCGCCCGGCCGCGAACGCCACGTTCACCCCGTCAAGGGCCCGCACCGCCGTGTCGCCCCGGCCGTACACCTTCACCAGCTCCCGCGCCTGAACCGCGGTCCGGAGTCCGACGTCGGACGCCACAGCAGACATGCCTTGCTCCTCACCTGGAAGTCGATGAGGCAGAACCTAGGGGCGGGCGGCGTCCGTCAACATCCACTCGCGGGCGGGAACCCCCGTCGTCCCCAGGGCTGACGCAGGTCATCCCTCAGGCGTACAACCTCGGGCCCCGGTGCCGCCCCCGCCTGGTCAGCGGCCATTTCCGCAGGTCTCGACACGCCCGCACCGGAATTCCTCCCGCACCCAACCGTACGGGAGGAATCCACTCAGGCGGTGGTGAGCTGGACGGCGGTCCACTGCTGGTTGCTCTGGTTGTTCCGGTCGTAGATGCCGACCGTGACGCCGTTGTCCACACCATGGAGCAGCACGTCGGTGAACCTGCTCGTGAGCACGCTCTGCATCGCGAAGGAGCCGTTGTCCCCCTTGGGGAAGACGAACTGCTCGCTGGCGCCGCCGTGGCAGCGGAACTGGGTCAGCGCGATGCCGTTGCCCGGATCGCCGTTGTACACGTCGAGGCGCTTGCCGGACTGTTGGTTCTTCAGGGAGAACTTGTGGTCACCGAGCGGGATGACGGTCCAGATCTGTTTGCCGGCCTGCGTGCAGTCCCAGATCTCGGTGCGGGTCAGGTCCTGGTCGGCCGGGTCGCCCGGGTTCTGCCACGGACCGATCACCTCCAGGCACCGTCCCGACTGCACGCCCTTGAGCTCGATGGCGCCGGGAACCAGGTCGATCAGGCCCTCGACGTGGCTTGACGTCCATGCAGCGCTTCGAACTGAGGTTGATCAGCTCGTCGATGCGAAGGCCGAGGCCGCCGAGGCCGAACGGATGGCAAGGACCAGGCCGAGCAGAAGCGGCAGGCGCTCAACAAGCAGTTCATCGAGTGCCCCGGATCGAGCAGGACCTCGCCGACGCGCCGACGAGGCTGATCTCCGGCGATGTGCCCGTCCCTGATCTCGCTGAAAAGATCAAGCTGAAGTGATGACAGGAGGTGGCTGTGTCAGACCGTGAGTACCGGTACTACGCGATCGTGGACGAGAACTTCTCGCGGGAGAATCCGTTCGGTCTCGTTCGCGCCTGGGGAACCCCGCCCTCGACTCCTGACGAGGAGACGTTCGCGCCGCAGTTGCTGTGGAAGCCGGACAACATCATCGAGCGGATCCGTCGGGGATCGCTCTACTGGGACTTCGAGGAGATCACCGAGCAGGAGGCGGAACAGGTCCGGAAGGTGCTGACGAAGCGCTTCAAGAAGGAGATGAAAGAGTCACGGAGAAACATCCGATGACGATGCTGCCCGGCGAACGGCGCCGTGCAGCGCCTTCTGGTGCCATGGGACACGGGCTGATGGTGCTGAAGGGCCCCGCAAACGGGCTCAGACCAAAGGAGTTCGGCGTCGTCGAGTCCGCGGACCGGGCCTGGACAAGTCGAGTAGTGACACAACTGAGCCCGTGGTCCGGCGTCCTGATCGACGCCGGACCACGGCCTCGATCAGGAAAGCGCGACAGTGTTCCAGTATCGGTACTACGTTCTCGTGACCGACGGCTTCTCACGTGAGTCCCCGTATGCGCTCGTCCGCGCGCGCAGGGCCGAACCCCCGACCGCCCTCGTCGACTTCTTCACGCCGGACTCCGGATGGAAGCAGAGCTCACGTTTCACGCTGGAAATCCTGGGCGCCGGCGCCGTGCCGATCTCCGGTCTCGAGGTCAAGCGCTACGAGCGCGTGCTGGCCCAGCGCTTGGCCGACGTCGAGGCCAAGGGCTACCAGTACTACTTCATCATCGACAGCGGCGACTCAATGGAGCATCCGGGTGCCGTGATTCGCAAGCAGGACACCGGCTTCGAGCTGACCGGCGAGGAGACCTTCACCACCGACCTCGAATGGGTGCGGTCCGACAAGCTCTATCGGATCAGCTCGGGCCGTGAGTACTACGACGCCGTGCCGGTGTCCGAGGAGCAGGCCATGGCCCACGTGGCGTGGATGACCAAGGTCGTCGAGGAGCGGGAGAGCAACGGCGGTCAGGACTCCAACAACCCGCGGTCGTAGGCGGTGGCGACGGCCTCGGCGCGGCGGCTGGCGCCGAGCTTGGCCATGATGCGCGACAAATGCACGCTGACGGTCTTTTCGCTGATGAAGAGCTCCTCGCCGACCTCGCGGTTGGTCCGCCCCAAGGCGACGAGGGAAAGCACGGAGCGTTCGCGAGGGGTGAGGAGGTCGACGGTGTCGCGGGGGGCGGCGTCGCCGAGCTGGATGCGGGAACGCTTGGCGAGCTCGGACAGAGCGGCGGACAAAGGGACGGCGCCGAGACGGTCGGCGGATTCGGCGGCGAGGCGGAGTTGCTGGGCGGCCTCGTCACGGGCGTCGTCGGCGAGCAACGCGGCGGCGAGGCGCCAACGGGCCAAGGCGCGCTCGTAGGCGTGGCCATAGCCGAAGGCGTCGACCACGCGGCGCCAAGCGGCGGGGTCGCCGGTGCCGTCGTCGAGGCGGGTGGCCTCGGCGGCGAGGCGAAGGTGCCAGGCGATGCCCTCGGGACCGAGCTTGCCGCTACGGGGACGGGCCTTGGCGGCAGTCTCGCCAAGGGAGAGGAACCGAGCGGCGGAATCCAGGGCGGAGGACTCGGCGTCGCGACGGCGGCGGGCGAGGCGGGCGAAGTCGGCGGCGGCGGAAACACCAAGGGCGGCAAGGCGAATCTCGCCGGTGAGCCCGGGCTCGGCGGCCTCCAAGGTGTCGAGACCGTCCTGGGCGGCGGCGATCCCGAGGTCGGGACGGCCACGCCAGCTGTGCAGCTCGACGGCGGCGACGGTGCAGAACAAGGGCAGCTGGATGTCGCGGCGCCACTCGGGACGAAGGCGCTGGAGCAGCAGCTCGGCCCGGTCGAGGCGGCCGGAGCCGACCTCGGTGAGCAGGCCGGAGGCGGCGACGATGGCGGTGCCGAGGTTGGCGACGGGATCACCGGGTAGCTGCGCGGCGGCGGCACTGCCGACCCAGTCGCCGGCGACGTAACGGGCGATGGCCAACAGCGCTCGAAGCTGGAAACCCGAAGGGCTCCAAGACAATCCGTTCTGCTCGGAGCGCCGCAGACCCTCGGAGAAGACCTTGACGGCCTCGCCGACGAGGCCCTGCTCGTAGCGGTTGACGCCGAGGTTGAACCAGGCCCGCAGCTCGACGTTCAAAGCCCCGGCCTCGATGGCCCGGTCCCGGGCGATGATCAGACGGGAGCAGGCGTCCTCGACGAGCCCGTCCTTCTCGGCGATCACGGCGATGGTGATCAACGCGTCGGCCTCGGCACTGCGAGAACCGGTCTGCACGGCGGAACGCACAGCCTCCTCGGCCGCCTCACGGGCGCCGGGCCGGCAGACGGCGCGCATCAGACGGGAGCGGACGGCCATCACCCAAGCCTTGTTCACGGACTCGGGCTGAGCGTGCACGAGTTCCCACGCCTCGTCGATCACGGCGGCGGCCTCGTGCTCGCGACCGTCCAAATTGGCCACTGCCATGGCCAGGCGCCGCAAGGCTTCGATCTTCGCCTCGCCGTCGGAGATGCGGACAGCCTGGCGGGCGAAGGCGATCCCCCGCTCCAGCTCCCCGGCGCTGATGGCGAACCAGCTGGCCTTCTTGGTCAGCGCCAACTCGGTGACGCCGGCGAACTTCTCGGGATCGGAAACCGCCGGCCAGATCTTCAACGCCTGCTCGGTGTAGTGCAGCGCCTCGGAAGGCGCGCCGGCGTCGTCGGCCTCGCTGGCGGCCTGCACGGAAGCGGCCAGCGCCTGCGGCAGGTCGTGGCTCTCCATGCTGTGGTACGCCAATTTTGCCGCGTTGCCACGGATTCCCTGCTCAGACTTGATCAGCTGGGCGTAAGAAGCGTGCAGCCGAACCCGCTCCCCCGGCAGCAGGTCGGTGTAGATGGCCTCGCGCAACAGGGCGTGCCGGAACGCATAGTGCTCGTTCACGTCGACCAACACGTTGTGCTGCACGGCTTCCCGCAGCGCCTCCTCCAACTCGGGCGGCGCCATGCCGGCGACTTCGTGCAGCCGCTCGTAGCGAACCCGCCGCCCGCCGGCCGAAGCGGCGCGCAGCACCTGCTGGGCCTGCGGGCTGAGGCGTTCGATCCGGGCCAGCAGCACATCGGCCAGCGCGGTCGGCATGCCCGGGTCGTCGCAACCGCAGTCCACGCTGCTGGCCAACAGCTCCTCGGCGAAGAAAGCGTTGCCCTCGGAGCGTTCGGCGATGCGCTGCACCTGCGCGTCGGTGAGATCGTCGTCGGCCAACGCCCGAACGAACAAAGCCGCATCGGAGCTGTTGAACGGCATCAGATCGAGGCGTTCCACCGCGGTCAGCCGAACCAGCTCGGCCAGCACGGGACGCAACGGATGCCGGCGGTGCAGCTCGTCGGCGCGATAGGTGACGGTGACGAGCAGACGCTGTGCGCTCAGCCGCGACAGCAGGAAGGTCAACAGGTTCCGGGACGAGGAGTCGGCCCAGTGCACGTCCTCGACGCTGAGCACGACCGTACGTTCGGAAGACAGCTCCGCGAGCAGGCTGTGCACGGCGTCGAACAGCTGGAGCTGCCCCAGCTCGGCGTCGTCCTCACGGCTCAACGGCTGGACCGCCAGGTCCGGCAGCAGCCGGGCCAGCGCGGGCCGGCTGCGCAGGGCCTCGGGATGGTCGCCGCGCAGCTGCGCGAGCACGTCGGCGAACGGCAGGTACGGCAGGCCGGCCCCGGAGCCGACGCACCGCCCGATCAGGACCAGCGCCCCGTCCCGCTCGGCGGTGGTGGCCAGGTCGGTCAGCAGCCGGGTCTTGCCAACGCCGGCGTCCCCCGACACCAGCACCGCCCCGGCCCGGCCCTCATCGGCCCGCGCGAGGGCGGCACGCAGGCGGCCGATCTCCGCGCTGCGTGCCACCAGCGGAATTCCCGATCCCAGGCGCGGCACGGTGGGCATGGTCGCACACCTCAGGCCGCGTGGCGGGCCGCTTTCGGGTCACGGTCGTCACTGTGCCGGTGCCACTTGAACAACCGGGGCAGCCGGCTCAGCGAGCCCATCGGGCGGGCCAGCTCCTTGGCCCGCGACTGCCGGTACTCGACCTCGGCCCGGATCGACTCCGGCGCGCTGTACTCCAACATCGCTTCCTCCTCATCGGTTTCCGACAAGGTGGACGGTCGTCCTGAGGCCGGCCCGGCGGCATCCGACGAACACCTACCCGATCCCTTACCCGGACGGCGTGACCGCCACTGAGGCCGAGGTAAGGCCCCTCAGCAACTCGCGGGGGTTCAGGCGGGGGTACGCACCGAGACGCGGGCGCGGGCCAGGCGGGCGCGGACGCCGTCGGCCTCGGGGGCGCCGAGGTCGCTCAACACCGACAGGGAGCGCTGCCAGTGCGGCACGGCCGACTGGTCGCCGAGATAGTCCAGGGCCTGGGCGATGCGGTCGTGGGCGATGCCCTGGTGGTAGACGCTGCCGGCCTCGACGGCGACCTCCAGCGCCTCCTTGGCCGCGGTCAGCGCGTCGGCCCCCTTGCCCAGCGCGACCAGGGACTCGGCCAGGGTGCTGAGACCGGCGGTCTGGCCGACGGCGTCGCCGAGCTCGCGGTAGATGTCCATGGCCGCCCGCAGCTGCTGCACGGCCTCGGTGTGGCGCTGCTCCCCGGCGTACAGGCAGGCCAGGTTGTGCAGGTTGTTGGCCTCGGCGAACAGGGCCCCGGTGCGCTTGCTGATCTCGGCGGCCCGCAGGTACTGCGTCTCGGCCTCGTCGGCGCGGCCGGTGGACGTGAGGATGTTGGCGATGGAGGTGTACGCCCGCGCCTGCCATTCGCCGTGGCCCTGCCGGCGGCTCACGGAAAGCGCTTCCCGTTCCGCTGCCAGTGCCTCGTCGTAGCGTTCGTGCAGCGTCAGCACCACGCCCAGGTTGTGCAACGTGACGAACTGGGCCAGCGGGTCCTTCAACCTACGCACCACGGGCGTGGCGGCCTCGTGCGTGGCCAGCCACGAGTCACGGTCGGCCAGCAGCCAGAACAGCCGGCTCAGCGTGTACGGCAGCTGCCACGCGTGCACGGGCCAGTCGTGCGTGACGGCGTACGCGGCGGCGGCCAGCAGGTTGACCCGCTCGGCCTCCAGCCACGCCATGGCCGTGGCGGCGGAGTCGATGACCGGGATCTCGGCCGGCACGAAGGACGGCGCGATGTCGACGTTTCCTCGCGTGATCGGCAGCAGCCCGTCGGCCAGGTCGGCGCAGTACAGGTAGTAGTCGAGCATGCGTCCGGCCACGACCCGCTGCTCGTCCTCGCTCAGCTCCTCCCCGGCCAGGGTGACGCAGTAGGCGCGCATGAGGTCGTGCGGCATGTACCGCCCGGGCTCGCTGACGGTCAGCAGGTGCGCCGCCTCCAGCGAGTCCAGCGCGCGGCTGGCGTCGCACAGCCGCACCTCGGCCAGCGCGGCGACCATGTGCGGGGTGATGTCGTGCCCCGGGTGCAGGCCCAGCAGCGCCAGCAGCCGCGCCGGCAACGGCGGCAGCGCACGGCGCGAGGCGTCAAACGCCGACCGCACGGCGCTGGCGCCGCCCTCCAGCCCCAAAGCGGCCAGCCGCCCCTGCTCGTCGTCCAGCTCCGACACCAGTGCCGCCACGGGCTGCCGTGGCGCGACGGCCAGCCGCGCGGCGGCGATGCGCAGCGCCAGCGGCAGCCGGTCACACAGCGACGCCAGCCTCGCCACCATGGCCGGCTCCTCGCGCAGTCGTGCGCTGCCGGCGATGCGGCCGAGCAGGTTCACGGCCTCGTCGTCGCTGAGCAGGTCGACGTCCAGCAGCTTGGCGTCGGCGTGCGCGACCAGCCCGTCCAGCCGCCGCCGGCTGGTCACGAGCACACAGCAGCCGGAGCCGGCCAGCAGCGGCATCAGCTCGTCGGAGCCGCGCGCGTTGTCCAACACGATGATCATCCGGCGGTCCGAGACCAGGGTCCGGAACAGCGCCGACCGCTCGTCCACGGTCGACGGCACCTCGCCGGCGGCCACCCCCAGCGCGCGCAGGAAGCGCCGCAGCACCTCGTTGGCGTCCAGCGGGTCCCGCTGCGGGTCGTAGCCGTGCAGGTCGACGTGCAGCTGGCCGTCGGGGAAGTCGGCCCGCACGCGGTGCGCCCAGTGCACGGCCAGCGCCGTCTTGCCGACGCCGGCCGGGCCGGTGATGGCCACGACCAGGCCGGACGGCGTCTCGGCGCGAAGCTCGTCCAGCCGGTCGAGCAGGTCCTCCCGGCCGACGAAGCTGGCCGGATCCGGCGGCAGCTGCCCGGGCACGGCGGCCTGCACGACCACCTGCGGCCGCTGCTCGCCGCCGCCGGCCAGGTCCTCGCCGGCCAGCACGGCCTGGTGCAGCCGCTGGAGCTCGGGCCCCGGCTCCACGCCCAGCTCGTCGATCAGCACCTCGCGGGCCGTGCGGTAGGTCGCCAGCGCCTCGGCCTGCCGGCCGGTCTGGCACAGGGCCCGCATCGTCATGCCGTACAGGCGTTCACGCAGCGGATACTCGGCCACGAGTCGGGACAGCTCGGCCACCACGTCGGCCCCGCGCCCCAGGGCCAGCCGCAGGTCGGCGCGCTCTTCCAGCACGGTCAGGCGCCGCTCCACCAGCCGGCTGCGCTCCACCTCGGCGAACAGGCCGGGCAGCCCGCCGAGCGGGTCGCCCCGCCACAACGCGAGGGCGGCGTCCAGTTCCTCACCGGCGGCGACCAGGTCTCCGGCGGCGCGCAGGCGGGCGGCCGCGGCCGTTCTGGCGTCGAAGACGTCCAGATCCACCCACGACGGGTCCAGCCGCAGCCGGTAGCCGTCGCCGGCCGACCGCAGCAGGTCCCCCTGCTCACGGCTGGCCCGGCTGGGCTCCAGCGCCCGTCGCAGGCCCGCCACGTAGGTGTGCACGACGTTGACCGCGCTGCTCGGGGCGGTCTCGCCCCACAGCGCGTCGATGATCTGGTCGCGGCCCACGACCGTGTTGCGCCCCAGCACCAGGACCGCGAACACGACCCGCTGCTTGGGCGCCCCCAGCGCCACGTCCTGGCCGTCCCGGCTGGCCCGCAGCGCGCCCAGCACCTCGAACCACCAGGTTGATCCACCGTCCGACAAGCGATCAGTCCTCCAGGCCGCCACGTGCGGCGATCGAAGCCTAATCGGGCCTCCAGACGTACTCCAGAGGTTGTGTGGACGGTTCAGTAATCATTGTTACCAGTTCCACCCGATGGAACCAGCCAGGAGCCCGCAAGCTCCCCACAGACGACGCGGGCCGATCGATGTGCAGAGGGCAACAGCCCGCGGCGGCGGAACATCGATCGGTTCGCGTCCCCCATCACCGGCCTCGGACGCGCGCCTTCGTCCGAGGCCGTTGGCGCGCCGTGGGGCGGTGTCCCCACGGCGCCTCGACGACGGGTGTCAGTCCCGGGCGAACCCGTCCCGGCTCGCAATGGCCAGGAACCGCCGCCAGCCGGCCTCGCCGACCAGCAGCGAGCCTCCGGCCGGGTTCTTCGAGTCGCGGACCGCCGTGTCCGCACCGGCGAAGGCGATCTCCACGCAGCACACGTCGCGGGGACCGCTGTAGCTGCTCTTCCGCCAGGTCAGCTCGGCCTGGGTTTCGATCACGACAGCACACTCCTTGGTTGCAGCCCCTCGCCCGCCGCCTGCCGCACGGCCCGGCCGGGAGCTAGTCGAATTGACCGGCCGCGTCCGCGATGAAGGCCACCGAGTCCTTGGGGCTCAGCCCCGCGGCGACCAGATGCCCCCACAGCATCGAGTGGTAGTCGACCTCATCGGCGTTCTCCTGGAACGTCCCGTCGACCGTGCCTTCGACGTAGACCACGTCGCGGTCGGCGGGGTCGGGGAATTCCATGATCACGAATGACGCGCCCATACCGGGGTACGAGCGGTGCGCGAAAGGGATCACCTGGAAGGTGACGTTCGGTCGGGTGGACAGGTCCACCAGGTGTTCCAGTTGGGTCCGCATGACGTCGGGACCGCCGACCGGACGCCGCAGCACGCTCTCGTCGAGCACGAACGAGACCCGAGGAGGGTCCTCGCGCTCCAGGATCCGCTTGCGCGTCAGGCGCATCGTGATCCGGCGTTCCGCCTCGTCCGGCGACATGTCCGGCGCGCCCTCGGCGATCAGGGCCCGGATGTAGGCCTCGCTCTGCGCGAGTCCGGGCACCAGCATCGCGTTGTAGGTGCGCAGGATGGCCGCCTCGGCCTCGAAGCCGAGGAAGGCTCCGCGACCGACGTCGCCGAAGGATTCCCACCAGCCCTTGATCCGGGCCTCGCGGGCGATCTGCACGAGATATTCTCGCTGTTCCTCCGGCACCCCGTAGAGCAGTAGCATGTCGCGCACGTCCCGGGGTGTGACCCCGACCCGTAGCGTCTCGATGCGACTGATCTTGGACGGCGAGCACTCCAATTTCTCGCCGACGTCCTCGATGGTCAGCCCGGCCGTCTCTCGCAGCCGGCGCAGCTCACTGGCGAGACGACGCTTGCGAACCGTGGGGCTCGGTTGCATGGTCACCTGTCAACCGCCTTTCGCACGAACCTCAGTGTGGAACGGGACTTGAGGGGCCGCAAAGACCTGTCATCCAATCGTGTAGTGCAACTTGCAGAAACCCGCCGGCCGGTCGCAGGCTGCTAGCCAACACGCCGCTCCGGGGATGTCAAGCGGGTGCCGCCCACCACAAACAGTGGAAGGACCAAGGATGACCGAGTTCACCGGACGTCGTTGGGACATCGCCTGCCTGGACGCGCTTGACCGGAAGCGGCAGGTGCAGGTGTGGTCCGGCCCCGGCCGGATCGTCATGATCTCACCGCCGGCCGAGACCTCCACCCTGTCCATCGCCGAGGCGACCCAGCTCCGCAAGAGCCTGGAGCGCGCCATCGAGGAAGCCACCGCCCTGCTCGTGAACCGGGCGGGGTGACCCCACTCCATGCCCACCAGCGTGTTCAGTCAACTCGACAAGTCCCTGCACGAGCATTTGTCCGACCTGATGCGACTGGCCGCCAAGGCTGACGACCGTACCGCGGTCGGCCTGGCCCGGGCCGAACTACCCCGTATGGTGACCGCGCTCAAGGCGCTGCTGGACGAGCACCAGCCCGACGAGAACGGCCGCTGCCCCACCTGCCGCACCCGCCGCTTCAGCCGGCGCCTGCCCTCGCCGTGCCGCGCCTACCTGGCCGCGCACCTGTGCCTGACGATCACCCGCGACGAACAGCGGGCGACCAGGTCAGAGCAGCCGAGTGGCCGCCGTGCCAACCATCTCCGCAGCGCCGGCTGACCTTTCCGCGCGCCGAGCCACGGGTCTGGCCCGGCGAGTTCGACAGCCCCAGAGACGACACGGACCCCGAGTCCGTGGTCGATCCGGGTGGCGCTTCACCCCCGTACGCCCCCTCCCCGCGCCGCCCGGGACACACACGCGATCCCCGCCCACTCCCAGACCATCGCCGGGCGGGGATCGTGTGCGTCTTTGCGATCTTCACTCGTTCGAGTGAAAGAACCCTTGTCGGAGCGCGGATTCCGCATCGCCGACGATCACGGCGCGGCCGCGACCGTGGCCGGCCGGGCGCGAGCAATTCCCGCCGCCGACGTTGCCGAGCAACCCTCGCATCACTGCGCGCGGTGCCGCGTGCCCACCGGGCCATCCGCCGCCGCTCACACCGGTCATCCCATCGTGGGACCACCCGACCAACGGTCGCCGAGAGCGAGGCGTCGCCCCATTCGGCACGGACTTCGCGCAGCACGACTGGCACACTGCTCGATATTGACGATCGAGAGGGCAAGCGCCTTTACCGAGGCACACTCGGCACTGCATAAACGCGGCCTTCCCCCGACGCCCCGACGCTCTCGAGTTCACATCCCAGAACGTCCGCACCCCCGTTGCCGCAACGTGATCACGCGACGTGACGAAGTACCGGGCAGATCTGGCCGGAACCTCACCCAATCGAGCGTGACCGTGACCACTTTCCCACCGCGAGCTGAGGGTAAAGTAATATTTACGTACCGTTGACCTCTCTTGGGGGTAACTCTCGGCATCATGGGGGTCGCGGAAACATCAGCCACTGAGTTCTGGGGAGTTTCACCTTGACCGTCTCCGAGGAGCGCTCGAAGAAGTCACACGCGGGTGAGCACACGACGGCCGGACCGCCCACGGGTGGCTGGCACTCGGTGCTGCGCTACGACCTACCCGCGTCGTTCGTGGTCTTCCTGGTGGCAGTGCCGCTGTCACTGGGCATCGCGGCGGCCTCCGGCGCGCCCCTCATCGCCGGCCTCATCGCCGCCGTCGTCGGCGGCGTGCTCGGCGGCCTGGTCAGCGGGGCCCCGCTGCAGGTCGCGGGCCCGGCCGCCGGCCTCACCGTCATCGTGGCCGGCCTGGTCGCCCAGTTCGGCTGGGCCGCCACCGCCGCCATCACCGTCGGCGCCGGCATCGTGCAGGTCCTGCTCGGCCTGAGCCGGGTCGGCCGGCTCGCGCTGTCGCTGTCGCCGGCCGTGGTGCACGGCATGCTCGCCGGCATCGGCGTCACCATCGCCATCGGCCAGCTGCACGTCATGCTGGGCGGGGCCAACCAGGGCTCGGTCCTGGACAACATCATCGAGCTGCCGGCCCAGATCATCCGCCTGCACCCGGGCGCGCTGCTGGTCGGCGCGCTGACCATCGCGGTGATGGTGCTGTGGCCCAGGCTGCCCAAGGTCAACGTCGTGCCGGCGCCGCTGGTCGCGGTGGGCGTCGGCACGGCCGTGGCCGCTGGCTTCTCCCTCGACCTGGCCCGGGTGTCGCTGCCGTCGGACATCATCAACGAGGTCGTGCTGCCGCAGCTGCCCGGCGGGCCGGTGCTGGCGATCATCGGCGGCGTGCTCACGGTCGCGCTGGTGGCCAGCGTCGAGTCGCTGCTGTCGGCGGTGGCCGTGGACAAGCTGCACGACGGTCCGCGGGCCAACCTGGACAAGGAGCTCATCGCGCAGGGTGTGGCCAACACCGTCTCCGGCGCGCTGGGCGGCCTGCCGGTCACCGGCGTGATCGTGCGCAGCTCGACCAACGTGGCCGCGGGCGCGAAGTCCCGCTGGTCCACCATCCTGCACGGCGTCTGGATGCTGCTGGCCGTGCTGCTGCTGGCCAGCGTGCTGCGGCAGATCCCGATGGCCGCGCTGGCCGCGGTGCTGATCGTCATCGGCGTCCGGCTGGTCAGCGTCGCGCACATGAAGCAGCTCTGGCGGCACCGCGAGATGGTCGTGTACGCCGCGACCCTGCTGGGCGTCATCTCGTTCGGCCTGGTCGAGGGTGTGCTGGTCGGCCTGGCCGTGGCGCTGATCCGCGCGTTCTACCGGCTCACACACTCCACTGTGGACGTCGCGCGCGAGGACGGGCGCTGGTACGTCAGCGTCCGGGGCTCGCTGGTGTTCCTCGGCGCCGGCCGGCTCGTCCGCGAGCTGCGGGCCATTCCGTTGCGCGAGAGCGTGGTCCTGGAGCTGCACGTCGACTTCATGGACCACGGCGTGTTCGAGGCGATCAACGACTGGCGCATCGGCTACGAGCGCACCGGTGGCCGGGTGCGCGTGGACGAGGTGCTGGACAGCTGGTACCACCGGGCCATCGGCGGCCGGCCGCAGCGGCGCAAGGCCGTGCGCCAGGACGTGCCGCCGCGCTGGTTCGCGCCGTGGTCGCACTGGCAGCAGATCGAGCCTACCGACGTCGAGCTGCCCGCGCAGGCCGACAACGAGGACCATCTGATCGCCGGCATCCGCGCGTTCGAGAAGCACGCGGCGCCTCTGGTCCGGCCGTTCCTGAGCGAGCTGGCCGAGCACGGCCAGAAGCCACAGCAGCTGTTCATCACCTGTTCCGACTCCCGGGTGCTGCCCAACCTGTTCACCAGCAGCGGTCCCGGCGACCAGTTCAGCCTGCGCAACGTCGGCAACCTCGTGCCCGGATTCGGCGAGGACGCCTCCGTCGGCTCGGCCATCGAGTACGCCGTGGACGTGCTGTCGGTGCAGGAGATCGTGGTCTGCGGGCACTCCGACTGCGGCGCGATGAAGGCCGTGCTGGCCCAGTCCGTGACGGGTCCGTCGGCGTTGCACGACTGGCTGCGGTACGCCGAGCCGAGCCTGCTGCGGCTGGCCGCGACCGCCGGCGAGGACGCCGAGCTGCCGGCCAACGAGCGGCTCTGCCTGGCCAACATCGCCCAGCAGCTGGAGAACCTGCTCAGCTACCCCAACGTCGCCGCGGCCGTGACGGCCGGCAAGGTGCGGCTGGTCGGCATGTACTTCGACCTCTCCACCGCCAAGGTGTTCCTGCTGGACCCGGAGCGCCGGGCCCTGCGCGACATCACCGTCTGACACAAGGCCGGCGCGGACGGCAGCCGCACGCCCGCACCACCGTCGCCCCGGTTATGCAGCGAAGGACGTTGTACCTGCGTTGGACGCAGGTACAACGTCCTTCCCCACAGTGAGAGAACTCCGGGAGTGGTGCGGTCCCCGCTGCTGCGCCACTCCCGCCAGGTGGTGCGATCCCCCCGACCGCACCGCCTTGGTCTCACCCGAGTCGGTGATGCGTCCCCCGCGACCGCATCACCCCGGTTTCCGTTGTCAGATCAGACCTTCACGGACCGCGAACGCCACCGCGTGCGAGCGGTTGCGCAGCTCGAAGCGCACCGTCACGTCGTGCAGCAGGCTCTTGACCGTGCGCTCCGAGTAGCACAGCTTCTTGGCGATCTCCCGGGTGCTCAGGCCCTGCGCGATCAGCCGCAGCACGTCGGTCTCCCGGGTCGAGATGCCGGACAGCCGCAGCCCCCGCGGCTCGAGCACCTTGGTCTGGAGCCGGCCGACCCGGTCGAGCAGCCGACCGAGCAGGTCCGGCGGCATCGAGCCCTCGCCGGCCTTGGCCGCGTTGACCAGCCGGACCAGCGCGTCGGCGTCGATCTCGCCGCGCCGGGCCACCGCGCAGACCCCGGACTGCACGGCCGCCAGCACCTCGTTGTCGTCGATGTCGCCGGCCACCAGCACGATGCGTCGGTAGCCGCGGCCGCGCATCCGGCGCAGCAGTGCGGTGACCCGTTCGTCGAAGCGGTCCCCCACCGCGAGCACGACGGTGCGGGCCGGGTCGGCCTGCGCGTCGTCGACGAGCTGGATCTCCGGTCGCCCGCGCAGCGCCATCGCGATGCCACCACGCAGGATCGGGTCGGTCGCGCACACGAATACGGCGGTGCGAGTCATGGTGTTGAGCACGAGATTCCCCTGCCTCCCCATCAGGCACGCCCAGGTTCGGCGCGCCGTGCCCCAACGATGCCCTTTGGGGCTTCCCGGTCGCATGGGTGCACGCTCCCGAGAAGCCGGGAGGTTGTACCCAAATTGGCCCGCTACCGGGTCCTTTGGGTCACGGACCGGTCACGGCGGGCCGCCGGGGGCGGGTGGACGGGCCTGTGACGATGGCACACATGCCACCGTTCGACGCCATCTGCTCACTGCGCGTGCACGAACTCGTCGCGGCCCGGATCCGCCGGCACATCGCGCTGGGCCGGCTCGAGCCCGGCGCCGCACTGCCGCCGGAACGGGAGCTGGCAAGGCTTTTCGGCGTCGGCCGGGCGACCGTGCAGCGGGCGGTGGCGCTGCTGGAGGCCGACCGTCTCATTGAGACGCGACGCGGTCGGGCCGGCGGATCCTTCGTGCGGCAGGCCGACACCGACGCGGCGACGGCCGAGGTGCGGGAGCGGACCGCTAACATCCAGGCGGCGCTGGACTTCCGGCTGGTGACGGAGCCGGCAGCGGCCGCGCTGGCCGCCCGGCACCGCCACCGCGAGGACCTGGCCGAGCTGCGGCGGCTGGCCGAACCGGGATCGCTGCACCGGGACACGGCGTTTCACCTGGCCCTGGCGACCGCCAGCGCCAACGAGTATCTGGTGGACGCCGTGGAGAACACCCGGCTGAGCATGCTGCCGGCGCTGCGTCTGCTGTCTGCGAGCAAGACTCATGATGCCGACCACGCCGGCATCGTCGACGCGGTGGCGCGGCGTGACGCCGCAGCCGCCGAGGAGCGGATGCGACGCCACGCCGAGCGCACGGCCAGGCTCGTGCGCGGGTTGCTGCGGACCGTTTAGCAGCTGTGCGTGAAAGCGCACTCCAGGCTGTCGCGAGGGTTGGTCGCCTTCGCCGGGGCGCCGGTCTTGGCCCGCGGGGCGACCCGCGGCGCGTGCGTGACGTCGTTGGCCCCGTTGTACTGGGCCAGCCGCACGCCGACGGCGTCCTCGACATCCTTCACCGTGGCCGGCAGGAAGTTGTTGGACATCAAGGAGAACACCAGCTTCTCACCGTCGGCCGCGGTGACGTAACCGGACAGGGCGCTGACGCCGGTCATCGAGCCGGTCTTGCCGTGCAGGTTGTTCGCGGCGGCCGTGCCGCCCATCCGGTTGGCCAGCGTGCCGCCGATGGCCGGATCGGTGTTGCCGGCCACCGGGAGCGCGTCGTACCAGCCCTGGAACCACGGCCGGGACTTGGCGTTGATCAGCAGCTGGGTCAGCTGGGCCGGGCTGACGATGTCGTACCGGGACAGCCCCGAGCCGTCGAACTGGTTGTACTTGTTGGGATCGATGCCCAGCGCGCCCAGCTTCGTGGTCAGCGCGTTGACGCCGGCCGCGAAGCTGCCGGACCCGAGCCGCTCCACACCTGCCGACTTGGTCAGGGTCTCGGCCAGCAGGTTGTTGCTCTGCTTGAGCAGCGTCGGCATCATCTGGCCGATGCCGGCCGAGGTGTGGCTGGCCACCGTGGGCAGGCCGGTCGGCATCTTCTGGAACGCCGTCGGGCCGGCGACCGACACGCCGGCGTCGGCCAGCGCCTGGCGGAACAGCGAGGCGGTGAAGGCGGTCGGGTTGTCCACCGACATCTGGTTGGTGACCGCCGCCGCGCCGGCCGCGATGCTGCCGCTCACGGTGATCGTGTTCGTGCCGTGCACGCGGTTCACCGCCAGGCCTGTGGTGGCGCCGGTGGTCGCGGTGTTGGCGATCGTGACGTAGGTGTTCGGCGGGGTCATGGTGACGACCGCCGGCTGGCCCTGCGCGCCGGACGTCACCGTCACGTTGACCGAGCCGGAGTTGGAGTTGGCGTCCGGGGACACCGTCAGCGCCGAGACCTGGGCCGCGTAGAAGTACGGCTCGTCGTCCCAGTTCCAGCCCGGGCCCAGCCGGGTGCTGTCGAAGTACGTGTCGTCGGCGACCAGGCGGCCGGTGACCGCGTTGATGCCGGCCGCCTTCACCTGGGCGGCCATCGCCTTGTAGTCGTTCAGCGTGGTGCTGGGGTCGCCGAAGCCCTTGAGGTAGAGGTCGCCGTTGACGGTGCCGTTGGCCAGGGTGCCGGTGTAGCGGACCAGGGTGTCGAACGAGTAGTCGGCGCCGAGCAGGTCCAGCGCCGCCGCCGAGGTCACCAGCTTCTCGTTGGACGCCGGCACCTGGAGGTTGTCGCCGAGGCGGGAGTACAGGGTCGCCCCGGTGTCGGCGTTGCGGACGACGAGGCCGGCCGTGGCCCCGGCCAGCTCGGGATTGGCCAGGATGGAGTCCAGGTCCTGACCGAGGGCCGACGCGTTGGCCGAGCCCGCGCTGGCCGCCGCCGGCAACGCGAGCAGGGCGGCCGCGACGCAGCCGATCGCGATGTTGCGCGAAGAGGTTCTCACGCTGCCAAGACGATCAGCCCCCGGCCGAAGTTGCAAACCGTGACCGACATGTTTCCCTGTTACGTCCGAACGGCCGCCACCCCGTTGCGCCTTTACCACCGTGAAGGGGGCTTCCCGCACTCGGAGTGCGGGAAAGCCCCCTTCGCGGCTTCAAATCAGGCGTCGTGCTCGGTGCGGTCGGCGCTCCACGCCGTGTGGAAGCTGGCGTCGCCGCGGTCGAGCCGGCGGTAGGTGTGGGCGCCGAAGAAGTCGCGCAGGCCCTGGATCAGCGCGGCCGGCAGGTGCTCGGCCCGCAGCGCGTCGTAGTACGACAGCGCCGAGGAGAAGCCCGGCGCGGGCACGCCGGCGCCGGTGGCCGCGACGACGACCCGCCGCCACGAGTCCTGCGCCTTGATCACCGCGTCCGCGAAGTACTCGTCGACCAGCAGCGACGGCAGGCTGCCGTCCTTGTCGTACGCGTCCTTGATGCGGTTGAGGAAGCGGGCCCGGATGATGCAGCCACCGCGCCAGATGGTGGCCATCGAGCCGAGGTCGATCTGCCAGCCGTAGGTGTCGGCGGCGGTGCGGATCTCGTCGAAGCCCTGGGCGTAGGCGACGACCTTGGAGGCGTACAGCGCCTGCCGGACGTCCTCGACGAACGCGTCGCGGTCGGCGATGGACGGCTTCGAGGACGGGCCGGGCAGCACCTTCTGGGCGGCGGCGCGCTGTCCGACGTGGCCGGACAGGGACCGGGCGAACACGGCCTCGGCGATGCCGGTGACCGGCACGCCCAGCTCCAGGGCCTCCTGCACGGTCCAGCGGCCGGTGCCCTTCTGCTCGGCCTGGTCGGCGATGATCTCCACGAACGGCTTGCCGGTGGCCGCGTCGACGTGCCCGAGCACCTCGGCGGTGATCTCCACCAGGTACGACTCCAGGTCGCCGGTGTTCCAGCCGCGGAACACGTCGGCGATCTCGGCCGGGGTCATGCCGGCGACGTTGGTCAGCAGGTCGAACGCCTCGGCGATGAGCTGCATGTCGGCGTACTCGATGCCGTTGTGCACCATCTTCACGAAGTGGCCGGCGCCGTCCTCGCCGACGTGCGTGCAGCAGGGCACGCCGTCGACCTGCGCGGCGATGGCCTCCAGCACGGGGCCGAGGTGCTGGTAGGACTCGGCCGAGCCGCCGGGCATGATGCTCGGGCCGTTGAGCGCGCCCTCCTCGCCGCCGGAGATGCCGGTGCCGACGAAGTGCAGGCCGCGCTCCTTGAGCGCCTTCTCGCGGCGCCGGGTGTCGGCGAAGTGCGCGTTGCCGCCGTCGACGATCATGTCGCCGGGCTCCATGAGCTCGGCCAGCTCGTCGATCACCGCGTCGGTGGGTCCGCCCGCCTTGACCATGATGATCACCTGGCGGGGCCGCTGCAGGGACTGCACGAAATCGGCGGTCGTCTCGGCCGGCACGAACTCGCCCTCGGAGCCGTACTGCTCGACCAGGGCCTTCGTCCGGGCGGCGGACCTGTTGTGCACGGCGACCCGGAAACCGTGACGGGCCAGGTTGCGAGCCAGGTTGCTGCCCATCACGGCCAGGCCCGTGACGCCGATACGAGCCTTCTGTTCAGTTGCCATACACCCAGCCTGCCTGGATCGGCGCGTTATCTCCAGCCGAGGGGCCTAAAACGATCCCGGGCGCTGCCCGCACGCATCCAACCGCAGCAGCACGGCCAGCAGCTGCTCCCGCTCGGCCGGCGGCAGCGTGCCGAACATCTCCTCGGCCGCGCCGCGTTTGGCCTCCTCGATACGGCTCACCAGCAGGCGGCCGGCCTCGGTCAGGCTGACCAGCAGCGAGCGCCGGTCGCCCGGATCGGGCCGGCGCAGCACCAGGCCCTGCTCCTCGAGACCGTCCACGACCGAGGTGGCCGAGCGGGGCACGATGTCCAGCCGGCCGGCCAGGTCGGCCATCCGGATGCCGTCGCCGGCCCGCGCGATCGCGCCCAGCGCCCGGCCCTGGCCGGGGGTCAGGCCGAGCGGGGCGAGCTGGTGTATCCACCGGCCGCGCAGCCGCTTGGCCACGTGCGTGAACACGTCGGCCAGCCGGGTCGTGGTGGCGTCGGTCACGTGAACCTCCCGTTGCCGGCCGTCGAATACTGACCTAGCCTCATTATATGACAGGCTCATCATTCACGACGCAGGCGCTGGTCGCGACCGATCGGCCCTCCCGCTACCTGGTGCAGCTGTGCAAGCACTTCGGCCACAAGATCCAGACCGTGTGGACCGAGCACGAGGGCGAGCTGTACTTCGACTTCGGCACCGCCGTGCTGCGCACGCGGCCCGACGGCCTGCACATCACCTGCACCACCGGCGACGCCGAGGCCCTCGACCGCCTGGCCGACGTCGTTGAGCGGCATCTGGTCCGGTTCGGGGCCAAGGACGAGCTCGTGGTCGCTTGGAGCTCGACGGGCCAGGCGGCCTGACATTAGGGTTCGCCGGCATGGAGCTGCCTGACTGGGTGCCGGCGACCATGGACGTCACCAAGCCGAGTCCCGCCCGGATGTACGACTACTACCTGGGCGGCACCCACAACTTCGAGGTCGACCGGGACGCCGCCGAGCGGGCCATCGCCGCGATGCCGTACACGATCCAGGGGGCCAGGGGGAACCGCGACTTCCTGCGGCGCGCCGTGCGGCTGCTGGTCGACTCGGGCATCCGGCAGCTGCTCGACCTCGGCTCGGGCATCCCCACCGTGGGCAACGTGCACGAGGTCGCGCAGCGCCGGGACCCCACCGCCCGCGTGGTCTACGTGGACATCGACCCGGTCGCGGTGGCCCACTCCACCGCGATCCTGCGGCACAACCACCTGGCCGCCGTGGTGCAGGCCGACATGCGGGACGTCGACGCCGTGCTGTCGCATCCCCAGGTGCGCGGGTTGATCGACTTCTCCGAGCCGGTCGGCCTGATCATGGCCTCCGTGCTGCACTTCGTGCCGGACTCCTCGCATCCGTCCGAGATCGTCGCGCAGTATCGCGACGCGGTGCCGGCCGGCAGTCATCTGGCGCTGTCGCACATCGGTTCCAAGGAAGAGCCGGGCAATCGAACCGGCATGCTGGCCGATTTCAAAGCCGTGTACCAGAACACGACGAACCCGGTGGTGCTGCGGACGCGGCCGCAGATCGAGGCGTTCTTCGACGGCTTCCAGCTGCTGGAACCCGGTGTGACGCTGGTGCACCAGTGGCGGCCCGACGCCGATCAGGAGCTCCCGGCCAAGTTGCCGCCCGGTTACGGCGGCGTCGGCGTGAAGCCGTGATGAGCAACCCGGTAGGTCCGAAACACCTTTCGTTCATCTAGGGTTCACCGAACTCGGCACGGCACCCCTTACCGTGCCGCAGGACCACCGCAGTCACCCTCGGAAGGCGTTTGATGTCGGACCTGAGCTACGTCGAGGCCATCGCCGTCGGGCTGCTCCAGGGGGTGAGCGAGCTGTTCCCGGTCTCCAGCCTCGGGCACAGCGTGCTGCTACCGGCGCTGGCCGGCGGGCAGTGGGCCAAGGACCTCAGCCTGAGCGGCGACGAGACGCCGTACCTGGCCGTGCTGGTGGCCATGCACGTGGCGACCGCGCTGGCCCTGGTGGTGTTCTACTGGCGGGACTGGGTGCGCATCATCCGCGGCCTGTGGACGTCCATCGTCACGCGGAAGATCTCCAACGCCGAGCAGCGGCTGGGATGGCTGCTGGTCGCGGGCACCATCCCGGTCGGCATCGCCGGCATCGCGCTGGACCACCTGGTCCGCAGCGTGTTGGGCAAACCCATCCCGACCGCGGTGTTCCTGGCCTTGAACGGCCTGGTGCTGTTCGCCGTGGAACGCCTCCAGCACCGTCGTCGCGAGGTCGAGGACATCGAGGGCTCCCCGGACCAGACCATGATCATCCCCAACGCCGCGTTCCCCTCCGACGACACCGCGCCGCTGCACGCCATCACCGCCGAGCCGCTGTCGGCTGACGAGGCCTCCGAGCGGCGGCTGTCCAAACTGAGCTGGAAGGAAGCCGTGCTGGTCGGCGGCGCCCAGGCGCTGGCCCTGCTGCCCGGCATCAGCCGCTCCGGCATCACCATCGTCGCCGGCCTGACCCGCGGCCTGCGGCACGTCGACGCCGCGCGGTTCGCCTTCCTGCTGGCCACCCCGGTCATCCTCGGCGCCGGCGTGTACAAGATGCCCGAGCTGTTCAAGCCGGCGGTGGCCGGCTCGCTCGGCCCGGCCCTGGTCGGCAGCGTCGTCGCCGGCATCGCCGCGTACGTCTCGGCCCGCTTCTTGGCCTCCTACTTCGAAACCAAGACCCTCAAGCCCTTCGCCCTCTACTGCATGATCGCCGGCCTGGGCTCCCTTGCCTACTTCCTGATCGCCGGCACCGCCTGACCGCCGCGAGTCCCGCTCTCGGGCAACCATGTGTCGAGTTCATGGCTGCCCGAGAGCGGGACTCGCGGTTCACGGCAGGACGCGGAGCAGGCCTTCCTGGACCACGGTGGCCACCAGCTGGCCGTCACGGGTGAAGAAGCGGCCGGTGGCCAGGCCACGGGCGTTGGAGGCGCTGGGCGAGGTGCAGTCGTACAGGAACCACTCGTCGGCCCGGAACGGGCGGTGGAACCACATCGCGTGGTCCAGGCTGGCGCCGAGCACCTTGTCCGTGCCCCAGTACACGCCGTGCCGGGCCAGCACCGAGTCCAGCAGCGTCATGTCCGAGGCGTAGGCCAGCACGCACACGTGCAGCAGGTCGTCGTCCGGCAGCTTGCCGTCGGCCCGCATCCACACCTGGTTGCGGGCCTCGTGCGGGCCGCTCTGGCGGGTGATCCACGGCGGGTCGGAGACGTAGCGCAGATCGATCGGGCGCTGCCGGTCCCGGCCCAACTTCTCGCGGTCCGGGCCGAGCTGGGCCACCCGCTCGCCGAAGGTCGGCAGCGTCTCCGGGTCCGGCACCGACGGCATCGGCTCGGCGTGCTCCATGCCCGGCTCGACCAGCTGGAACGAGGCCGACAGCGAGAAGATCGCCTTGCCGCGCTGGACCCCGACGACCCGGCGGGTGGTGAACGAGCGGCCGTCGCGGATGCGGTCCACCTCGTACACGATCGGGATGCGCGGGTCGCCCGGGCGGATGAAGTAGGCGTGCAGGGAGTGCACCTTGCGCTCCTCCGGCACGGTGCGGCCGGCCGCGACCAGCGCCTGGCCGGCGACCTGGCCGCCGAACACGCGGACCGAGGAGTCGGCCGGGCTGACCCCGCGGAAGATGTTCTCCTCGATGCGCTCCAGGTCCAGCAGCGCGACCAGGCGGTCGAGCACCGGCTGCCCGTGCGGCACCCCGTCGAGCGTCAACGGCACCGACCCCGGAGCTTTGTCTGCTCCGGGGTCGGCGGCCGCGGCGCGAGCCGCTTCAGTCAATGGAACTCCTAGGCGTGGTCGTCCTCGCCCAACCGGTGCACCCGGATGAGGTTGGTCGACCCTACGGTGCCGGGCGGCGAGCCGGCCACGATGACCACCAGGTCACCGGGCTGGTAGCGGCCGATGGACAGCATCGACAGGTCGACCTGGCGCACCATCTGGTCGGTGGACTCCACCTTAGGCACGAGGAAGGTCTCGGTGCCCCAGGTGAGAGCAAGCTGACTCAGCACGTCCGGCTCCGGCGTGAAGGCCAGCAGCGGCAGGTGCGTGTGCAGGCGGGCCAGGCGGCGCACCGTGTCGCCGGACTGGGTGAACGCCACCAGCGCCTTGGCGTTGAGGCGCTCGCCGATGTCGCGGGCGGCGTAGGAGATGACGCCCCGCTTGGTGCGCGGCACGTGGGTCAGCGGCGGCACCACCGTGGACTCGTTCTCCACCGCCATGATGATCTTCGCCATCGTCTCCACGGACTCGATGGCGTAACGGCCGACGCTGGTCTCGCCGGACAACATCAGCGCGTCCGCGCCGTCAAGCACCGCGTTGGCCACGTCCGAGGCCTCGGCCCGGGTCGGCCGCGAGTTCGTGATCATCGAGTCCAACATCTGGGTGGCCACGATGACCGGCTTGGCGTTCTCGCGGGAGATCTGGATGGCGCGCTTCTGCACCAGCGGGACCTGCTCCAGCGGCAGCTCGACGCCCAGGTCGCCGCGGGCAACCATGACGCCGTCGAAGGCCAGCACGATGGCCTCGAGGTTGTCGACCGCCTCCGGCTTCTCCACCTTGGCGATCACCGGCAGCCGGCCCTTGCCCACCCGGTCCATCACCTGGTGCACCAGGTCGATGTCGGCCGGGGAGCGGACGAAGGACAGCGCGATGAAGTCCACGCCGAGGCCGAGAGCGAACTCCAGGTCCTCGATGTCCTTCTCGCTCATCGCCGGCACGGAGACGTCCATGCCGGGCAGGGACAGGCCCTTGTTGTTGCTGACCGGTCCGCCCTCGGTCACCTCGCAGACCACGTCCTGGCCCTCGACGGCGGTGACCACCAGGCCCACCTTGCCGTCGTCGACCAGCAGCCGGTCACCGACCTTGGCGTCCTTGGCCAGGTTCTTGTACGTGGTGGACACCCGGTCATGGGTGCCGACGACGTCGTCGACGGTGACCCGCACGACGTCGCCCGTTCGCCACTCAACAGGGCCGCCCGCGAACGTGCCCAGGCGGATCTTGGGGCCCTGCAGGTCAGCCAGGATGCCGACCGCTCGGCCCGACTCGGCGGCGGTGGTCCGCACCAGGTCGTACACCTGCTTGTGGTCGGCGTGGCTGCCGTGGCTGAAGTTCATCCGGGCCACATCCATGCCCGCCGCGACCAGGTCGCGCATCTTCTCCGGGGTGGACGTCGCTGGCCCGAGGGTACAGACGATCTTCGCTCGTCGGCTCACGTTCCAGCAGCTTAGACCGACGCACTGGACCGATCCCGAACTACCCGGCGGTAATGTTTTGGGAACCCCCCAGAAACAGTCCCAACGCCCCGAGTTTTCGGCGCACCGTCACCGCACGATCACCGTTCGTTCACCGTCGAGCCGGGTTGAGCGGCGCTCAGTGCTCCCGGCCGAAGAAGATCTCGCGGACCTCACGGGCGGCGTAGGCCAGCAGCACGCAGCCGGCGGCCGGGTCGGCCCACCACCAGCCGAGGGCGGCGTTGAGGACCAGGCCGGCCAGCACGGCGACCGCGAGCAGCCCGTCGACCAACGTCACCCGGCCCTCGGCGCGCAGCACCGGGTTGTCCAGCGCGGCGCCGGTGCGGGCCTTGCCCGCCGCCAGCGCGAACATCACCACGGCGGTGACCGCGGTCCATCCGATGCCGCCCATGCTCGGCCTCGGGTGGTAGCCCGCGACCAGCACCAGCGTGGACTGCACCGCCAGGTAGACCGCCAGCAGCGCGAACGCCGCGCCGATCAGCCGCAACGCCCGCCGCTGCCGGGCCTGACCGGTGCCCGACAGCTCCCAGAGCACCACCGTGGACGCGCCGATCTCGATCAGCGAGTCCAGCCCGAAGCCGGCCAGCGCCACCGACCGGGCCGTGATCGCGGTGACCGCGAGCACGACGATCCCGACCACGTTCCAGCCCAGGGTGGCGTACTCCAGCGCGAAGCCCCGGCGCACCAGCCCGCGGCGGACAACGTCATCCTCGATGTTCGGCACACCGAGCAGTCTGGCCGGCCTCCCGGCCTACACGGGGTCCGAGGTTCAGGCCTCGGTCTGCGTCGACTCCTCGGCCTCCGCCGCCACCTTCACGGCCTCCGGCTTCGCCTCGACCGCCGTGGCCACACCGCGCTCGGCCGCCAGCTCCTCGAGGCCGTAGCGGGCCACGATCTCGGCGTCGGCCAGGTCGATGAGCCGCAGGCCCTCGGCCTCCAGGCGCTCGTTCACCTGGTCGAAGTGGTCGCGGATGATCTGCTTCTCGGCGTCGTTGACCTTGCCCCGGTGCGGCTTGCCGGCGTGCTCCAGGCTGCCGTAGTTGACCTTGACCTCGCCGGTGGACTTGGCCCGGGCCGGCTTGGCGTAGGACTTCTTGGCCGCCTTGAGGACCACGTCCATCGGGTCGTCGGTGGCCAGCTTGTCGAACTCGGCCAGCGGCATCACCACCGCGCGGGGCGGCTCGCCGGGGGCGTGCACCTCGAAACTGACGACGTCGATGGCCTTGTCGTCGATGTTGGCCAGCTCCGCCGGGGCGGCCTCGATCTCCACCGGGCCGTCGGCCAGCGCCGGGTGCTGGGTGACGACGATCTTCACCAGCTCGCCGTCCTCGACGATCTTGCCGCTCAGGTCGGAGAACAGCACAACCTTCTGGCCCATGGCCGGTAATTCCTCTCGTCGTCGCGGGCGCGGACTAGGGGCGGAGTCTGCCACAGCAGGGCCCCGCGCCCCCTCTCGCGACACGCTGGCTTAGAACGGGTGTTCGAGTCTAGCGCGGTCGCGGGATGTCGCATTCCGGTGTTCTGTTTCGACGTATGGACATGCAGACAACGACCTCCAAGGACGGCACCTCCATCGCGTACGAGCGGAGCGGGCAGGGCTCCACGCTCGTGCTGGTCGGCGGCGCCTTCATGACCCGCCAGTCCTTCGCACCGCTGGCCGCCGCCCTCGCCGCTTCCTTCGACGTCGTCGCCTACGACCGTCGCGGTCGGGGCGACAGCACCATCGTCGAGCCCTATTCCGTCGACCGGGAGCTCGAGGACCTCGCCGCCGTGCTCTCCGCGGTGGGCGGCTCCTTCGTCTACGGCATGTCCTCCGGCGCGGCCCTCGCCTTCCTCGCCGCCTCCGCCGGCCTCCCCATCACCCGCGTCGCCGGCATGGAGCCCCCTTACCGCCTTCCCGACGCCCCGCCCGTCGACCCCACCTACGGCCCCATCCTCACGTCGTTGATCGAGGACGGCCGCTCCGACGACGCCGTCGCCCACTTCATGCTCAACGGCGTCGGTCAGCCCCAGGCCGTCGTCGACCAGATGCGCGCCGATCCCTTCTGGCCGCACCTCGTCGCCCTCGCCCCCACGCTCATCCACGACAACGCCGTCATGGCCGACGGCGGTCTTCCCCCGTTCCTGTCGACCATCACCGCGCCTGCCCTCGTCGTCAGCAGCACCGGCTCTTCCCCCTGGCTCCAGGCCGCCGCCGCTGCCGCCGCCTCCGCCCTGCCCGACGGCCGGCACGTCTCCCGTGACGGCGGCTTCCACGACCTCCCGACCGAGACCCTCGCCACCGTCCTCACCGAGTTCTTCAAGGGCTGACGGCCCGGGGGTGTCACTCCCGGAGTGGCACCCCCGCCGTTCCTCCATCGCCCCGCGGGCAATATCGACGTGTCCATGACTATGGAAATGTCGGTGTCGTAAATTCCGCAGCCTATCGATGGAGGTCCCATGGAAAGTCATCGAATCCGTTCGCGACACCTCGCCCTCATCATCGGACTCGCCCTCTCCACCTTGATCGGCAGCACCGGCTTCGCCGAGGCGACCACGATTATCGGCGGCGTTGACATGCAACGCGCGTGCAACGAGCAGTACCCGGCTTACGGCCTGCGCGCTACGGTGACGGATCAGCACAACGCGTTCAGTTGGCGGTGCACGGCGCCGTGGGGCTACAGCGCCGGCATCGACGTGAACCGCGAATGCGTCAGCCAGTACGGCGGTGGCGCATATTCAGTGCTGCTCAACGCGTCCGACCCGTACTCGTGGCGGTGTGGCCGATAGGTGTCCGCGGCCTCCGCTTTCCGGGGGCCGCCCCTTCACCCCATTGTGTCGTCCACGGGCGGGCGGTCGATCCCGAGAGCGGACGTGGATACCCTCATGGGGCAGGACGCGCCTCCATTCGCCGAAAGGCTCCCGATGCCGCGAACTCCGTTCCGGATCAGCGCCGAGACCACCGCGGTGCTCAACGAGGCCTACCACAAGATCACAAATCAGTACCGTAGCGACGACTTCCACTACGATCTGTACGGCTACGTCCGCATGGTGATGTGCAGAATCACGCCGTTGGACACCTTCTTCGTCGGCCTGCTCAACGGCCCGGCCACCGTATGCTATCCGTACGGCTGGGAAGGCGATGAGTTCAGCGATCCGGTTTCTTATCGATTTACACCGCAGGGCCAGACCGCCTGGCTGCTGCGCAACAAGCGGACCTACCGTTTCGCGTACGACAACGGCGCCGCGCTGAACGCCGGCGTGCGCTGCGGTGACGTCACCAGGGCGTCAGCCGACGCGATGACCGTGCCTCTGCTTCACCCCTCCGACCGGAACCTCATCGGCATGATGTCCGCCCAGAGCTACACGCCGCACACGTTCGATCAGAACGCCGTGCGGGCATTCGAGTGGCTCGCGGACCTCGTAGCGGTGTCTCTCACACGGGATCGTGAAACCAGAGACCTGATCTCTCAATTGGACCTGGCCACCGGCATCACCACCCACACGTT
>DASWRQ010000262.1:0-62305 GCA_036403095.1 Kutzneria sp. | reverse complement strand
AGCGGCGGCAACCCGTTCTATCTGGAAGCGCTGTCCCGCATGGCCAATCCGCACGTGCCGTCGCCGCGGGACAGCGAGGCGTTCGCGTCGATGACGGCCGAGGTGCCGGAGACGGTCCGGGCCGCGTTGCTGATGGAGCTGACGAGCCTGAGTCACATCGGCCAGCTGGTGGCGAAGGCCGCCGCGGTGGTGGGTGACGAGTTCGAGCCGGCGGCCGTCGCGGCGGCGGGCGAGATCGCCGAGACGGAGGCGCTCAACGCGCTGGACGAGTTGGTGGCGCGGGACGTCGTGCGCCCCGACGCGGCCCGCTTCCGGTTCCGGCATCCGCTGGTGCGGCACGCCGCCTACGCGTCGGCCAAGGCCGGCTGGCGGATGGGCGCGCACGGCCGGGCCGCGCATTTCCTACGCGGCAAGGGCGCGCAGCCGCAGATGCTGGCCCACCACGTGGTCAACTCGGCCCCGTTCGGCGACCTGGCCTCCGTGGGCGAGCTGGCCTCGGCGGCGCAGGCGGTCGTGTCCCGCGCCCCGGCGACGGCCGCGCACTGGCTGGGTAGCGCGCTCCGGCTGCTGCCGGACAACGAGGCGACCCGGCCGACCCGCTGCAACCTGTTGCTGGCCCTGGCCAACGCCCAGTTGAGCAGTGGTCAGCTACGCGAGGGCCGGGAGACGGCCCGCGAGACGCTCCAGCTGCTCCCACCCGAGGACCTGGCCCGCCGGGCGATGGCGGCCCGGCTGTGCGCGACGATGGAGCGGATGCTGGGCTCACGCGAGGCCGCCAAGGCGGTCCTGCTCACGGAGCTGCGCAAACTGCCGGACCCGCTGGTCGTCGAGGCGGCCCCGCTCTACCTGCGGCTGGCCGTGGAGTACATCGGCACCGGTGAACCTGCGCAGTGCGCCCGGATGCTGGCCCAGATGGGCAAGCTCGACCACCTGGACCCGGCGACCGCGTTCGCGGCGGCCGGGCTGGGCGTGATGCCGGCCTACATCGCCGGCGACCTGCCGGGCGCACTGGACCTGCTGGACGAGGTCGACCGGCTGATGGCCCAGCTGACCGTCGCCGAGATCACGCCGTGGATGGACGTCACCGCCTGGCTGTGCTGGGGCGAGCTGATGGTCGGCCGGCACCGCTCGGCGCTGATCCGGCTGGACCGGGTGATCGAGATCGCCCGGTCGACGGGCCAGCAGTTCGTGCTGGCGTATCTGTTGGCGGCCAAGGCTTTTGCCCTCGGACGGCTGGGTCGGCTGGCCGAGGCCACGCCGGTGGCCGAGGAGGCGTGCGACATCGCGCGGCTGGTCGGCGCCGGCGACGCGCAGACGATGGCGCTCACCTCCCAGGCGCTGATCCTGGCCTGGGCCGGCGAGTACCCGGCGGCGCTGAAGGCGGCCAGCGAAGGCGCGACGGCCAGCCGGCCGAGCAAGGTCTACTGGTCGGTGTTGTCCGGCTGCGCGCGCAGCCTGGTGCTGATCTACTCCCGTGACCTGCCGGCGGGCCGGCCCGCCGTCGAGGCGGCGTGCGAGGCGTTCGAGTCGGGTGGCGTCCGCGACGAGACGCTGCTGCTGATCTGCCTGGAGGCCATGGCCCACGCCGAGGCGATCGCCGGCAACCCCAGCGCGGGGCTGCCGCTGGCCGACCGCGCGGACGCGATCCGGCATCCCGACCACGAGGTGAACGTGGCGGTCGCCGACCTGATCCGGGCGCACGCGTTGAGCGGCACGGATCCGACGACCTCGGCCAAGCTGGCCTTACGGTCGGCGGACACGCTGGCCGGCCTGGACTACCGGCTGGAGGAGGGCCGCGCGCGGCTGCGGGCCGGGCAGAGCCTGGCCGCCTCCGGCGACCGCGCCGCCGGCCTCAAGCAGCTGGCCGTCGCGGCCGAGCTGTTCGCCACGGCCGGCGCTCGTGGGCTGCACGCCCAGGCCGCCGAGGCACAGCGCCGGCTCGGCCAGCGGGTGCCCGTGCCGCGGTTGGGCCGTCGGCAGGAGCTGCCGTTCGGGTTGTCGGCCCGCGAGTTCGAGGTCGCGCGGCTGGTCGTCGAGGGCCGGACCAACGCGCAGATCGCCGAGCGGCTGTCGCTGAGCCTGCGGACCGTGGAGACGCACCTGACGCGCGTGTTCGGCAAGACGGGCGTGCCGGCGCGCGGCGGCCTCGGCCGGGTCCTCGGTCCGCATCTGGACCAGAACTGAGACCGGACCGAGACGGTTCCGGTCAAAAACGGTCACGCAGCGACAGCGCGCCCGACCTGGGCGTACCTCGTTCAGACCCTGGTCAGGCGCCGCCGAACACCGAATGTCGTGGTTTACCACGATGGAAATAGGGACGCTGGTCCGTCAGGGTGACGTCGACCATCCACCGAGTCGCTGGGGGGCGCGATGAACCGGGAGATCCCGCTGTACACACTCCAGGGTGTACGCGACGCGGACATCAGCGTTCACCCGGTCACCACCGCGGACGGCCTCGGCCTGAACCTCACCCGCTTCCGCCGCGAGCCCGGCGACGACGTGGTGCTGCTGGTGCACGGCCTGACCTCGTCGATGGACATGTTCGTGATGCCGGAGCACCGCAACCTGGTCAGCCACCTGCTGGACACCGGGTTCGGCGAGGTGTGGACGCTGGACTCCCGGATGAGCAACCGGTTGCCGTACAACAAGTCGGCCCATCGCTTCACCCTCGACGACCTGGCGCGCCACGACTACCCCGCAGCCCTGTCCGAGCTCCGCCGCCACGTCGGGGGGCGGCGGATCCACGTGGTCGCGCACTGCCTGGGCTCGGTCTCCTTCCTGATGAGCCTGTTCGGCGGCTCGATCGACGAGATCGCCAGCGTGGTGTGCAACAGCGTCGGCCTCACGCCGCGGGTGCCGCTGTGGTCGCGGATGCGCCTGGTCGCCGGCCCGGACGTGGTCGAGTACGCGCTCAACCAGCCGTACCTGGACCCGCAGTGGAGCCAGGCACCGGCCTTCACCACCGGCTGGGCGGTGTCCAAGCTGATGTCGGTGCTGCACCCGGAGTGCTCGGTGCCGGCCTGCCACATGCTCAGCGCGATGTGGGGCAGCGGCTGGCCGGCCATGTACGAGCACGCCAACCTGCTGCCGGTCACCCACGACCGGATCGGCGACCTCTGCCAGGCCAGCGGCGTGCACTACGACCGGCACGTGCGCAAGATCGTCTTCGCCGGGCACGCCGTCGCCTACGACACCGGCGAGGACTACACCGCCGACCTCGGCGCCGTGCGCACGCCGCTGCTGCTGCTCACCGGCACGCACAACCGGGTGTTCGTCGACTCCCAGGCCGTGTTCCACCGCCGGCTGGAGCAGGCCGCGCCCGGCCGGCACGAGCTGCGGGCGCTGCCCGGCTACGGCCACCTGGACCCGTTCATCGGCCGGCACGCCGATCTTGAGGTGTTCCCGCACATCACCGACTTCCTCAAGCGGGCGGCCGCCTGATGGGTGGGGTCGACACCGCCGACGTGGTCATCGTCGGCTCCGGGTTCGGCGGCTCGGTCGCCGCGCACCGGCTGGCCGACGCCGGCCTGTCGGTGGTCGTGCTGGAGCGCGGCCGGGCCTGGCCGCCCGGCAGCTTCGCCCGCTCGCCGGCCGACATGCGCCACAACTTCTGGGACCCGAAGCAGGCCGACTACGGCCTGTTCGACGTGCTGGAGTTCCGCGGCTTCGACTCGGTGGTCTCGGCCGGCCTCGGCGGCGGCTCGCTGATCTACGCCAACGTGCTGCTGCGCAAGGACGAGCGCTGGTTCGTCAAGGACGCCGAGCTGCCCGGCGGCGGCTACGAGCACTGGCCGATCACCCGTGAGGACCTGGACCCGCACTACGACGCCGTCGAGTCGATGCTCACGCCCAGCCGCTACCCGTTCGACGACCCGCAGTTCGCCGCCGTGCCCAAGGCGCAGGCGTTCCGCGAGGCGGCCGACGAGCTGGGCCTGGACTGGCAGCTGCCGCCGCTGGCGGTGGCCTTCGCGTCCAAGCCGGGCGGACAGCCCGGCATCAACCTGCCGGTGGTCGAGCCGTCCTACGGCAACCTGCACGGGGTGCCCCGGCTGACCTGCCGGCTGTGCGGCGAGTGCGACTTCGGCTGCAACGACGGCGCCAAGAACACCCTGGACCACAACTACCTGTCCGCGGCCAAGGCGGCCGGCGCCGACCTGCGCACCATGTGCGAGGTGCAGGCGATCCGCCCCGGCGGCCCCGGCTACCAGGTGCGCTACCTGCTGCACGCCATGGACGGCAGTTCGGTGGCCAAGCGCATCGACTGCGAGCGCCTGGTGCTGGCCGCCGGCGCGTTCGGCACCACCCGGCTGCTGCTGGGCAACCGGGCCAACCTGCCCGGGCTGAGCCCGGCGCTGGGTTCGCGGTTCAGCGGCAACGGCGACATTCTCTCGTTCGCCCTGCACACCCGCCGCGACGGCCGGCCGCGCACCGTGCACGCCAGCCGCGGCCCGGTGATCACCAGCACCATCCGCGTGCCGGACGAGCTGGACGAGGACGGCGGGATCGGGCGCGGCTTCTACATCCAGGACTCCGGCTACCCGGTGATCCTGGACTGGCTGGTGCAGAACATGGACGTGCGCGGCGATCTGTCGCGATTGGCCGGTTTCAGCCTGAACCGGCTGCGCGGGCTGCTGCGCTGGGCCGGGCCGGACCACCTGGAGCACGGCATCGGCCAGCTCATCGGCAGCGGCACGCTGTCCAACTGCTCGCTGCCGCTGCTCGGCATGGGCCGTGACGTGCCCGACGGCGTGATGCGGCTGCGCAACGGCGAGCTGGACGTCTCGTGGACCACCGAGACCAGCCGGTCCTACCTCGACCGGGTCCGCGGCACCATGAAGGACATCACCTCGGCGCTGGGCGGGGAGTACATCGACAACCCGCTCTGGTTCCGCAAGCGGCTGGCCGTGGCCCATCCGCTCGGCGGCGCGCCGATCGGCCGTCACCCCGGCGAGGGAGTCTGCGACCCTTACGGGGAGGTGTTCGGCCACCCGGGCCTGTACGTTGCCGATGGGGCCGCGATGCCGGGACCGGTCGGCGCGAACCCCTCACTGACGATCGCCGCGATGGCCGACCGTCTCTGCGATCATCTGTTGCTCGCGCGCGGGATGTCGGGGAGGTCACCCGCGCGCGGTGGTCCGCGCCGTTCAGGGGGAACGACGCAGACCACACCGGCGGCACCGGCCCGTCTCAGCGGGGGTCGGACCGGTGCAGCCGCCCTCTCGTTCACCGAGGAGATGGCCGGCCAGGTCACCCTCGGTGAACGAGAGGGGCCAGCTCCGCTGCGGATGCACGTCACCGTGGCGATCGAGGACATGGACGCCTTCCTGGCCGACCCGCGGCACGCCGCCCGGGCCAGCGGCTGGCTGGACTGCGGGGCGCTCGGCGGCCGGTTGCTGGTGGCCAAGGGCCAGGTCGAGCTGATGGTCACTGTCGGTGGTCGCCGCCGCATGAGCTACGAGCTGCCGTTCACCGACGACCGCGGCCGGCAGCTGCGGCTCACCGGGCACAAGGAGCTGCGGGCCGGGCCGCCGACGGCGATCTGGCCGGACACCACCACGCTGCACGCGAAGGTGCTGGCCGGCGAGGTCACGCTCGGGGCCGGGACGTTGACGCTGGGGCGGCTGGACTTCCTGCGTGAACTGACCACCATCCGGGCCGCCAGTCCGTCGGTGCTTGAGCGGTTCGGCACGTTCTTCCTGGGCTCGCTGTGGCAGGTCTACCGGCCGAGGCTGACGTCGTGAGCGACGAGGTCGCGCTGGTGCTGTCCGGCGGCGGGGCCTGCGCCGCGTACTTCGGCGCGGGCGTCGCGCAGGGGCTGGCCGACGTCGGGCTGCGCCCGACCGTGCTGTCCGGGACGTCCGCAGGTGGGCTGAACGTGGGTTTGCTGGCCGCCGGCGTCACCCCGGAGCGTCTCGTGGACCTGTGGATCTCCGTGCAGGGGCATGACGTGTACAAGCCGCGGCTGGACCTGTGGCGGCTGCTGCGGCCAGCCGGGCTGGTGCGGCTGCCCACGACCGACCTGATGGGTTACGCCCTGGACTCCGTGGGCTGGACCTGGCTGCTGGACACCGCGCCGGCCCGTCGCATGCTGTCCGCGGCTCTGGGCGGGGAGGTGCTGCGCATCCGTGACGGCGTTCGGGTGGTGATCGCGGCCGTCGAGGAGTGCAGCGGCGAGGTCGTGCACTTCACCAACTCCGCGCCCGCCGGTTCCGGCTTCGCCGAGGTGGCGCTGACCGTCGACCACCTGATGGCCGGGGCCGCCGCGCCGGTCCTGTTCCCGCCCGTGCGCATCGACGGCCGCAGCTATGTGGACGCCGGCATGGTCGCCAACACGCCCCTGACGCCGGCCATGGCCTACGGGCCGTCGACCGTGATCGTGGTGACGTCCTCGTGCGGGCGGCAGTCCGGCGAGCCCGCCTCGCTCGGCGACGCGCTCGGGCTGGCCTTCGAGAACGTGGCCCGGTTCGCCGTGCTGCGGGACTACGAGCACATCCGGCAGCTCGGCGAGCTCAGGCCGGGCACCGCGCCCCGGCTCGTGCTCGTCGAGCCGGCCGACGAGTTCGAGGTGTCCGGCTTCGCCCGGTTCGACCCGGACGTGGCCAGGACCGTCGTCGCGCACGGACGGGCCCAGGCCCGCGCGGCGCTGGCCACCGTCACCTCAGGGGGATGAGCATGACCGCCTTCTCGACGTCCCGGTGGCCGCTGTCCGCCGCACAGCACGGCATCTTCGCCGGGCACCAGGCCGATCCCGCCGGGGCCGCGCACAATGTCGCCGAGTACGTCGACATCGCCGGTCCCGTCGACCATGCCCGGTTCGAGGCCGCCACCCGGCAGGCCGTCGCCGAGGCCGAGGCCCTGCACATGCGGTTCGCCGTCACCGGCTGCCAGGACGTTGTCGCCGTGCGGCCGTTCCGGCTGGACACCGTCGACGTCAGCTCGTCGCCCGACCCCCTGTCCGCCGCCCTCTCATGGATGCGCTCCGACCTGGCGTTGCCGGTCAGCCTGGACCAGGGGCCGCTGTTCCGGCAGGCGCTGATCACCGTGGGGCCCGATCGGGTGCTGTGGTACCACCGCAGCCATTGCATCGCCCTCGACCGCTATGGGTTGTTCCTGTTGGACCGCCGCGTTTCCGAGCTCTACCGCGGCATCGACGGTGAGCCGTTCGACCCCTTGCGGCCCGTCGTCGACGAGGACGTCGCCTACGCCCTGTCCGCCGGCTGGCGGCGGGACCGCCGGTTCTGGCTCGACCGCTTCGCCGACGCTCCCGTGCCGATCAGCCTCGTCGAGGGCTCCGCTCCGCCGTCCGCCGGGGTCCTGCGTCGTACCGTTTCGTTGCCTCCCACCGCTTTGGAGGACTGGGCCGAGGTCGCCGAGCGCTGCCGCACCAGCTGGTCCGCCGTCGTCATCGCCGCCGTCGCCGCCTACCTCCGGCACGTCACCGGCACCTCCGAGGTCGTTCTCGGCCTGCCCCGCCTCTGCCGCCGCCGCACCGCCGCCCTCAACGTGCCGTGCTCGGTGTCCAACACCATGCCCCTTCGGGTCCTCACCCCTCCCGGCGCGTCTCTGACCGAGCTCGCCGGCGACATCGCCGAGGAGGTCAAGGTGTGCCAACCCCATGAGCGCTACCGCTCCGAGGTCCTCCGCCAGGAGCTGCACGTGCCTCGGCTCTACGGGCCCGTCGTCGACATCAACCCCGTCAGCTACGAGCTCTCCTTCGACGCCCACCCCGCCGTCGCCCACACCCTGTCCGCCGGGCCCGTCGAGGACCTCGCCATCACCGTCCACGGCGGCCAGGCCGGCGCCGGCCCCCGCATCGACTTCGACGGCAACCCCGCGCTGTATTCGGGCGACGACCTCACCGTGCACCAGCAGGCGTTCCTGGACCTCCTGGAGACCGCCCCGGCGTTTGCGTGAGCTTCGCGGCTACGATCAATCGTGCTGATCGGATTTCTGGGCACCGCGGTCGGTGCTGTCATCGCCGGAGCAATCATGGCGTGGAGACAACGCGCCGCCTCCGGTCGCCGTAGCTCGGACGCAGCGGCCGGCCGACCGGTCACAATCCCGTGCGCGCTGCGCGTCGACGGAAAGTGGAGGCACGGAAAGCTCACACTGAACGGCGAGCTGGCGCACTGGCGACCGCGTTTCGGCACGCAGGGATCGGTCGCCGTCGACACCGCCGGCACGGTCCTGATGGATCAGCGGGACGTGGCGCCGGCCGAAGTCGTGTCCCTGAACCCGGGTCTGACTGTCCTTGCCCTCAATGCCGGCGCCCAGCGGGTCGAACTGGCCATCCTGCCCGCCGACCTGTCCCTGGCCGGCAACGCCTTCGGCTTCTGACCTTCCCCCACGTCAACAGGAACGGCCGGGAGCCCGTCAGGTTCCCGGCCGTTCCTGTTGTGTTGTCAGCGCTTGGACGCGGTGTCGGCACGCCGCCAGCGCTCGCCCAGCGTGCTGCCCGCGAACACGATGAATCCGGCGCCGAGGCCATAGCCGATCCAGTCAGGCAGGCCGTACGTGATCAGCATCGCGACGGCCACATGCGCCAGCAGCACGAGCACCCGAGAGGCGGTGATCCTCGGCCACCGAGCCATCATCACGTCCTGGCCTGCTCCCGCGCCACCCAGCGGGCGACGAGGGCGGCGTTCACGCCGAAGCCGATGACGATCACGCCGAGCGGAAATCCGCCGAAACCGAACGTCCGGTCGACGAGCACACCGACCACGGCAACGACCACCATCAGCAGCAGCCGGAGCGGCTTGGTGAGCACGGCTCGCCGAATCGCCGACAGCCGCGACGCGAAACCTGGCTGGGTCACCTGCGCCACCCTCCTCTCACCCATCGCCACACGTGCCCCCACTTCCGGGACACGAAGGGAACGATCCGACGAGCGGTGAGCACCACCTGCTTGGCGCGGCTGATGCCCTGCCAGCCCTTGTTGAACAACTTAGCCGAGGCCGTCGCCCCCGCCCATACCCGGGAGAACGCCCCGGTGACGGCGCCGGCGGCGCCGGCGATGGCCAACCCCTTCCACGAGAAGTTCTTCGTGCCGGCGTTGGCCGCCGCGTAGGCCGCGACGCCGAAAGCGACGCCGACCGCCACACCGCAGACGATGGAGAGGCCGCACGCGCCGGCCGCCACCGCACCGCCGACGGTCAGCGCCACCGTGGCGACGCTGCGCCAGTTGTTGCTGACGACGGACACGGCCTTGTGGAACAGGTCGCTGCCCCACCAGGTGCCGGCGGTGTCGGTGGAGTTGATCGGGTTGGAGAACACGTAGTCGTAGTCGTTGGCTGAGCCGCCTTCGACCGGGTCGACCGACAGGAAGCGGCCCAGCAGCGGGCTGTAGGGACGGGCGCCCATCTCGATCAGGGACAGCGAACCGGAGTGCTCATAGGGCCGCTGGTACTGGCCGAGCCAGCCGTAGTCCATCTTGCCGGGCAGGTTGTCGGGCACCGCCTGCGGATCGACGGTGCTGTCGGCGGCCAAGGGCTCGCCGAAGGGACTGAACGAGCGCAGGGCTCCGAGCTGCTTGCCGGCGGCGTCGGTGGTGAGTGAGAAATCACCACGAACGGTGGGGCAGTCCCAGGTGCTGGAGCCGTTCTGCGCCGTGTAGAGCACGCCGCCGGGCAGCAGGACGGAGAGGCTGAGCAGCTTCTTGTTGCCGTCGTAGGTGAGGTCGGCATTGTCATCGGTGCCTGTGTAGCCGTACAGCACGGCCGTGGCCTGATCGCCGGAGCGGGCGTCACGCCGGAAGATCCGGTTGGTGGCGTCGCGCCCGTAGGAGATGTCGGCGTCGCCGGACTTGGCCGACACGTTGCGGTCGGCGCCGTCGAAACCGAAGTACGTGGTGACGCCGCCGGAGCTGTACTGGGTGGTGTTGCCATGGGTGTCGTAGCGAACGTCGGTCAGAGCGGTCGCACCCAGGGTCGCCAGCAGCCGGTCGCCGGAGTCGTAGCAGTAGTCAGTGGTCGCCGAGTTGTCGACCAGCCGCACACGGTTGGTGTTCAGCCCGGCGTTGGACTGCGTGCCGGTCGGACACGCGGCCGCGGCGTTGGACGTGAAGTCGTAGCCGTAGTGATGCCCGGTGACATAGGCGTCGGTGAGCCGCCCTAGGGCGTCGTAGGTGTAGTTGTTGCCCGCCGGGTTGGCATCGACGCCGCCAAGGGACTCGTCGACGATTGTGCCGTTGCGGCTGCGGGTGACCTGCGAGACGACCTGCTTGCCGTCACTGGTCTGCCAGGTCAGCGACGTCGGCCGGCCGGCATCGTCCTTGCCGATCGCCGTCAGCGAAGCACCGTTGGCGTAGGACACCGAGGCCATGTCGCCGGCGGCGTCGTAGCCGACGGTCGCCAGCACGGTCGACCCGAGCTTGGTGCTGAGCACTCGGCCGGCGTCGTCGTACTGCGCGACGGAGACCATCGGAGCGTCGGCCGGGTTGGGCGGCGTCACCGTGGTGGACGCGGTCCGCCCGCTCTGGTCGAACACCGTGTCGGTCTTGGTGCCGTTGGCGTCGGTGTAGGAAACGGTGCGCCCCAACAGGTCGACCTTCGTGGTGACAGTCCCGTTGTAGTCGGCCACCGATGTGGTCAGCGGGTCGCCGCTGACCGCGTAGTTGGTGGTGACGGTGCGAGCGCCGGCGGTCGGGTTCGCGGGATAGGTCTGCTGCACCGGCCGGTCACGGTTGTCGTACGTGGTGCAGGACCAGTCGCCGCTGGTGGCCTTGGCGACGACGCGGCCGGACGCGTCGTAGACCTGCTCGTCGGTGCGGCCGCCGGACGACGTGGTGAGCTTGGCCAGGCCGCCCTGGTTGACGGCCGGGCTGCCGGCGACGCAGGGGTTGGCCCGCGTCTCGGTGTTGCCGTAGTAGACGTCGGTGCTCTTGGCCCCGGTCGGCATGGTCTTGCCGGTGCTGCGCAGATACCCGGAGCCGACGGCCTCATAGCTAGTCGTCGAGGTCAAACCTGCGGAGATCGTGGACGTCGGCAGGCCGAAGGTGGCGTCGACGTTGCCGTCGGCGAACTTCGTCGTGGTGACCTTGTCCGGCACGCCGTTCGACTCCGACGTGGTGGTGGACGTGGTCAGCCCGTAGCGCGGCCGGAGGTACTGGCCGGGCACGTTCTCCTCGGGTTTGCCGGGCCGGACCCAGTTCAGGTTGACCAGCCCGACGTCGATCCGGTTGTAGTAGTCGAGCCGGATCCGCTTGAACGCGCCGGCGGTGGTGTTGTTGTACGTGCCGGAAACCGCGTGCGATCCGCCGTCCGACCACGAGTCGACGACCAGCTGGTCATCGATCCACAGGCGTACGCCGTCGTCCATCCACACGTTCATGGTGTACGTGCCGGCGTCCGGGAACTGGATCTCCCCGGTGAACCGCGCGGAAAAGCTCGCCGACGACAGACCGGCCACCGGCGGCGCGGTGGCGCTGTAGTTGGCGACCAACTTGCCGCTGGGCTCGCCGACGCCGGTGCCATAGACCTTGGGCGCGCCGGACAGGTCCAGGTTGTCGTAGTACGCCGCCGACAGGCCGTTGAGTCCCTCGTCGTAGGCAGTGTGCTGGTGTGGCACGGAGTTCGCGCACGCGTCGGTCGGCGTCTGGCCGGCGAAGCACGACGCGGACGCAGGGCCGTACGTGTCGGTCAGGCGGTCGTCGTAGTCGTACACCTTGGTCGAGACCCGGCCGGCCGCGTCGGTGGACGTCAGCTGCATGTCCTTGACGTTCCACGTCTGCGAGGTGGTCTTGCCGGTGGCGTCCGTGGTCGTCAGCAGCCGGTCGGCGTCGTCGTAGGTTGCCTTGGTGCTGAATCCGGTGGCCGGACTCAGCCCGGAGACGTCCACAAAGGACTGCCGATTGGCCGGGTCGTACCGGTAGCGGTGCGCGGTGCGCGGTCGGCCGGTTGCCGGCGCCGCCAGGGTGACGTTGTCGACCTTCGACTTGCCGGACGACTTGTCGTAGGTGATCGCGGTCGTCACGTCGGTGGCGCCGGACCGGTTGGCCGGGTCGGCGGCGATCCAGTCGTTGACCAGGCTCGACCGCCACGAGTTGAGCAGACTGTCGGCGTCGTAACCGAAGTCGGTCACCTGCGCGCCCGGGTCCTCGACTCGGCTCAGGCGGCCGACCGAGTACCACAGCAACGTCTGTGTGCCGTCCCAGTAGCTGACGCGGCAAAGCATCTGCGACGGGGCCACCGCGTCCGCGCCGGCGGGTGGGGTTGCACCGCCGTAGCAGTCGTCGCCGGCCCGGTTGTAGTGCAGCACATGGCCGCGACCGCTGACCGGATCCTTGATCTGCGACAGCCGCGACGGGTCGCCGTCGTAGATGTTCTGCAGCGTGGCCGGTTTACGCGAGTCGGCGACCGAGCTCTGGCTGTCGAGCTTGCCATCAGCCCGGAACGCGAAGACGTCCGAGCCCTCGGTCAGCGTGACTTTGCCACCCGTGTCGATGGCGAGCACGCCGTCCTCGCCCTGCGGCGGGCTGTAGCCGCCGGCCGACTTCTTGGTCCACGTGTGCTTGGCGCCGGTCGCGTCGGTCAACACCACGTTCTGGTCGGTGACCTGCGCGGTCGTGTACGTGGTGCCGCTGCCGTCCAGGTCGGCCGACAGGGTCCAGCCCTTCGGCAGCGCCGGCAGGTCGCCGGAGAACAGCCAGTCCGCCGGCACGATCTGCGCCGGGACCGTTGTGCCGTCCGTGGTCCTGGTGAACAGCCGCATCCGGGCCGCGCCGGTGATCTGCTGGAGTTCAACCTTGATCGGCACCCGCTGGCCCTGGGTCAGCGCCACCCCGGTGGCCTGCGTCCAGTTGAGGTCGCTGACCCCGGTGCTGGTGTACGCCTTGGCCCCGTTGATCCACACCTGGGCGGCGTCGTCGTGCACGCCTGCGAACTGGTACGTGCCGGTGGTCGGAGCCTGGAAGTAGCCCTCCCAGCGGACCACGTAGTAGCTGGCCGGCAGCGCGGGCGCGAACGGGGAGTCAGTGCCGTAGTCCACGTTGACCTGCGGCTCGGTGCGCACCAGCACGGGCTGCTGCGACGAGCTGATGTTGCCGTTGTGGCTGATGTCGTTGAAGTACGACGCACGCAGGCCCTTGTCGTCGACCTGCTGCGAGTTGTACGTGAACGTCAGGCCGGCGTTGCCGCCGACCGTGGTGAAGGTGGGCGTGCCGGCGGTGAGCGTCGCGTTGCCGTTGGCCAGGTTCACCGTTACCGGGCCGGCCGCGTCGGTCGGCGACGGGCCGTGGTCACCGATGCGCTGGTCCACCTTGACGTGGCCGACCCAGGGCGGTGTCGTCGTGGTGATCCCGCTGTAGGTCGTGGCCTGCCAGGTGTAGGCCACGCCGTCGTGCAGCACCCCGGCCGGAACCGTCCACTGTGGACTGTCCAGGCAACCGGACTCCACCACCACACCGGACTTGGCGTCCGCGCCGGTGGCCACCCGGAAGCAGTACTTGACCGGATCGCCGTCCGGGTCGGACACCGGGCTCGCCTGGAGCGTGGGCGTCAGCGACGTGAGCACGGAGTTGTCGGCCGGCGCGACCAGGTTGGCCGCCGGCGGGGCCGTGCCGGTATCCACGGTCAGCGTGGCGGTGAGGTACTTGTACGTGAACATCCCCGGGTTCTCCGCGCCGACCAACATGAAGAACGGGTTGAGGTCACGGGCGTTGACGCGGTCACGCAGGTAGTTGGTGAACGCGTCCCCGACCAGCGTGCCGACATCGCCGAAGTTGGCGCTGGCCAGGTACTCGCCGACGCCGTTGAAGTTGAAGGCCGTGGCGTGATAGAGGCTCGCGTTCAGCGTCAGCAGCGTCCCGGTGGAGGCGGTGTCCCGAGCCAGGTCCATCTTCGCGCCGACTACGGTCTTGCCCCACAGCGGCGAGTAGTCGAAGTGGAAGACGCTACGGCTGTAGGAGTCCCCCTTGTTCATGCTGTTGCCGATCTGGATGGCGCAGTTCGTGCAGGTGTAGCCGTCGGTCCGGTACACGTGCGACTCGTTGACGCCGAACGTGAATGTGGGGTCCACGTGCACCGGGTAGACCCTTTTGCCGTCACGCAGCCAGTTCGCGTCGATCGAGACCGTCAGCCACCAGCCGTCCGCCGTCTTGTCCAGACCGTAGGCGCCGCCGATCTGGCCCGGCGCCGTCCTGTCGTCGCCGGACGAGTCCCAGGTCTCGATCGGCGGCAGCACAACAACCACCGCACCGCCGGCGTCGACCAGCTGGACCTGGTCGCCGGCCAGCTTCGGCGTCAGGCCCCGGGTGCTGAGCTTGAAGCGCCAGGACGACTTCGCCGGCGCCTTCTTCAGCAGGATCGTCTCCTTCAGCGCGGACGCCGTGACCTCATAGTCGAGGTCGGTGTCCGGCTGCACGTCGGCGTAGGTCGCCTTGTCCCCGTTGACCTTCGCGGTCGCCGGCGCGGCCTGCTCCAGGGCCAGCGACGCGCTGTGGCCGTCGACCTGCACCGACACCACGGCCGGGTCGTCGGCCCGCTGGGCCAGCGACGGGTTCAGCGCCTGCCGCTTGGCCTTGGCCCGCTTGGAGCCGCCGTCGACGGCCAGGCCGGTGTCGACCGGCTGCCACTGCCCTGCGGCGTCCTTGGCGTTGAGCGGTGCGGTGGACTGCCGGACGGAGTGCGTGCCGTCCGGGTTGAGGTACTCCTCGGTGAACATCGACCGGGAGATCACCTTCGACCGCTTCGGGTCGAAGTGACTGCCGCTCACCCCGGCCAGGCTTGACTGGACCGTGAAATCGGCCTTGGTCTTGGGTGACGCGACCGCCGCTGGCTTGGGCGGATCGCTGTGCACAAGCGCGACGTCGCGCGGGTTCGTGGCCTTCGGCGCGGTCGACGCGCCGGCCGGCGCGTCGATGATCTGGACGAGTGTGACCGTCATCGTGAACGCCAGAAAGGCGCTGATCAGACGTAGGGCAGCTCGACTGGGCGCGCGCAGCGCCCAGCCAGGTCTGGCTGGAAACACAGATCCCCCCGGTTGGTGCGGACATGGTCGCGGTGCGTCCACCGACGTACGCGTGACCGCCGCCTAAGAGTGAAAGGAAAGTAAAGCTCAAACAATGAGCCAACCGGGTGATCGAGTCACGTTTTGCGTTACAGACAGCAATATTTCGCCTGACAGTTGACCGGTAGGTCCGAAAACGGCCCGTCTATGCTCCGTAAGCCGCTACACGCTGTAGGCCATCGGCTCAGGGTCCGGATCGGCGGCAGGTGGGGCCGCCCAACGCGTCCACGCCCCAACCACCGGCCGTCGGGACACCCCGACTGCAGCTCCCTCATTCGCCTCCCGTTCGGCGAGTGACCACATTGGACGACGGCCCGTAGTAGAACGCCCGCACCCGATAAGACGCCGTGTTCTCATCCGGGAGGGTGATCAGGGCGAAGGAGTTGATGTCCTTGTCCAGCACGGCGACGACCTTGTAGTCGGCGGCGGCGCCGGGCTTGTCCTCTAGCAGGTAGCCCTCCTCGTCGCTGGCATTGTCGGTCCAGGTGAACAGGATTCCGTTGGACTGAAGGACTTTCGCGTTCAGGGCGGTGGGGGCGGCGGCGCCGGTGCGGACGGGGTGGGTGGCCGCCGGCCCGCCGGGCAGGGTGGCGGGGGAAGGCCAGTCCTTGCTGTCGTTGCCGGCGGACCCACCGGGCACGGTGACGGTGACGGCGGAGGAAGCCGGTCCGTAGTAGGGGCGAAGGCGGTAGTAGAACGTGGTCTGCGGCATCAGGTCGGGATGGGTGTACGACTCCTGACGCACGGGCATGAACTGCAGCGTGGTCCACGGCCCGTCCGCCGCGGTGGCGAACTCGATGATCCGCCCGGCCGCGGCCGGATCGGCTCCGGTCCAGTTCAGCCGGATGTCCACGGGCGAGGTCATGGTGGCGGCCAGCGAAATGCCAGCCACCGGCTGGGCGGCGGCCGAGCAGGCGGTCAGCGCCGCCCCGACGGCGGCGCAGCACAGCACGAGTGCACGTTTCACAGGGGTGGCCTCGGTGGTCGCAGGGAGGGACCGCCCGGCCCGGACCGGGCCGGGCGGTCACCGACTCACTTGGTCCAGAACTTGATGTTGCTCCACGTCACCGAGATCGGCCCCTGACCGCTGGAGGTGCGGTAGGCGCCGAGCTTGTCGTAGTAGCTGCCGCTCGGACTGGAGACGGTGTTCTTCAGCGACCCGTTGATGTAGGTGCGATGCGACGAGCCGACCTGGTTGACCGTATTCACTCGAACCGTGGTCCCGACGGTGGCGCCGCCGGAAATGGTGGCGCCGCCCTCGACGCTGTACATCCGACCACCGGACTCGACGGCGAGCAGGAAGAACGGCCCACTGCCGAACGTCTGCTTCAGGCTGATCCGGCTGCCGCCCATGCTGTTAATTTTGAAATAGCCCTCGAACTGGTGGGTGCCGCTGCTGTAGGTGTCGTAGCGGCGCTCGGCGCGCTGCTCGCCACTGCTGGACGAGCAGGTCAGCTTGAAGGTCGAGCCGCTCGCCGAGCCGCAGCCGACCTGCTGGACGTTGTAACCGGGGCTCCACGTTTTCCAGGTGCCGCTTTCCACCTGGGCATACGCGTTCGGCGCGAGCACGAGCAGGGATGCGGCGGCCAGAATACCGCCGAGCATGCGAATCCTTCGAGACACGCACAGCCTCCTCAACCCGGATCCGCTCGGAATTCGTCAGGGTCGAGCGGAACCACGGGAAAGTGGTTTTTTCGGCGGAGGCGAAACGAGTGTAAGCGCGATCACGTCGGCCGGACAAGACCCGCCGGGAAACCGCCGGCACGACCGCGGCGGACGATCGCGGTAATCTCGGACGGTGCTGGTGCTGCTACCCCCGTCCGAGACGAAGTCCGACGGCGGCGCCGGCGGCCCGCTCGACCTGGACGCGCTGTCCTTCCCCGAGCTGACGCCGCTGCGCCGCAAGCTGGCCGACGCGCTGGTGACGCTGGCCGCGGACGTGCCGGCGAGCCTGCGGGCGCTGGAGCTGTCGGAGCGCCAACACCACGAGGTGCACCGCAACGCGGCCCTGCTGACGTCCCCGACCGCGCCGGCGCTGTCCCGCTACACGGGCGTGCTTTACGACGCGCTTGACGTGAAATCCTTGTCCAAGGCGGAGAAGTCGCGGGCCGACAAGCGGCTGGCGGTGGCCTCGGCGCTGTTCGGCGTGGTCCGCGCGGGCGACCCGATCCCGGCCTACCGGCTCTCCGGCGGCAGCGCGCTGCCCGGCGTCGGCACGCTGGGCCCGCTGTGGCGGCCGGAGCTGGAGCCGGTGCTGGCGAACGCCGATGACCTGATCGTCGACCTGCGCAGTGGCGCCTACGCCGCGCTGGCCCGCGTCCCGCAGGCGGTGACGGTCAAGGTCGTCATGCCCAACGGCAAGACGGTCAGCCACTTCAACAAGGCGTACAAGGGCCGGCTGGCACGACTGCTGGCAACTGCCCCGAAAGCGGCGACAACCCTGTCCGGCCTGGTCCGCATGGCCAACGCGGCCGGGCTGACGGTGCGGCAGACCGGCGAGCGCTCGGTTGACCTCGTGGTGACGGACTAGTCGGCGATACAGTCGTCTGATCACGGCTGGAGAGGCGGCATGACGGGCGACGAGGAGCAGGGCGGGGCGATGTATCCCGGCCTCGCCGACTTCGCGCGGCTGTGGGCCGGCGCGGTGCTGCCGACCAGCAACGTCCCGCTGTCCCGGGGCGAGCTCCAGGTCATCCTGACCGGCTTCGCCGAGCTGCTGACGGCGTCGCTGCGGGCCGACACCTTCGACCACACCCAGGCCATCGAGGTCGGCCGCGGCCTGGTCGCCACCCAGCTGGTCGGTCCGAAGGCGCTGGACGCCACGATTCGGGTGCTGGGCCGGCAACTGCGGCCCGAGACCGACGACGACCGGCTGGTGGACCTGCTGGGCGCGGTGGCCGGCGGCTACGTGGACTCGCTGCGCGACCACATCTTCCAGCAGCAGGAGACGTTGAAGAAGGCCGTGTTCCGGGCGAGGGACGCGGCGGAGAAGGCCCTGCGGGCCAGCGAGCGCCGGTTCCGCACGGTGTTCACCGAGTCGGTGGTGGGCATCGCCATCGGCGACATCCAGGGCCACATCGTCAGCTCCAACCTGGCCATGCAGGAGATGCTCGGCTACACCGCCGACGAGCTGCGCCAGCGCACGCCGTACGACCTGATGCCGCGCAAGGACGCCGAGGAGGTGTCGGCGGCCTACCGCAAGCTGATCAACGGCCAGTACACCTCGCTGCGCTCCGAGCAGCAGATGCTGCGCAGCGACGACGAGCCGATCTGGGTGCACATCGCGGTCACCCTGATCAAGGACGAGAACGGCCAGCCGGACTACCCGGTGGTGATGATCGAGGACATCTCCGACCTGCACCTGCTCCAGGACCGCTGGACCCACCAGGTGGCCCACGACCCGCTGACCAACCTGCACAACCGGGCGCTGTTCGTGTCCAAGGTGGAGGCGGCGGTGGGCGGGCTGGGCCCGGGCGACCGCATCGGGCTGGCCTGCTTCGGCCTCGACGGCATGTCGGTGATCAACGCGGGCGTGTCCGACCAGGTCGGCGACAAGATCCTCAAGACCACCGCGGACCGGCTGCGCATCGTCGTCGCCGACGACAACGGGCTGCTGGGCCGGGTCGACGGTGACCGGTTCGCGTTGCTCGCGGTGCGCTCCACCACCCGGGACATGATCGGCACGGTCGAGCGGGCGATGGCCCGGATCGCCGAGCCGGTGCTGGCCGAGGGCCGCGAGTGGGCGGTGACGGCCAGCGTGGGCATCGTGGAGCGGGCGGCCGCGGGCTCGGACCCGGCGCAGCTGCTGGCCGACGCCGAGCTGGCCATGCACTGGGCCAAACAGGACGGCCGGGCCCAGTGGGCGCTGTTCGAGGAGGACCGGGGCAGCCGCCAGCGCCGCGACTTCGTGCTGGCCGCGCAGCTGCCGGCGGCTCTGCGCGGCGACCAGTTCACCGTGGAGTTCGAGCCGATCGCCCGGATCGGCGACCGCGGCCTTGCCGGCTTCTCGACGGTCGTGTCCTGGGACCACCCGGAGCAGGGTGTGTTGGCGGCCAAGGACTTCCTGCACCTGGCCGAGCGCACCGGGCACATGCTGCCGCTGGGCAGCTGGACCCTGCGGCAGGCCTGCGAGCAGGCCAGGCAGTGGCACGACGAGCACGGCGACCGGACGCCGCCGCTGTCGGTGTCGCTGCCCAACCGCATGGTCTGCGACCAGGACATCGTGGCGCTGCTGCGGTCCGTGGTGGAGGCCAGCGGCGCGCAGTACGGCCAGCTCGCGCTCGAGGTGGACAACAGCGTGCTGCGGGACCCGGACGGCGATCCGGCCGAGGTGCTCAACGTGTTGCAGGAGCTGGGTTTCCGGGTGCTGGTCAGCGGCATGACGGCCACCGGCTGCCCGCACGGCTTCGTCGGTATGCCGGTGCACGGCGTGAAGCTGGCGCCGCAGTTCGTGGCCACGCTGGGCGTGGACGACAAGCCGGAGCCGGCGGCCGAACGGGCCATCGGCGGCGTGGTGTCGGCGGCGCAGCTGGCCGAGCTGCCGGTGTACGCGGTCGGCGTGCAGCACGAGCGGCAGGCCGCGGCCCTGCGCGAGCTGGGCGTGGAATTCGGGCAGGGCGACCACTTCGGGCCGCCGTCGCTGCCGTTCGAAGTGGAACCGATGATCATCGCCGGCACCGTCGACCCGGACTGGTGAGACTCGGGCTGGAGATAAGGAGAGCGCGGGTGAACCTGCCGGACTGGGCGCCGAAGGGCGTCGACGTGGACAAGGCCAGCGCGGCCCGGCTCTACGACTACTTCCTCGGCGGCAGCTACAACTTCGAGGTGGACCGGGAACTGGGCCGCAAGCTCGGCGAGGCCGCGCCCGGCGTGTACGAGTTCACCCGGCTCAACCGGTCGTTCCTGCGCCGGGCCGTGCGCTACCTGTGCGAGCGCGGCATCGACCAGTTCCTGGACATCGGCTCGGGCATCCCCACCGCCGGCAACGTGCACGAGATCGCGCAGCAGGCCAATCCGGACGCGCGCGTGGTCTACGTGGACAACGAGCCGGTGGCGGTCGCGCACAGCGAGCTGCTGTTGGAGGACAACCCCAACGCCGTCGCCTTCGAGGCCGACCTGCGCGACCCGGACAGCATTCTCGGGCACGAGAAGACCCGGAAGATGCTGGACTTCAGCCGCCCGATCGGGCTGCTCTCGGTCGCCGTCTACCACTTCGTGCCCGAGGCCGCCGACCCGCTCGCGCTGGCCGCCCGCTACCGCGCGGCGCTGCCCAGCGGCAGCTATCTGGCGGTGTCGCACGTGACCGAGGACTCCATGGGCGACCAGGTCCGGCAGCTGGTCGAGCTGATGCGCGCCAGCCAGAACCCGGTGACCCCGCGGACCAGGGCCGCCTTCACCGCCATGTTCGACGGATTCGACCTGGTGGAGCCGGGCGTGGTGTTCACGCCGCAGTGGCACCCCGAGTCGCCGGAGGACGTGGGCGAGCACCCGGAGGACTCGGCCGTCTACGCGGCCGTCGGCCGCAAGCCGTAAATCAGTTGCGGGAATCCGTGCGTCGGCGGGATGATCCCGCCGATCGCTTGACCGTGCGTGGATCGACCGGAGGAGGTGCCTCATGGCAACGACTGTCGTCAGGGGCGTGACCCGTCCCGGCGTCCCGCTGAGGTCCGCGTAGCGAGAACCCTCTCGGTGGGGCGTCTTCCCAGTTCTTTTCTTGAGGAGACCTCACCAGTGCGCGAGCACGACTTCGATTTTGACCTGCCCGACCGGCGACGCGGCAAGCGCCGGTTCGACGACGACGAACCCCGTCCCACCCGCAGCGGCCGCCTGACCGAGGAGGCCAGGGGGCTGCTCGCCCAGGCACGCGCCGATGCGGCGGACGCGCTGGAGACGGCGCTGCCCGACGGGGCCGACCGCTGGTCCACGTGGGGCGACGGGGACCTGGGGCCCGAGCCCCGGCCGGACTGGCTGATCACCGAGGCCGCCGCGGTCGACCACGAGCTCGGACCCGTGAAGACCGGCAAGGAGGCCGACGTGTTCCTGCTGCGCCGGTCGCTGCCCGGCAGCGGGCGGACCGCGCTGCTGGCGGCCAAGCGGTACCGCAGCAACGAGCACCGGATGTTCCACCGGGACGCCGGCTATCTCGAGGGTCGCCGGATGCGCAAGTCCCGCGAGATGCGGGCCATCGCCACGCGCACCACCTTCGGCCGCAACCTGATCGCCGAGCAGTGGGCGGCCGCCGAGTTCGCCGCGCTCGGTCAACTGTGGACTGTCGGCGTGCCGGTGCCGTACCCGGTGCAGCGCACCGGCACGGAGCTGCTGCTGGAGTTCCTGGGCGACTCCGACGGGGCGGCCGCGCCCCGGCTGGCCCAGCTGCGGCCGGTCGGCCCGCAGCTGCGGGAGCTGTGGTACCAGCTGGTGGAGGCGCTGCACGCGATGGCGTCGATGGGGCTGGCCCACGGCGACCTGTCCGCGTACAACCTGCTGGTGCACGACGACCGGCTGGTGTTGATCGACCTGCCCCAGGTGGTCGACGTGGTGGCCAACCCGCGCGGGCCGGAATTTCTGGCCCGGGACGTGCGCAACATCACGTCCTGGTTCGCCACCAAGGGGCTGCCGGTGGAGCTGGCCGACGCCGAGGGTCTGACCGAGGAACTGCTGGCAGCGGCGGGAATGAGCTGACTCGCGCGGGTGTGGCGTCCCCCGGGCGCCACACCCGCGCGAGCCGCGCGACACCCGCCCGTAATCCAGGTCACCGGGCCGCTGGAACAAGCCGCCCGGATGATCGGTTATAGTGGACGAGCATCGCTGTGGCGCTTCGCCACCTGATTAGACTGGTCTGCGGTGCGCCCCACCCACCGTCGGCGCGACCGAACGCGCCGGGCCCGTCCTTGTGATTCACCGCGACCTTCCGCGGCGCCTCCCCGTGACGTGCCACGTTCCGGAAGGTTTTTTGTGCCTGCACCATCGTCCGACCGCCGTTACGGCAACGCTTCCTCCTCTTCTTCAGCCCGTGGCGGCAACGGCGGTTACCGTGGCCGGCCCAACCGGCGCCGCAGCAGCAAGCCCGTCGAGGTCTACCAGCCCAGCATCGCCGAGGACCTTCCCTCGACGCTGCCGGAGGGCCCGATGCCCTCGTTCGAGGAGTTGGGGCTGGCCAAGCCCCTGCTGGAGGCGCTGATCGCCAACGGGATCGGCGAGCCGTTCCCGATCCAGGCCGCCACCCTGCCCGACACCATGGCCGGCCGGGACGTGCTCGGCCGCGGCCAGACCGGCTCCGGCAAGACGCTGGCCTTCGGCCTGGCGCTGCTGAGCCGGCTCAACGGCGGCCACGCCAAGCCGCTGCACCCGCGGGCCATCGTGCTCGTGCCGACCCGTGAGCTGGCCATGCAGGTCAGCGACGCCCTCACGCCGTACGCGCGGTCGCTGGGCCTGTGGTGCCGGACCGTCGTCGGCGGCACCTCGTTCACCCGCCAGGCCGACCAGCTGCGCCGCGGCGTCGACCTGCTGATCGCCACCCCGGGCCGGCTGTCCGACCACGTCCGGCAGGGCACCTGCGTGCTCTCCGACGTGGAGTTCACCGCCCTGGACGAGGCCGACCAGATGGCCGACATGGGCTTCATGCCGCAGGTCCGCGCGATCCTGGACCTGGTCGCCCCCGGCGGCCAGAAGCTGCTGTTCTCGGCCACCCTGGACCGGGACGTGGACAAGCTGGTCCGCGAGTACCTGAACAACCCGGTCGTGCACTCGGTGTCGCCGCCCACCGGCAGCGTCACCACCATGGACCACCACCTGCTGATGGTCTCCAACGACGACAAGCCGGACGTGATCAACGAGGTCGCCGCCCGCGAGGGCCGCACGATCATGTTCGTGCGGACCAAGCACCACGTCGACCGCCTGGCCAAGAAGCTGCGCTCGATCGGCGTGAACGCCGGCGCGCTGCACGGCGGCAAGGCGCAGAACGCCCGCACCCGGGTGCTCGCCGAGTTCCGTGACGGCACCACCCCGGTGCTGGTGGCCACCGACGTCGCCGCCCGCGGCATCCACGTCGACGACGTCAGCCTGGTCGTGCACGTGGACCCGCCGGCCGACCCGAAGGACTACCTGCACCGGGCCGGCCGCACCGCCCGCGCCGGGCAGTCCGGCACCGTCGTCACCCTGGTCACGCACGACCAGCGACGCGCGGTGCACGGCCTGACCTCGCGGGCCGGCGTGAAGCCGACCAGCACCAACGTGCGCCCGGGCGACGAGGAGCTGGTTCGCATCACCGGCGCCCGCGTGCCCAGCGGCGAGCCGATCCCGGAGTTCATCCCCAAGGCGCGCACCCCGCGTCCGGGTGGCGCCGCCGGTGGCGGCCAGCGTCGCAGCTGGGGCGACCGCGGCGAGCGGACCTCCGCCGAGCGCGGCGGCCGCAGCTGGGGTGACCGTCGCGGTGGCGCCGAGCGCGGCACCGAGCGTGGTCCCCGTGGCGAAGGTCGCAGCTACGGCGGCGAGCGCCGCCGCAGCTTCAACCACTGACAAACCCCGCGAGTCCCGCTCTCGGGCAACCACGTGTCGAGTTCCGAACTCGACGTTCAGTTGCCTGAGAGCGGGACTCTCGGCTTTTCAGAGGTGTTGCCCCAGGGCGGCTACGGGGCCGAAGACGATGATGGCCGGCGGGCGGATCTGCTCAGCGGCGACCCGGTCGGCGACCTCGGACAACACCGTCCGCACGATCCGCTGGGAGCGGGTGGTGCCCTCCTGGATGACGGCGACGGGGGTGTCGGCGGGGCGGCCCTCGAGCAGGGCGTCGGCGAAGGCGCGGATGCGTTCCACGCCCATCAGCAGCACCAAGGTGCCGCGCAGGCGGGCCAGCGCGGGCCAGTCGACCAGGGACCTGGGGTCGTCGGGGGCGACGTGGCCGGAGACGACCACGACCTCGTGGGCCACGCCGCGATGCGTCACCGGCACGCCGGCCACCGCCGGCACGCCGAAGGCGCTGGTCACACCGGGCACGATGGTCACCGGCACGCCGGCTTCGGCGCAGGCCAGCAGCTCCTCGAAGCCCCGCCCGAACAGGTACGGGTCGCCGCCCTTGAGCCGGACGACGAACTTGCCGGCCTTGGCCTCCTCGATCAGTGTCGTGTTGATCACTTCCTGGCTGGCCGCCCGCCCGTACGGGATCTTGGCCGCGTCCACCACCCGCACGTGCGGCGGCAGCTCGTCCAGCAGCTGCATGGGCCCGAGCCGGTCCACCACGACGACGTCGGCCAGCGACAGCAGCCGCCGCCCCCGCACGGTGATCAGCTCCGGATCGCCGGGACCGCCGCCGACCAGCGCGACGCCGCCCTCACGGGGTTTCTCGGGGTGATCGGCGACCGAGCCGGTGCGCAAGGCGGTGAGCACGCCGTCCCGCACGGCCGCGGAGCGCCGGGGCTGACCGCCGGACAGCACGCCGACCAGCAGCCCGTCGTGCTCGCCGACGGCCGGCGTGACCGCCGTGCCCTGGGTGCCGGCGTCGGACCGCACGCAGAAGACGCGCCGCCGCTCGGCCTCGGCCGCCACCGCCTCGTTGACCTCGGTCACCTGCGTGCAGGTGACGACGTACCAGGCGCCGTCGAGGTCGCCGTCGGTGTACGGCCGCTGGTGCCAGGTCAGCTCGCCGGCGTCGGCCATGCCCTGCACGGCCGGGGTGACGTGCGGCGCGATCACCTCGATCGCCGCGCCGGACGCGACCAGCCGGGGCAGCCGGCGCTGCGCCACGGTGCCGCCGCCGACGACAACGGCCCGGCGGCCGCTCAGGTCGAGTCCGACCAGATAGTGTTGCTCAACGGACATGGGCGTCAGCCTGCCATGCGTCGACCAGCGCGTTGACGACGGAACCGGCGATCGCCGCGCCGCCGCGCTCGGTGGCGGAGCTGACCGACGGCAGCCCTGAGCGGCGCAGCGCGGCCTTGGCGTCCACCGAGCCGACGAAGCCGACCGGGATGCCGATCACCAGCGCCGGCCGCAGCGCGCCGTCCCGGCACAGCCGCAGAATCTCCTGCAACGCCGTCGGCGCGTTCCCGACGGCCCACACCGCACCGTCGGGAAAAGCCCTGGCCGCCAAGCGGATCCCGGCGGCAGACCGGGTCGTGCCGTCGGCCTTGGCCAGCTCGGCCACGCCGGGCAGGTCCAGTCCGATCACGGTCTCGCGCGGCCCGACGGCGGCGGCGAGCATCCGGACGTCCACGACCAGCGGGGCGCCCGCGCCCAGCGCGTCCCGGCCGGCGGCCAGCGCCGCCTCGTCCAGCACGAGATCGCCGAGCCAGGTCGGGTCGGCAGTGGTGAGTATCACCCGCTCGGCGACGGCGCGGGTGAGCGGCGGCAGATGCCCGGTGTCCACCCGGGACCGCAGGACGGCTAACTGGTCGGTCACACGGCTCAGGATTTCATGACGATCCGAGCGGCCACGGGCCGGTTGAAGCAGGAGGCGCCGACCAGGCCGTAGCCGTCGACGATGTACACGGTGCCGCTGTGCTGGACGGAGCCGTCCGAGCACATCACGTCCATCGAGAAGCCGCCGGTGCCACGGCACCAGCCGGTCGCCGAGGTCTTGCCCAGGCGGGTGCCGCAGTCGTGCAGGCCGGTGTCGGCCACCGCGACGCCGGCCGTGGCCAGCATCAGGGCCGCGACGAGCAACGCCCTCATTCCGCTGCCTCCATCTCGACGACCTTCTTGACGCCCTTGGTCTCGCCGGCGGGCTCGGCCACCACGACCGGCGGCGGCATCAGGCGGCGCTGCATCAGGAACGCCGCCGCGGTGACGGCCGAGCCGGCCACGAAGGACACCAGGCACCACACAAAAACCTGGCCGAACAACCACATCATCAGGCACTCCTGGTCTTGTCCACGACCACACCCTTGCCGAACAGCCGGGTCAGCAGCGTGACGGTGTTGGCCTTGCGCTCGGCGCCGGGCAGCACCCCGTCGAGCACGACCTGACCGTCCACGACGGACACTGTCACGGTTGTGCCGGGTTCCAGCGTCAGCACGGACACCAGGGCGGCGGCCGCGGTCGTGGTCATCGCGAAGTCGGTGCCGGGGCTGGTCGAGGTGTGGTCGACCAGCGCACGGCCGTGCGCGTATTCGCCGATCACGTGCAGGAACTGCTTGCGCCACGCGTCCTGCTGCGTGGTCCCGGTGATCACGACCTGCTTGTCGTCCACGGAAACCACCAGCGGCCCCAGCGCCGGGTCGCGGGCGGCGACGGACCGCACGCCGGGCAGCGCCTGCACGGCCTTCTTGGCGTCCGGGATGCGCTCGAACGGCACACCGACGAGCGTCACGTCCCGGCCGCTCACCACCACGTCGCCCGAGCCGGCCAGGGCCGTGTTCGATTCGGTGGCGATCCGCCGCTCGATGTCGCTGCCCTGCATCGCGATGCCGATCAGAGCCAGCGCTGCGGGTACGGCGACGGCGGAGGTCAGCCAGTACCGGGTCCAGGGACGCACACCCTCGGTTGTACTCGCCGACCGCTGCGCACCGGCACAGGCTGGCCGACGGTTCACCCGGCCGTGCGACCCCCTACGGCTTGATGCGCACGGCCGCCACGGTGACGTTCTCGCCCTTGGCCTTGGGCACCACCAGCTCCACGGGACGGCCCTCGGCCATCTCCGCCGCCGCGTACAGGGCGGCCGCCTCGGCCACGCTGGGCGTGCCGGTTTCCCGCTGCACCACCGCGCTCGGGTTTGGAACGTCCACAGTGGACAGCGCCTCGGCCGGATAGGTCAGCAGGGTCGGCGGGTCCTCGCCGACGCTGCCCTGGCCGTGCCAGAAGTTCCAGTCCTCCAACGCCTGCAGCACGCCGGCCTCACGGGCCTTCAGGTCGATGCTGGCGAACGCCCGCACGGCCCGCAGGTCCAGCCCGAAGTCCCACTCCAGCATGGACAGCACGGAGGTGACCTCGTCGCCGGACACACCCTTGGACGCGCCCACGCCGACCACCAACGTGCGGGGCACGATGCGCAGCAGCTCGCTGCCGTCGGGCGCCTGCGTGGCCAGCCGGTCGTCGATCACGATCGTCCAGCGGGCGCCGTTGGAGTGGCCCACGTTGTCCGGCATCGGCGGCAGGTCGAAGCCCATCGGGTTGAGCAGCCGGATCGGCTCCCCGTCCAGCAGCGCCGCCGCGCACTCGGCGATGTCACCGTCCACAGTGGCGTCGAGCTGGTCGACCAGCTGCTCGAGCACCGTGTCACCGGTGTTGTCGCTGCCGCTGGACTGCACCATGGTCAGGCTCAGCACCTCGGCGATCCGATCGGCCAGCGCGTTGGCCCCGCCCGAGCTGCCGCCGGCCAGCACCACCACAAAGCCCTCGGTCACGCACACCACGGCCGGCGAGGACTCGTCCTGCACCAGCATCGGCGCGATGGTCCGCACCGCGGCGCCGATCGGCATCAGCAGCACGGCCGAGCCCAGCTTGGTCCACATCCGGTGCACGACCTGGTGCACCGGGCCGTCCCCGACCACGGTGTCCCGGCCCAGCTTCGTCGACAGCTCCACGGCCAACTTGCGCTGCTCGGCGTCGATGGCGAACAACCCGATCACGACCGCACCCCCCACAACACCGTCACCGGGTTCACCGCCGACAGCCGGCTCGACCCGTCGGGCAGATCGGCCAGCCGGGACGCGGACAGCTGCACGCCCTCGACCCGGTAACCGCTCTCCCGCAACGCGTCCCGGGCCGGCGCGATCCGGTCCACCGCCGCCAGCGACACCACCATGCGGGGCGCGCCGACGCTGGCCGCCGCCCGTACCACCTTGGTGCCGCCGCCGCCGACGAAGATCGCGTCGGGCTGCGGCATGCCGTGCACCGCGGCCAGGAACTCGGCCTCGACCACCCGGACCTCGACGCCGTGCGTGGTGACGTTGGCGATGATCCGCACGCACTGCACCGGATCCCGCTCCACCGCGACCACGGCCGCGCCGAAGCGGGCGCATTCCACCGCGACGGCACCCGATCCCGCGCCCACGTCCCAGATCAGCGTGCCCGGCGCGGGCGCGAGCTTGGCCAGCGCCACCGCCCGCACCTCGGCCTTGGTGACCATGCCGTCCCGGTGCGCGAAGTCGTCCTCGGGCAGCGCCCAGCCGGCCGTGCCGGGCAGCGGCTCGCCGCCGGCCAGCCAGCCGCGCGGCGCGACGCTGTCGGGATCGGCCAGGCACAGCACGACATTCGGCTCGCGCCACGGTCGTTTGGCCGCGTCGACAGCGTCCACAGTGGACACGACCTCGTCGCCGCCGATGTCCTCGGCCACGACCAGGGTGCGCCGCCACCCGGTCAGCCCGGCCCCCAGCTCCGCCGGCCCCGCGCCGGGCGCGGTCAGCACCGCGACCACCGGCCGGGCCCGGCAGACGTTGAGCGCCGCTCGCAGGCCGCGGCCGTGCGCACTGACCACCGTGACGTCGTCCCAGGGTCGGCCGACCAGCGCCGCCAGCCGGGCCACGCTCGACGGGGCCGGCACCACCTGCGGCCGGATTCCCTTGTCCCGCAACACCCGGAGGATACCGAAGTAGCCGGGGTCGCCGGAGGCCAGCACCACCGCCGGCCCGTGCTCGGCGGTGTGCGCGGCCAGCGCCTCCAGCGCCTTGTCCAGCGCCCCCAGCTCGATGGTGGTGGCGCCGTTGCGGACGTGCAGCTCCAGGTGCCGACGACCGCCGACGACCAGGGTCGCCTTGTCCACCAGCGCCTCGCCGCCGGGCGGCAGCGCGGCCCCGTCCACCCCGATCACGGTGATCGTCATCAGCTCACCCGCTCTTGCGTGTCCGCTTCGCCTGCGTGGTCCTCGACTTGGCCGGCTTGGCCCCCGACTGGCCCGTACGGGCCGTGGTCCGCGGCGCCTGCGCGATCTTGGCCGGCGACACCCCCACCTTCGGCGGCTCCTCGGCCGGCATGTCCAGCGTGGCCTGGTCGGCGTCCGGCTTGACCGCCGGCTTGGGCGCGGGCGTCTTGGTGCGGGCGTCGGCCTGCCAGCTGTGCACGGCCCGCCACGCCGCCTGCGACGTCTCCCCCGACGGCTGCGTCTGTGCCGACGGCTGCGTGGGCCCGGACGGCTGCGCCGGCACCTCGGTGCGGGCGGCGGCGATCCGGTTGGTCCGGCCCGCGCGGGCCGACCACGACGTGCGCCGCGGTGCGCGGTCACCCGTCTCGGCGGCCTCCTCGACCGGCTCGGCGGGGGTCTCGGCCCGGCGGTAGCGGGCCTTGGCGCCCGGGGCCATCGCCTTGCCGACCAGGAACAGCGTGTGCCGCCACAGCTTGCGCTGTTTGACGGTCGCCTCCAGCTCGCCCAGCGTGGTGTTCAGCAGCAACTCGTCCGGCCAGGTCGTCTTGTAGGCCACCACGACCGGCGTGTCCGCGGCATAGCCACCCTCGGTCAGCTCCTCGACCAGCTGCCCGGCTCGGGCCGCCGCCACGAACACGCCCATGGTCGCGCCGTGGCCGGCGAACTGGCGGATCTGGGTGGCGTCGGGCAGCGCCGTCGCGTCCACCCGGGTCAGGATCAGCGACTGGTCGCCCTCGGTCAGCTCGCGGCCGACCGCGGACACCGCCGCCGACACCGGGGACACGCCCGGCACGATCTCGGACTCGACGCCGATCCGGCGGCAGGCCTCCACCTGGTCGCGTACCGCGCCCCAGAGCACCGGATCGCCGCCGATCATCCGGACCACGTGGAGCTTGTCCCGCGCCGCCCGGCGGAACAGCTCCACCAGGTCGTCCGCGCCGGACCGGGACAGGTCGACCAGCTCGGCGTCCTCGCGCACGTGTTCACGGATGCACTCGACGTCCACCAGGCTCGGAGCCCACACCACCACGTCCGCGTCGGCCAACCGGCGCGCGCCGCGCAGCGTGATCAGGTCGGCGGCGCCCGGACCCGCGCCGACGAAGGACACCAACCCCGACTTCACAGTTGCTCTCCTCTCCCGCCTCGCGGCGGAAGTATCACCACAGTGGACAAGTACGGCGCAGCAACCTGACCCGACGGATAGAGCTCTGCCACTGCAGACAGCGGGAGCACCCGTGCCTGCTGTGTGCCGAGATGCTCGGCGTACACCGAGCGGTCCAGCGCCCCGGCGGCCTCGATCTCGGCGCGGAGCTCGTCGAGTCGTCGGCCGCCCTTGTAGGCGACGACGGTACCGCCACCCCGCAAGGCGGCCCGCAGCCCGGTCATCTCTCGCGTGACCGGCACCAGGGTGAGCGACTCCGTGCCTTCCACCAGATGGAGTCCGGCGGCGCTGGCCGCCGCCTGCATCGCGGTGATTCCGGGACTGAGCACCACTTCCACCGCCGGCAGCAACCGCCGAACGGTGGCCGCGAGATAGGTGAAAGTGGAGTAGACCATCGGGTCGCCGATGGTCGCGAACACCGCGCTGCCGCCGTGCTCACCGAGGTGCTCGGCGACCCGTGCGCCCGCGGCGTCCCACAGTTCGTTACGACGTTGTTGTGAACCGCGCACGTCGTCGTTCAACGCGAACACCAGTCGCTCCACCGGGACGTCACCCGGCAGGTGGGCTCGGACCACGGCCTCGGAGCGGCCTTCCTCCTCGGGCGACATCACCGGCACGAACACGCGGCCGGCGTCCTTGAGCTCGCGCAGCCCGGCCAGCGTGAGCAGCTCCGGGTCGCCGGGACCGACACCGAGTCCGACCAGTCTCACTTCGCGCACCTTTCGATGAACCGCCGGATGGCGAGCGGGGCGCCGGCCGGATGTGTGTGCAGGTAGGACGCGTGCACGCCGCCGTGCACGAAGCCCTCGGGCTCGGCCCCGCGCCAGCGCCAGGCCGGCTGCTCGCCGTGCCGTGGCGTGACGGCGGTGCGGTGGAACTCGTGCCCCGTCACCCGGTCCCCGATCGAGTGCAATATTGACTCGACCGGGGCTAGAGCGTCGCGGTAGCCGAGGGTCAGTCGGGAAGTCATCGTCGCCGTGGCGTTGAGGACCCCGCACATCGGCAGGCCGTCCAGCTCTTGGGTCAGGTAGAGCAGACCACCGCATTCGGCGTGCACGGGTGCGCCGCCAAGAGCCAGCTCCGCGACCTCTCGTCTGAGCGAGTCGTTGGCCGACAGCTCGGCGGCGTGCTGCTCGGGAAAGCCGCCGGGCAGCACCAGCCCGGCTGTGTTGTCAGGAAGTTGCTTGTCCCGCAACGGGTCCACGGTCACCACCTGGGCGCCGGCGGCCTTGAGCAGCTCCACGTGCTCGGCGTAGCCGAAGGTGAAGGCCGATCCACCGGCCACCGCCACAACCGGTCGGCCGTCGACCGGTTCCACGTCCGGTCGCCAGGGCTCGGCGGTCAGATCCGGCGCCGTGGACGCCAGGGCCTGCACGGCGTCGAGGTCCACGCCTTGGCCAACGGCATCGGCCATGGCCTCGACCGCTTGCACCGCAACGGATCCGTGCTCCGCCGCCGTGACGAGGCCGAGGTGCCGGGACGGCACCTCCAGCCCGCTGCCGCGGCGGACCACGCCCAGCACGTCCAGGCCGACCTCGTCGCAGGCGTCTTTGAGCACCTCTTCGTGCCGCTCGGAGCCGACCTGGTTCAGGATCACCCCGGCAAGTCGGATCTTCGCGTCATAGCTGCGAAATCCGTGCAGCAGTGCCGCCAGACTGCGGCCTTGACCCCGGCCGTCGACCACCAGGACCACGGGGGCTGCCAACAGAGTTGCGACGTGGGCGGTCGAACCGAAGCCATCGGTGCCGATCCGACCGTCGAACAGGCCCATCACGCCTTCGATCACGGCGATGTCGGCCGCCATGGCGCCGTGCCGGAACAGCGGCGCGATGCGCTCCTCGCCGACCAGCACCGGATCGAGGTTGCGCCCGGGCCGGCCGGTGGCCAGCGCGTGATAGCCCGGGTCGATGTAGTCGGGGCCGACCTTGAACGGCGCGACCCGGTCGCCCCGGCGGCGCAGCGCCGCCATCAGCCCGGTGGCGACGGTGGTCTTGCCGCTGCCGGACGACGGGGCGGCGATCACCAGCCTGGCTACCACTCGATCCCCCGCTGGCCCTTCTGCCCGGCGTCCATCGGGTGCTTGACCTTGGTCATCTCCACCACCAGATCGGCGGCGTCGATCAAGGCCTTGGGGGCGTCCCGGCCGGTGATCACCACGTGCTGGCAGCCGGGGCGGTCGCGCAGCGTGGCCACCACCTCGTCGACGTCGACCCAGCCCCACTTCAACGGGTACGTGAACTCGTCCAGCACGTAGAGGCCGTGCTCCTCGGCCTGGATCCGGCGCTGGATCTCGCGCCAGCCTTCCAGCGCGGCGGCGGCGTGGTCCTCGTCGGTGCCGGGCTTGCGGGTCCACGACCAGCCCTCGCCCATCTTGTGCCACTGCACCGGCCCGCCCTGGCCGGTGCGCTCGTGCACCTCGCCCAGGGCCTTGAACGCGGCCTCCTCGCCGACCTTCCACTTCGCCGATTTCACGAACTGGAACACGCCGATGGACCAGCCCTGGTTCCAGCCGCGCAGGGCCAGTCCGAAGGCGGCGGTGGACTTGCCCTTCATCACGCCGGTGTGCACGACCAGCAGCGGGCGGTTGCGGCGCTGCCTGGTGGTCAGGCCGTCCGCCGGGACGGTCTCCGGCTTTCCCTGTGGCATGTCAGGCCGCCCTCGTCGCTCGCACCACGCCGGCCATCTGCTCGGCCGACAACTGCTCCAACCGCAGGCACACGCCGCCGAGCGCGGTGGCCAGCTGGTCGGCCAATCCGAGCCGCACGGGCCCGTGCTCGCAGTCCACCACGACCGCCGCGACGCCGTCCTGGGCCAGCAACGCCGCTGCCTTGAGCGAATCCTGCACGGGGTCGTGGCCGGGGCGCGCGGAGGTGGCGCGGCCGTCGGTGACGACGACCAGCAGCGGGCGTCGCCGTGGATCCCGCAGGCGCTCAACCGTCAGCACCTTGTGCGCCTTGAGCAAACCGTCGGCCAGCGGCGTGCGGCCGCCGGTGCGCAGCTTGCGCAGCCGCGCCACGGCCGCGTCCACGGAAGACGTCGGCGGCAGCGCCACCTGGGCTTCGGTGCCGCGGAACGTCACGACGCCGACCTTGTCGCGGCGCTGGTAGGCGTCGCGGAGCAGCGACAGCACGGCACCGCTGACGGCCGACATGCGCTGCCGCGCGGCCATGGAGCCGGAGGCGTCGACCGCGAACAGCACGAGGTTGCCCTCCTTGCCCTCCTTCACGGCACGGCGCAGGTCTTCGCCCTTGAGCTTGAGCCCCGCGCCGTCACGGCCGCGCGCCCGCTGGTGCGGGGCCGCAGCGGTGACCGTGCCGACGAGGTGCAGGCCGTGTCCGTCCACTGTGGACGAGCGCACCGTGCGGCCGCCGGCGGCGCGGGCACGGGACCGGCGGCCCGGAGCGCCCTCTCCGACGCCCGGCACCTGGAGCAGGCGGGCCTTGAACGCCGGCGACGGGGCGGCAGGGGCCTGGTCCTTCGGGGCCTTGCCGTCGCCCTGCTGCGGTTGTTGTTGCGGCGCCTCGGATTCCGGCGGCGTCTCGCCGCCGTCCGGGTCGTCGTCGGGGTCGATGTCTGGCTCAAGCTCGGCTGCGGCCTGCTGCATGGCGTCCTGCAGCTGCTGCTCGTCCACGCCGGGCTCGTCGAACGGGTCCCGCCGACGGCGGTGCGGCAGCGCGAGGCGGACCGCGGCCTCCACGTCGTCCTCCGTCACGGTGTTAGCGCCGCGCCACACGCAGTGCGCAATGGACGTGCGGGCGACGACGAGGTCGGCGCGCATGCCGTCCACCTCGAACGCCGCGCACACGGCGGCGATGCGGCGCAGCTCCGTGTCGGGCAGCACCGCGTTCGGCAGCTCCGCGCGCGCCTTGACGATCCGCACCGCCAGCTCCGCGTCGGCCTCCGCCCAGTCCGCGGCGAAGCCCGCCGGATCGGCTTCGTACGCGAGGCGGCGGCGCACGACCTCAGTACGGGTGGAGACGTCACGCGAGGCCAGCACCTGCACCGTGAGGCCGAAGCGGTCCAGCAGCTGCGGTCGCAGCTCCCCCTCCTCGGGGTTCATCGTGCCCACGAGCAGGAACGACGCCGCGTGCGACACGGACACGCCCTCGCGCTCCACGTGCGCACGGCCCATCGCCGCCGCGTCGAGCAGCAGGTCCACCAGGTGGTCATGGAGCAGGTTGACCTCGTCGACGTACAGGACGCCGCGGTGCGCCGCCGCGAGCAGGCCGGGCTGGTACGCCCGTACGCCCTCGGTCAGCGCCCGCTCCAGGTCCAGCGAGCCGACGAGCCGGTCCTCGGTCGCCCCCACCGGCAGCTCCACCAGCCGTGACGGCCGGCGGTCGCTGTCCGCGGCGTGCGGGCCGTCCGGGCAGTCGGGGTCGGGGCCGGCCGGGTCGCACGCGAACCGGCAGTCCGGCACCACGTCCAATTCCGGCAGCAGCGCGGCCAGCGCGCGCACGATCGTCGACTTCGCGGTGCCCTTCTCGCCGCGCACCAGCACACCGCCGATGGCCGGGTGCACGGCGTTGAGCAACAGGGCCAGTCGTAGGTCGTCGTGCCCCACTACTGCGGAGAACGGGAAGCGAGGCGCCATGCCAGGTCCTTCCTCGGGTGTCCACGCCCGGGTCGGTCGGACGAGGGGCCGAGTTCCTGACTCCCGGACCGGGGTCTCTCGAACCTCGGCCAGGTCACAGTGGCGGGACCGTCCCGGGCTCGCACCGGGTTCCTCGCGCACACCTCGCTGTCGGCGGGCAGTCTAGTTGGGCGCCCGCCGGCAGCGAGGTGACGATTCAGCCTTTGAGCAGGGCGTTGGCCAGCTTCGTGAGCGTGCTCACACCGGCGGTCGGCCCGTGCGGCGCGGCTGACGTCACGCTGCGGCTGACGCCGAGCGCCTTGGCGATGATCGCCGCCTCGCCGACCATGCCCGCCTTCAGGGGGTGATACGGGTACGCGGCGAACAGGTTGAAGTCCTTGCCCTGGATCCACGCGTTGTCGCCGGCGCACGCGTCGTGCCCGAGCGACGGCCCGTACGTGTCGACGTAGGTCGCGCCAGCAGCGTTGGCGGCGTTGGACACGGCCGTGTTGAGGGCACGCTCGATGCTGTCCAGGTACGAGTAGTCGCCGTCGGCGAACGGCAGCACGTCCGGGCACGTGCCGGTGGGCGGCGCGATGCGCGGATACCCGATGACCAGCACCTTGGCCTGCGGCGACCGCTGGTGGATGCCCTGCACCACGGCCGTCACCTTGCCCTGCGTGGCGGCGATGCTGGCGAGCAGCGTGTCCTGCCCGTTCACGGTGAAGTGCGCCTTGCACGGCGCGCCGTGCGGGTCCGAGTCACGCAGCCCCGGGCAGGTGCCGACGACGTTGCCGAACACACCGTCGTCGTTGCCGCCGATGCCGAGCGTGACCAGGTCCGTGTCCGCGCGCAGGGCGTTGAACTGCGGGGCGTTCGTGCCGAACAGCGGCACGCTCTGCGGGTTGGTCATGTTGGTGGTGTCCGCGCCGCCGCAGCTGGCGTCCCGGTAGCTGCCGACGCGGAGCGTGGCGGCGAGCAGCGCCGGATAGTTGTTGGTGGAACGCGCGCACCCGATCGGGTCCAGGCGCGTGACCGGGATGAACGGGCCCGAGGTGTAGGAGTCGCCGAGGGCGACGTAGCGGGAGTACGCGGGCACGGCCGCGGCGGCGGCCCCGGCTCCCAGGGTGACCAGTGATGTGACGACAACAACCGCAGTTGTGAGCAGGCGGCGCAGGGTCATGGCTCCTCCACGCTGAGCAGCGAACCGACCGCTCAGTGTGGTCAGAGCGACGTGGCGGCGGTCAATCACCCAACACGATCGACGTAAGGGCCAGCACGTTCACCCTGAGTGTGTCCTCCTGCCCCGGCTCGACCATCTCGCTGCGCATGCTGCCGATGATCACCTTGGCCAGGAAGGCGGCGTCGGCCGACGGCCGCACCTCGGCGATCAGCTCGGCCAGCCGGGCGCCCCAGCGTGGCAGCGCGCCGCCGGTGCACTCGGTCTGCTCCATCGCCGCCATCAGCGGCCGCAGTCGCAGCACGATCAGCTCGAACAGCTCGTCGACCAGCCGGATGGCCCGGTCCCTCGCCGGCACGGTCACGTCCGCGGCCCGCTGGCTGGCCTGCACCCACCACTGCGCGGTGCGCTCGTCGACGACGGCTCGGACCAGGCCGTCCCGGTCGCCGAAGCGGCGGAACAGGGTGCCCTTGCCGACGCCGGCGGCGGCCGCGATGGCGTCCATCGAGACCCGGGGACCGTGATGGCACAGCAGGTCGCCGGCCACCTGAACGATCACCTGGTGGTTGCGCACGGCGTCGACTCGCATGGACACATCTTGCCTCTTGACACCGGCGGACCGCCGGTCCGTATAGTGGGCGAGACAAACGGACCGACGGTCCGGAGAACAGGGGGAGATCATGAAGGCAGTGCGTCACCACCGCCACGGCGGCCCCGAGGTGCTGGTGCTGGAGGACGTGCCGGACCCGGTGCCGGCCGCCGGCGAGCTGCTGGTCCGCGTGTCGGCGGCCGGCGTCAACTACGCCGACACCATGCTCCGGGCCCACGAGCCCGACGAGCGCTTCCGCCCACCGGGCGGCTTCCCGGTGACGCCCGGCATCGAGATCGTCGGCACCGTCCTGACCGAAGGCTCCGCCTTGGCCGGCCGCCGCATCGTCAGCTTCATCCCGTCCGGCGGCTACGCCGAGCTGGCCGTGGCACCGGCCGCCGCGGTCATCCCGATTCCCGACGACCTCGACGACCACACCGCGCTGGCCCTGTTCGCCCAGGGAGCCACCGCCGTCGGCGTGATCGACGCGGCGAGGCTCACCGTCGATGACACCGTGTTGGTCGAGGCCGCCGCCGGCGGCGTCGGCACCCTCCTGGTCCAGCTGGCCAAACGGGCCGGTGCCACCGTGATCGCCGCCGCCAGCAGCGAGAGCAAGCTCGACCTGGCCCGCAGCCTCGGCGCGGACCGGGTCGTGGACTACAGCCGCGAGGGCTGGACCGAGGGGGTCGGCCCGGTCACCGTGGTGCTGGAGGCGGTCGGCGGCCGGACCGGGGCCGAGGCGTACAAGCTGCTGTCTCCCTTGGGGCGCATGGTGTTGTACGGCTACGCCGCCGGCGAGCCGGCCGCCATCACCCTCACCGACATCTTCGCCGTCGGCGCCGCGGTCATCCCGCTCAGCCTGGCCTACAACGAGAGGCTGCTGCCCGAGCTCGCCCAGCGGGCCTTCGCGCTGGCCGGCGACCTCAAGCCGGTGATCGGCGACGTCCTCCCGCTGGCCGAGGCGGCCAAGGCCCATCGGGCACTGGAGGAGCGGAGCTCAGTCGGCAAGCTCATCCTCACGCCCTGAGTCGGCCCTCGTCGATCAGCTCTGGTCGGCGAGCACCGACAGCGCCGGGTGCGCCGGCGAGGTCACGCCGTCCACCGTCATGCCGCCGTACTGGAGCATCGGGGAGTGGGCGTTGGCCGACGCCGGGAAGTTCAGCGTCGGCACGGACACCTTGTCCAGCCGGGCCCGGTGCTCGTCGGTGAGCGTGACGTCCAGCGCCGTGACGTTGGCGGTGAACTGATCGAGGGTGCGGGCGCCGATGATCGTCGAGCCGACGCCCGGCCGGCCCTGCACCCAGGACAGGGCCACCGCGGCCGAGCTGACGCCGATCTCCGCGGCGATCTCGTTGACGGTGTCGATCACCACGTACTCCTCGGCGGTCGGCGGCTGGAAGTAGCCGTTGTTGCCGCGGGCCGTGGTGGTGGGCCTGGAGCTGGCGTACTTGCCCGAGAGGAAGCCGTTCTTGAGCGGGCTCCACGGCAGCACGCCGATGCCGAACGCCGTGGCGGCCGGGATCAGCTCGCCCTCGGCGGTCCGCTCCAGCAGCGAGTACTCCAGCTGCATGGCCGTGACGGGCACCCACGAGCGGAACTTCGCGGTGACCGAAGCCTCCGCGACCTTCCAGCCCGGCAGGTCGGACAGGCCCACGTAGCGGATCTTGCCGGCGGTGACCAGGTCGTCCAGGGTGCGCATGGTCTCCTCGATCGGCGTGCGCGGGTCGAAGTTGTGCACCCAGTACAGGTCGACGTAGTCGGTGCGCAGCCGGCGCAGCGAGTTCTCCAGCTGCTGGATGACGCCCTTGCGGCCGACGCCGCCGCCGTTGGGGTCGCCGGCCCGGAGGTTGCCGAAGAACTTGGTGGCCAGCACGACGCCGTCGCGCTTGGCCGGGTTGGCGGCGAAGTAGTCGCCGATGATCCGCTCCGAGTGGCCGGCGGTGTAGATGTTGGCCGTGTCGATCGAGTTGCCGCCCCGGTCCAGGTAGGCGGCGAGGATGTCGGCCGACACCTCGGGGCTGCTGCCCCAGCCGTAGTCCTCGCCGAAGGTCATCGTGCCCAGGGTGAACGGGCTGACCCGCAGGCCGGACTGTCCGAGGGTGACGTACGAGTCCAGCGACATGACACACGCTCCTGTTGTCTGATCCGATCAGTTGCTCTCTCCAGTTGACCAGCGGTTCCGCCTCACTCCTAGAACGATCAGCTCCGCGCGTTGCACGATCTGCGCAACTTTGCTGTCATGGAGGTATGCGGACGACGTTGCGCGAGCTGACCGAGCGGATCACCCGGCTGGAAGCGAGGCCCACTCGGCCGGTGTGGATCGACGGCCTGACCGTCAGCGTCGCCACCTCGACGGCCATCGGCACCGGTGGCGTGACCCGGCCGGTGATGGCGCTGGTGGCGCAGGGCGGCAAGCAGACCACGCTGGCCGACCAGGTCTTCGACTACCGGGCCGGGCAGTACCTGATCGCCTCCCTCGAGCTGCCGGTGACCGGGCACATCACCCGGGCCAGCCCGGCCGAGCCGTTCGTGGCCGTGGGGCTGCCGCTGCGGAAGTCGGTGATCACCGAGCTGCTGCTGGAGACCGGCGGCGGGCGCGACGACGACAACAGCAGCGGCATCGTCACCGCCGACGCCGACGAGGAGCTGCTGGACGCCGTGGTCCGGCTGCTGCGGCTGCTCGACCGGCCGGCCGACTTCGCCGTGCTGGGCCCGGGCGTCGAGCGGGAGATCCACTGGCGGCTGATGAACGGGCCCCGGGGCGCGGCCGTGCGGCGGATCGGCATGGAGGACAGCCGGGTGTCGCTGGTCGGCCGGGCCACCGAGTGGATCGCCCGGCGCTTCGACCGCACCATCCGCATCGCCGACCTGGCCGACGAGATCGGCGTCAGCGTGGCCACCCTCAACCGCCACTTCCGCGCCGTCACCGCGATGAGCCCGCTCCAGTACCAGAAGCAGCTGCGCCTGCAGCAGGCCCGGCTGCGCCTGATGGCCGCCCCGGCCGACGTGGCCGCGGTGGGCTACGCCGTCGGCTACGACAGCCCGTCCCAGTTCAGCCGGGAGTACCGCCGGCTGTTCGGCGAGCCGCCCGGCCGGGACATGCAGCGCATCCAGGAGTACACCGAGGTCGGGGCGTGAGGCGACCGTCGTGGCGGCGGGCCGGCCGGCTGATGCGAGACTGGCCGGCGTGACGACCGGCAGCACGCTTCCCGCGCCCGACGAGGTGTTCGACTGGATCGACGTCCGCGCCCAGGCCCGGCAGGAGGCGGGGCTGGCCCGCCAGCTGCGGCCCCGCGGGGCCGGGTCGGACGCCCTGGACCTGGCCAGCAACGACTACCTGGGACTGGCCCGGGACAAGCGGGTGGCCGGGGCGGCCGCGGCGGCGGCGCTGAAGTGGGGGGCCGGCTCGACCGGGTCGCGCCTGGTCACCGGGTCGACCGAGCTGCACACCGAGCTGGAGCTGGAGCTCGCCTCGTTCTGCGGCATGCAGGCGGCGTTGGTGTTCTCGTCCGGCTTCATGGCCAACCTGGCCGCGGTGGCCGCGCTGACCGGCCCGGGCACGGCGATCGTGGCCGACAAGCTGATCCACGCCTCGCTGATCGACGGCACGCGGCTGTCCAAGGCCGACGTCGCGGTCATGGGCCACTGCGACGTCGCCGGCGTGACCAACGCCCTGGCCAGGCGCAAGCACGAGCGGGCCCTGGTGGTCACCGACTCCGTGTTCTCCGTGGACGGGGACCTCGCGCCGCTGTCCCAGCTGGCCGAGGCGTGCGGCAAGCACGGCGCCGCGCTGCTGGTGGACGACGCGCACGGCTTCGGCGTGATCGGCGAGGCCGGCAGGGGCGCGGTGCACGACGCCGGCCTGGCCGGCGCGCCCAATGTCGTGATGACCCTGACCCTGTCCAAGTCCCTCGGCGCGCAGGGCGGCGCCATCCTCGGCCCGCGCCGGGTGATCAAGCACATGGTCGACCACGCCCGCAGCTTCATCTTCGACACCGGCCTCGCCCCCGGCAGCGTCGCCGCGGCCCTCACCGCCCTGCGGGTGCTCAAGGAGGAGCCGCAGCTGGCCGGTCAGGCCCGGGGGAACGCCCTGGAGCTGACCGAGCGCCTCACCGCCGCCGGCCTTCGGGTCAGCACTCCCACCGCCGCCGTCGTCTCCGTGCAGGCCCCGTCCCCCGAGGCCGCCGTGGCGTGGGCCAACGACTGCCGCACCGCCGGCGTTGCCGTCGGCTGCTTCCGGCCGCCGTCGACCCCCGACCAGATCTCCCGCCTGCGCCTCACCGCCCGGGCCGACCTGTCCCCGGCCGACCTGGACCGGGCGGTGGACGTCATCACCCGCACCGCGCCGGGCCAGTAGGCCAGGCCGGAAGTAGGCGCTAGACCACGCGGCGCATGACAACGTGCGGGATGCCGTCCTCCAGGAACTCCTCACCCTCGGTCACGTAGCCGAAACGGGCGTAGAAGTCCTTCACGGCCACCTGAGCGTCGAGCACGCTGGGCGCGGAGCCGATCTCGGCCACGGCGGCCTCCATCAGCCGTCCGGACAGGCCGTTGCCACGGGCGTCGGGGGCGGTGCAGACCCGGCCGATACGGAAGGAGTCGGGCTTGTCCTCCAGCAGCCGGAGCGTGGCCAGCACCCGGCCGTCGTCGCCGGCCAGCCAGAAGTGCCGGGTGCTGGGCGTCAGGTCGCGGCCGTCGAGCTCGGGATACGGGCACTTCTGCTCGACGACAAAAACGTCGACGCGCAGCCGCAGCAGGTCGTAGAGCTGTTGCGGCGTCAGGTCGGCGGCCCACTCGCGGCGCAGGGTGGCATGAAGCGTCATGCCACTTGGTATCACGCGCGCAACTGGGCAGACACCTCGTCCTGGTAGCTGGTCAGCCGGGTGTACACGCCGGGTTTGCCCGCACGGGCACAGCCGTCGCCCCACGACACCACGCCGACCAGCCGCCCGTCGACGACCAGGGGCCCGCCGGAGTCGCCGGCGCACGCGTCCCGGCCGCCCTGCGGGTAGCCGGCGCACACCATGGCGCCGGCGTCGAAGTCGGACTCCTCGGTGGCACACGTCTTGTCGGCGACCATGGGCACCTGCACGGACTGCAGCGTCGGCGACGGCGCGTCGGTCTCGCCGACCCGCCCCCAGCCGAGCACGGTGGCCATCACGCCGGGGGCGTAGCCGGCGGTGTCGTTGGCGGCGACCAGCGGCAGCGTCCGGTACGGCACGATGCGGGCCAGCGTCAGCACGGCCACGTCGTGCCCGGCGCCGACGTCGCGGAAGTCGGGGTCGGCCCACACGGACGACACGCGGACCTGCATGCCGTCGCTGCCTCGCAGGTCGGTGCGGCCGGCGACGATACGCAGCGAGGACGGCGACTTGGCGGCCACGCCGCCGTTGAACATCGGCGTGGTGACGCAGTGCGCGGCCGTGACGACCTTGGTCGGCGCGACCAGCGTGCCGCCGCAGAAGAAGGCGCCGCTGCTGGTGGTCAGGGCGACCACCCAGGGCGTGGTGGTGGTGCTGGCCTCGTCGCCGCCGACGATCCGGGCCGAGCCCGCGCCCTCGATGGCGGACACCGACGCGTCGGCGGGCACGGCCGCGAACGGACCGGCCCCCAGGGAGCCGGTGCAGAACAGCAGCGAAGCGAGAACGGCGGCCGACCGCCGGACAGAAGAGGGCACGGCGAGCACTCCTACAGGGAGGGGGAGGCCACCGACCGTAGCCGATTCCCAACGCCGGGTGGGCAGCGATCGAGATCACTCACCCGAACGTGTCATGGCCGGAAAATCTCCCGTTAAGATGGCATAAGTACCGAAGAATCAGCCGTCAGTGACCCTGACGACGGGCGTTTGTTCTGCGACGCCCCGTTTGGACCGGAGTTTTGCCGTGACGTTCGACGCCGCCACCCTGCCCGCCTTCCTGCTCGCCAGCCTGGTCGTGGTCATCACGCCGGGCATGGACGCGTTCCTGCTGCTCAGGACGTCGTTACGGGCCGGGACGAAGGCCGGGCTGCGGGCGTTGGCCGGGGTGCACACGGCCAGCGCGGTGCAGATCGGGCTGGTCGCCTCCGGGCTCGGTGTGCTGCTGGCCGGTTACCCGGCGTTGCTACAGGTGCTGCGCTGGCTCGGGGCCGCCTACCTGGCGTTCCTCGCCCTGCAGATCGTCCGCGGCCTGCTCCGGCCGCGCCCCCGGGAGTCGGACGAACCGGTCGTCGTGGCCCATCCGTTCCGGCAGGGTTTCCTGTCCAACCTGATGAACCCGAAGATGCTGCTGTTCTCCCTGGCGTTCCTGCCGCAATTCATCGGATCGGGTGACGCCGTGCTCCAGCTCGGGGTGTTGGGAGTCCTGTTCCTGGCGCTGGCCGCGTGCTGGGAGGCGACGATCGTGCTCGCCGCCGGCCGCATGTCCCGCCGGCTGCAACGCCCGGGCGTGACGACCACGTTGGACGCCGTGTCGGCGGCCGCGTTCATGACAATCTCGGTGGGCCTGGTCTTCGCCTGACGACACAACCGTGGTGCTCGCCTCGAACACGAGGCGAGCGCCACGGCTGGTCAGTCGGCCAGTGCGGCTTCGATGGCCGGCTCGTAGGTGGCCACCCTCGTGTAGACGCCGTACTCACCGGGCCGGGCACAGCCCTCGCCGAACGAGGTGATGCCGGCCAGCTCGCCGTTGATCACGAACGGGCCGCCGGAGTCACCCTGGCAGGTGTCCACCCCGCCCTGCTCGAAGCCCGCGCACACCATCGCCGTGGCGCGGTACTCCTTGTACGCCTTGCCGCAGGAGCCGTCGGCGGCCACCGGCACCGATGCCACCATCAGGTAGCGGGACGCCTCGCCGCTCTCGGCGGTCCGGCCCCAGCCCAGCACCGTGGCCATGGTGTTGGCCACGTAGATGCCGTTGTCCTTGGCCAGCGGCAACGGCGGCACGTTGACCTTGCGCTTCAACGTGATCACCGCGAAGTCGGAGCCACCGGTCGGGTCACCCTGGTAATCGGGGCTGACCCAGACCGACGCAGCCGCCACGACCCGGCCGGCGGTGCTGTTCTTGTCCTCACGGCCGACCACCACCAGCAGGTTGTCCGCCCGCTGGCCGGCCATGCAGTGCGCCGCGGTGAGCACCTTGGAGGCCGCGACCACGGTGCCGCCACAGAACTGGAACCCGGTGGAGTCGGTCAGATAGACCGTCCACGGGTACTCCACGATGCTCGCCCGTTCGCCGCCGACGACGCGGGGGGAAGCGGCCGCCGGGACGGCGGCGGCGAGAGCGACTAAGACGGCGGCCACCACGGCGTGCCGAAAGCACCTGGCGATTCTCATACCCGCAACGGAACCGCCCGATCCGTGCGCGGACAAGGAAAACAACTCGCCGGGGTGTCACACGAAAGGCGTTGACGCCCAGGGTTTGACCGGTCTAGCGTGACTCGTGACCGGATAAGAAATCTGGTCACGAGTCAAGGAGGCTGACGATGCCGAGGCAGCACGAGCGTGGTGAGCGGATCCTCGACGCGGCCGCCGAACTGGTCCTGCGCTGGGGCTACAAGCGGGTGACCATCGAGGACGTCGCCAAGCAGGCCGGCATCGGCAAGGGCACCGTCTACCTGCACTTCCGCAACCGCTCCGAGCTGTTCCTGAGCGTGCTGATGCGGGAGTCGGCGCTGCTGACCGGCGAGATGCTGGTCGAACTGCAACGGGATCCGATCATGATGCTGCCGGCCGAGCAGGCCCAGCTGGTCTACCTGGGCGTGATGAAGCGGCCGCTGTTGCGGGCCATGTTCAGTCGCAACATCGAGATCCTCGGCGACCTGGCGCTGGACCCGGCCATGCAGCCGCTACGCCGGGTGAAGATCGACCTGTTCGGGGACCTGTTCCAGGTGCTGCGCGAGCACGGTCTGGTCCGCACCGACCGGGACCTGGAGAGCCAGCGCTTCGTGATGTCGGCCGTGCAGACCGGGTTCTACCTGACCGGGCCGATGCTGGGGCCGTACCACACGCACGACGACGAGACCACGGCGGAGCTGCTGGCCCACACCATCCGCGAGGCGCTGCACGCCCCAGGACCGCCCGACCGGACGGTGCTCGAGGCGCTCCAGCCCAAGGTGCTGGCGATGTTGCAGGACTTCCACAACGCGCTCGCCGCCACGGTCCACGGCAGCTCGCCGGAGGACTGACCACACAACTTCAGAGCTAGGGGGATTCATGACCACCACGGCGAAGCCCACCCTCCAGGACTTCCTGGACTACATCGAGGGCCTGCGCAAGGACGGTCAGGTCGTCTACGCGGACAAGCAGCAGTCCTGGATGGTGCTCGGCCACCCCGAGGTCAACCACGTGCTCTCGGAGCCCCGCACGTTCGGCTCCGACCTGTCCGAGCTGGTTCCCGTGCAGGAGGAGTTCGCCTTGTTCCAGAAGGGCAACTTCATCCAGATGGACGACCCGCGGCACCGGCAGCTGCGCGGCATGGTCAGCAAGGCGTTCACGCCGAAGTTCGTGGCCGACATGGAGCCGGCGATCGACGCGCTGACCCATCAGCTGCTCGACGCCGCCGGCACCGAGTTCGACCTGGTCGACGCGCTGGCCTATCCGCTGCCGGTGATCGTCATCGCCAACCTGCTCGGCATCCCGACCTCCGACCAGCCGGTGTTCCGCCGCTGGGCCGACACCCTGCTGGACCGGGACATCCCGCGGGACAAGTCGATCTCCGAGATCCGCGCCGAGCTCACCGCCCAGGTGGTGCCGGTGATGCGGGAGATGAACGAGTACCTGCTCGCCTTCATCCAGGACCGCCGCCGCAACCCGGGCGACGACCTGACCAGCCAGCTCACCCGGGTCGAGGAGGCCGGCAAGCGGCTGGACGACGACGAGATCATCGGCTTCGTCGGCCTGCTGCTGCTGGCCGGCCACATCACCACCACGGCCACCCTGGGCAACAGCATCCTGACCTTCCACGAGAACCCGGACGCCATCGCCGAGGTCCGGGAGGACCTGTCGCTGCTGCCGGCGGCGATCGAGGAGGTGCTGCGGCTGCGGACCCCGTTCCCGCGGGTGGCCCGCATGTCACTGACGGAGACCGAGCTGGGCGGCGTCACCATTCCGGCCAAGCAGTTCGTGCTGCCGATGCTGACCGCGGCCAACCGGGACGAGCGGGTGTTCCCGAATCCCGACCGGTTCGACCTGCACCGGGACCCGAACCACCACGCCTCGTTCGGCAAGGGCATCCACTTCTGCCTGGGCGCGCCGCTGGCCCGGCTGGAGGCCAGGGTGGCGCTGAAGATCATGTTCGAGCGCTACGCCGACATCCAGGTGGACGAGGACGGGGTGCAGGAGCGCGACCCGTTCGCGATGGTCGCTGTGACCAAGCTGCCGCTCGTCGTCAGGCCGGTTTGACCAGCTCATGGCCGATACTGTCGGGCGTGGAACGCGATGTGCTCGGTGAGGGCTACGAGGTCTTGACGCTGCCGCTCGGCGCGCTGCCGACGGGCGCCGGGCCGGGGGGCGACAACGTCGCCCACCTGGTCCGGCACCGTCCCAAGGGCGGGGCGGAGAAGGCGGTGAACGGGGCCGTGCTCTATGTGCACGGCTTCGTCGACTACTTCTTCCAGAAGCACGTGGCCGAGCACTTCGCGGCCAACGGCTACGACTTCTACGCCGTGGACCTGCGGGCCTACGGCCGGTCGCTGCAGCCGGGGCAGGTGCCGAACTTCGTCACCGACCTCAGCTACCACTTCGAGGAGCTGGACGCGGCGGCGCGCATCATCCGCGACGAGGACGGCCACTCCCGGCTGACGGTGATGGGCCACTCCACCGGCGGCCTCATCTCGATCATGTGGGCGCACGAGCGGCGCGACGACAACGTGCTGGACGCGCTGGTGCTCAACAGCCCGTGGGTGGACCTGCAGGACAACTGGTTCATGCGCACCGTCGGCACCTGGGCGGTGGACGTGCTGGGCCGGATCAGGCCGACGGCCGTGGTGCAGAAGGGGCTGGAGAGCCCGTACGGCCTGAGCCTGCACCGGGACAACAACGGCGAGTGGGAGTTCAACACCGGCTGGAAGCCGGTCAACGGCTTCCCGGTGCGGGCCGGCTGGCTGCGCACGATCCGCCGCCAGCAGGCCAAGCTGCACCGCGGCCTGGACGTGCGGGTGCCGGTGCTGCTGCTGCGGTCCTCGCACAGCCTGCTCAAGACCACGGTCTGGGGCCCGGAGGCGATGCGCGCCGACACCGTGCTCGACGTGCGGCAGATGCTGAAGTGGGCGCCGAAGATCGGGCCGCGCGTGACGGTGGTGTCGATCGAGGGCGGCATGCACGACCTGTTCCTGTCGGCCGAGGCCGTCCGGGAGCGGGCCCTCAAGGAGACCGTCGACTGGTTGGCGGGTCTGCACCCGAGGGACCGGATCGTAGAGTGAGACCCATGAGCACCGGACCGAAGCTGCGCGTCGCGCTGGAGGACATCCCGACCTACAAGCCGGGCAAGCCGGCCATCGGCGCGGACGGCGCACCGGCGTTCAAGCTGTCCTCGAACGAGAACCCGCACGACCCGCTGCCCGGTGTGCTCGAGGCGATGGAGCGGGCGCTGCGCTCGCACAACCGGTACCCGGACATGGGCTGCTCGGCCCTCGTGCCGGCGATCGCCGAGCGGCTGGGCGTGCCGGAGACCCACGTGGCCACCGGCACCGGCGGCGTCGGCGTGATCCAGCAGGTGATGCAGGCCGCGTGCGACGACCGCGACGAGGTGATCTACCCCTGGCGGTCGTTCGAGGCGTATCCGATCATCACCAAGATGGTCGGCGCGCACGCGGTGCAGGTGCCGCTGACCCCGGACGAGCACCAGAACCTGGACGCGATCGCCGCGGCGATCACCGACCGGACCCGGCTGATCGTGCTCTGCAACCCCAACAACCCCACCGGCACCGCGGTTCGGCGCGCGGAGCTGGAGGCGTTCCTGGACCGCGTGCCCGGCGATGTGCTGGTGCTGATCGACGAGGCGTACCGGGAGTTCGTGCGCGACCCCGAGGTGCCCGACGGCCTGGAGATCTACCGCGACCGCCCGAACGTGGCGCTGCTGCGCACCTTCTCCAAGGCGTACGGACTGGCCGGGCTGCGCGTGGGCTACGCCGTCGCGCACGAGCCGGTGGCCGCCGCGCTGCGCAAGGTGGCCGTGCCGTTCGGCGTGAGCCAGCTTGCCCAGGACGCGGCAATCGCGTCGCTGGCCGCCGAGGCCGAGCTGTTCGAACGGGTCGAGCACATCACCAAGGAGCGCGGGCGGGTGCTGGACGCGCTGCGCGACCAGGGCTGGACGGTGCCGAGCTCCGAGGGCAACTTCGTGTGGCTGCGGCTGGGCGAGCGGACCATGGAGTTCGCGGAGCTGGCCCAGGCCAAGGGCGTGATGGTGCGGCCGTTCCCGGGCGAGGGCGCGCGAGTCTCGATCGGCGAGGTCGACGGCAACGACCTGTTCCTCGGAGTCGCCGCGGCCTTCCGATCTTGATCTGTCACGATCAGACCCATGCTTTCTCGTCTCGGCGCCTTGCTCGGTGTCGCGCTGCTGGCGCTGCCTGTCACCGCGCAGGCGGCGCCGACCGCGCCCTCCCCCGCGATCAAGTGGATCACTGAGGCGTCCGCGACACTGGACCACTGGTACAACCCGGACGACGGCCGGTACCGCACCACCCAGTGGTGGAACACGGCCAACGCGCTGCAGGCCCAGCTGGTCGCCTCCAGCATCCTCGGCAACGACCTGGGCGAGCAGCGGGCGAACAACACGTACAACCAGAACGTCGGCACGTGGTTCCGCAACGACTACTACGACGACGAGGGCTGGTGGGGCCTGACCTGGGTGCAGGCCTTCGACCAGACCGGCGAGCAGCGCTACCTGGTCGCGGCCGAGTCGCTGTTCAGCGACATGGCCGGCGGCTGGGACCTGACCTGCGGCGGCGGCATCTGGTGGTCGAAGAACCGGGACTACAAGAACGCCATCCCCAACGAGCTGTTCCTGTCGTTGGCGGCCGCGCTGGCGCTGCGCACCACCGGCCCCGCCGCGGCCAACTACCGGCGGTGGGCCGAGCTGGAGTGGGACTGGTTCGCGCACACCGGCATGATCAATCCTCAGGGTCTGGTCAACGACGGGCTGACCGACGACTGCCAGAACAACGGGCGTACCACGTGGACCTACAACCAGGGTGTGGTCCTGGGCGGTCTGGCCGACCTGTACCGGCTGACCGGGCGCCGGGACCTGTTGCAGTCGGCCACCTCGATCGCCAACGCCGGGATGACCAGGCTCACCGATGGGGACGGTGTGCTTCATGAGCCGTGTGAGATGAAACGCTGCGACGTGGACCAGACTCAGTTCAAGGGCGTCTTCGTGCGAAACCTGGTGGCGCTCAACGAGGTCTCGCCGTCCTCGGCCTACACCGCGTTCGCCGTGCGCAACGCGCTGGCCGTGTGGAAGACCCGCAACCAGGCCAACCAACTCGGCCTGTTCTGGAGTGGACCGTTCGACACCGCCGACGCCAGCCGGCAGAGCTCGGCTCTGGACTGCCTCAACTCGGCGCTGCGTCTGAGTTAACGCTGTGAAGGGGGCTTTCCCGCACTAGGAGTGCGGGAAAGCCCCCTTCACAGCTTCAGCCTCGGGCCTGAGTTGATTGGCGCGTCAGTCAATTCACGATCGGCTGGGTGAGCGTGTCGATGGTGTCGCCGGGCGGCAGCTCGGCGCTGCGCTGCGCCGGCACCGGTGTCGACTCGGCCCGGTTGATCACCACCAGGTTGGCCATCGGGTCCGGCTCGTCGGTCAGCATCGGCGACAGCGAGCGGGCCACCGCCTTGAGCCGGCGCAGCCGCCGCGCCACCAGGAAGCCGATGAACCGGGGCGAGGTGAGCCACCAGCCCAGCAGGAGGCCGCCCGCGGCGATCGCGGACAGCGCGACCAGCTCGAACCGCACGGCGCACCCCCTTCCCCAGTGACGGACTCGGAGCACTGTCTGGTACGGCGTCCGAGGCCCTCGGGTTCACCGCCGCGGCATGGTCCCCGCAGCGGCGAACCCGTGTGCGCTACCTGTCATTAAAGGACGTTTGGCGGGGAAATGCGCGTGAAGTCACCGGTCTGGGGTCAAACGGCGCGGGTTATTCCTCCAACTGGCCTTCCAGTTCCAGATAGACCGTACGCAGTTGGTCGAGAACGGTCTCGTCCGGTTGCGACCACAGTCCCCGATCGGCTGCTTCCAACAGGCGCTCCGTCACGCCGCGCAGTGCCCAGGGGTTCGACGTGCGCATGAAGTCCTGGACTTCCTTGTCGAAAACGTAGGATTCGGCAAGTTGCGCGTACATCCAGTCGTCGACAACACCGGCCGTGGCGTCGAAACCGAACAGATAGTCCACTGTGGCCGCAAGCTCGAATGCGCCCTTGTAACCATGTCGACGCATGGCCGATATCCAACGGGGGTTGACAACGCGGGCCCGGAAGACGCGCTTGGTCTCCTCGCCGAGGGTGCGCGTGCGGACCGCGTGCGGCACCGCGGAGTCGCCGACGTAGGCCGCCGGATTGTCGCCGGTCAGCGACCGCACCATGGCCACCATGCCGCCGTGGTACTGGAAATAGTCGTCCGAGTCGGCGATGTCGTGCTCGCGCGTGTCCACGTTCTTGGCCGCCACCTGGATCCTGCGGTACGCGGTCTCCATGTCGTCACGGGCCTGCGCGCCGTCCAGGCCGCGGCCGTAGGCGTAGCCGCCCCAGGTGGCGTAGACCTCGGCCAGATCGCCGTCGTCGCGCCAGTTCCGGGAGTCGATCAGCGGCAGCAGGCCGGCCCCGTAGGCGCCGGGCTTGGAGCCGAAGATCCGGGTGGTCGCCCGACGCTCGTCGCCATGTTCTTCCACGTCGCGGCGGAAGTGGGCGGCGACATAGTTGTCCTCGTCGGACTCGGCCAGCCGGGCCACCGCGGCGATGGCGTCGTCCAGCACCGCGACCACATGGGGGAAGGCGTCCCGGAAGAAGCCGGAAATCCGGACCACCACGTCGATCCGGGGACGGCCCAGTTCCGGAACGGGCACGATCTCGAAGCCGGTGACCCGGCGTGACGCGTCGTCCCACACCGGGCGGGTTCCCAGCAGCCACAACAGTTCCGCGATGTCGTCGCCCTGCGTGCGCATGGCCGAGGTGCCCCACACCGTGAGGCCGACGCTGCGCGGCCATTCCCCGGTGTCGGCCCGATGACGTTCCAGCAACGAATCGGCCAACGCCGAGCCGACGTCGAAGGCGTTGCGGGACGGAATCGCCTTGGGGTCCACGGAATAGAAGTTGCGGCCGGTGGGCAGCACCGACACCAGGCCACGGGTCGGGGAACCGGACGGCCCCGGCTCGATGAACCGGCCGTCCAGTGCCCGCAGCACATTGGTGATCTCGTCGGTGGTGCGGGCCAGCCGCGGCACCAGCTCGTCCCGGGCGAAGGCGAGCACCGCCTCCACGGCCTCGATCCGTTCCCCCAGCACGGATTCTGTGCTGCCCTCGGTCGCCCAGCCGCTGTCGTGCACCGACGTCACCAGCCTGCGGGCCAGCTCCTCCAGGAGGTCCACGACGTCGGCGCCGGTCTGCGCCGGGCCATCGACCAGTTCGGACAGTCGGCCGGCCTCGACGCGCGCGCCGGGGTCGGCCAGCAGCTGGTCCTCGTCCAGTCCGAAGTGGACGGCCAGCGCGGCCCGCAGGCCGGTGATGGCCCCGACCTTGCCGCCGAACACCTGCCGGGCCCGCAGCACCGCGAGCACGTCGTTGACCAGCTCCTCGCCCTCCGGAGCCCGGCCGAGAATGTGCAGGCCGTCGCGGATCTGCACGTCCTTGATCTCGCACAGGTAGCCGTCGATGTGCATGACGAAGTCGTCGAAGTCGTCCTCGCCGGGCGCCTCGGACTGGTGCAGGTCGTGGTGCAGCTTGGCACTGGTGACCAACTCCCAGATCTGGCCGCGCACGGTGGCCAGCTTCGTCGGGTCCAGCGCCTGCACGGTCGCGTACTCGTCCAGCAACTGCTCCAGCTTGGCCATGTCGCCGTACGTGTCGGCACGGGCCATCGGCGGGATCATGTGGTCGACCACGGTGGCGTGCGCGCGACGCTTGGCCTGCGTGCCCTCGCCCGGGTCGTTCACGATGAACGGGTAGATCAGCGGCAGGCTGCCGAGCACGGCGTCCGGCGCGCAGTCGTCGGACAGGCCCAATCCCTTGCCCGGCAACCACTCCAGCGTGCCGTGCTTGCCAAGGTGCAGCACCGCGTGCGCGCCGAACTCGTGCTCCAGCCAGCGATACGCGGCCAGGTACTGGTGCGAGGGCGGCAGGTTCGGGTCGTGGTAGATGGCCACCGGGTTCTCGCCGAAGCCGCGCGGCGGCTGGATCATCAGCATCACGTTGCCGAACTGCAGCGAGGCCACGTAGATCTCGTCGTCGGTGACGTACAGCTGACCCGGCGCCGCGCCCCAGTGTTTCGTGACGCCATCACGGAAACTGGCCGGCAGCGCGTCGAACCACGGGCGATAGATGGCGGCCGGGACCCTGATGGCCGCGCCGGACATCTGCTCCTCGGTCAGCCAGTCCACGTCGTGCCCGCCGGCGGCGATCAGCCGGTGGATCAGCGTGTCACCGTCCAGTGTGGACACGTCGAGGCCGCCGAGGTCGTAACCCTGCCCGGCCATGCGCTTGAGCAGGATCACCGCCGAGGCCGGCGTGTCCAGGCCGACCGCGTTGCCGACACGGGCGTGCTTCGTCGGGTACGACGACAGCACGATCGCGACTTTCTTGTCCCTGTTCGCCACGTGCCGCAGCCGGGCCAGGCCCACCGCCGTGCCGGCAACCCGGGCCGCCCGCTCCGGATCGGCCACGTACACCGGGATGCCGTCCGGGCCGTTCTCCTTGAAGGAGAAGGGAACGCCGATCAGCCGGCCGTCGAACTCCGGGATCGCCACCTGCATCGCCGCGTCCATCGGGGACAGTGCCGCGTCCGACTCCCGCCACGTCGCCCGTGACGACGTGAGGCAGAGCCCTTGCAGCACCGGGATGTCCAGCTGCGCCAACGCGCCCGCGTCCCAGGCGTCTTCGTCGCCGCCCGCGCTGGCGTCCGCCGCCACCGCCCCGCCGGCCGCCAGCACCGTGGCCACCACGGTGTCGCACTGGCCGAGCACCTCCAGCAGCGCGTCGGACTCGTCGCCCGCCAGCCCACGCAGCGAGCCGCAGAACACGGGCAGCACATTGGCCCCCGCCGCCTCCACCGCATCGGCCAGCGTGTCCACGAACGCCGTGTTCCCGGCCAGCGCGTGCGCCCGGTAGAACACGATGCCCACCGTCGGCCGGCCTTCTTCGTGTCGCCTTTCGCCGTGCACCCCGTAAACCGGGGTTCGGACCGGCGGCTCGAATCCCTCGCCCGTCAGCAACACCGTGTCGGACAGGAAGTTCGCCAGCTGGCCCAGGTTGGCCGGGCCGCCCTCCACCAGGTACGCAAGCGCTTGCGTGGCCACGCCCGCCGGCACCGTCGAGGCCGCCATCAGCTCCGCGTCCGGCGTCGCCTCACCGCCGAGGCACACCGTCGGCTTCGTGCTGGCCAGGACCGCGTCCAGGCCCTCCTCCCAGGCCCGTCGGCCGCCCAGCAGCCGCACTATCACCAGATCGGCGGCTCGGAGCAGCCCCGGCAGCTCCTCGACCGCCAGCCGAGCCGGGTTGCCGACCGTGTAGTCGGCCCCGCTGGCCTTGGCCGCCAACAGGTCCGTGTCTGCCGTCGAGAGCAGCAGGACGCGCGAAGTCATCAGCCGTACCCTCCTCGGGGTCCTGCGCCCCGGGTAGAGACATCACGGCCGGTGGTGGAGTGTCTGGCTTTCACAGTGGCGCGACCGCCCCGGACTCCCACCGGGTTCCTCACGCCCACCGCCGTCTGGTCCGACCCAGCCTAACGACCCCACGGCCCCCACCAACCGCCCCGAGTTCCACCCCATGTTTGGAATGCGCCTTTCCTCACGTTGAACGAGAGGAAAGGCGCTTTCACGGCTTCAGGGCTTGCGCGCCACGCCGCCGTACGATAGGTGCACCTTGCCCTCGTTCTGGTCGCTCCACTCGGAGCGCCACTGGCGGACGGGGACCACGCCGGGGTCGATCAGGTCGAGGCCGGCGAAGAACTTGGCCACCTCGCCGTAGGGGCGGGGGTGCAGCTGGGCGCTGATCTTGCGGTAGATGCCCTCGACCTGGCTGACCGCGCCCAGCTGCTCCTCGGGCACGAAGTCGACGGTGGCGTGCGAGATGGCCAGGTAGCTGCCGGGGGCCAGCGCGTCGCGGTAGGCCTCGACCAGGCCGTGCGGGTCGTCGGCGTCGGGCAGGTAGTGCAGCACGGCGATGGCGATCAGGCCGACCGGCCGGGAGAAGTCGATCATCTCGCGGACCCGGGGCAGGTTGAGCACGGAATCGGGGTGGCGCAGGTCGGCCCGCACCGGCGCGACCAGCGGGTTGTTGCCGAGAATGGTGCGGCTGTGGGCGACGGCGATGGGCTCGTTGTCGACGTACACGACGCGGGCGGCGGGATTGACCCGGTGCGCGATCTCGTGCACGTTGCCCACGGTCGGAATGCCGGAGCCGAGGTCGAGGAACTGGTCGACGCCGGCGGAGACCAGGCAGTTGACCGCGCGTCGCAGGAACGACCGGCTGGCCCGCATGCCGTTGGCCACCTCGGGCATGGCCTGCGCGGCCTGTTTGGCGGCGGCCCGGTCGATGGCGAAGTTGTGCGCGCCGCCGAGGAAGTAGTCCAGGATCCGGGCCGGATTGGGACGGTCCAGGTCGACGTCGGCCGGTATCCACCGAGGACGGTGCATCCGCGCGACCCCTTCCGCCAAATTTCACCCGATCGTGTTAATGGTGGAGGTGCGGTCACCCGCTGTCCACCACGCGCCGGTCACGAACACGAAGGGAATGTACGGCGTCACTCCGCGTTGGAACAGCTGTGCCGCGCCGTCAACCACCTCGCGCGACGGAGCCGACAGCGCGAGATCGCTCACGGCGAACACCCGCCGGGGAACACTTCCAGGCTCCAGTTGGTTGAGCCAGTACGACTCAACCTTGTGGAAGGTGGAAGACGTGAGCGAAACACTGGCACTCCCGGTGCTCCCGCTGGACGACGTGGTCGTGCTGCCCGGCATGGTGGTGCCGGTCAAGCTCGCCGACGCGGAGATCCGCGCGGCCGTCGAGGCCGCGCAGGCCGGCGACACCGGGTCGAAGGTGCTGCTGGTCCCCCGCCTGGAGGGCAAGTACGCAAAGGTGGGCACGCTGGGCGTGATCACCCAGATCGGCCGGCTGCCCGGCGGCGAGCGCGCGGCCGTGGTCCGCGGCACCGACCGGGTGCGCATCGGCACCGGCACGACCGGCCCTGGCGCGGCCCTCTGGGTGCAGGCCGAGGTCCAGGACGAGCCGGCCGTCGACGAGAGCACCCACGAGCTGGCCAAGGAATACCGCACCCTCGTCACCTCGATCCTGCAACAGCGGGGCGCGTGGCAGGTGGTCGACTCGGTGCAGGGTGTCGACGACCCCTCCGCGCTGGCCGACCTGGCCGGCTACGCCTCGTACATCACCGACGAGCAGAAGATCTGGCTGCTGGAGACCGTCGACGTCCGCGAGCGGCTGGAGAAGCTGCTGGCCTGGGGCCGTGAGCACCTGGCCGAGCTGGACGTGGCCGAGACGATCCGCAAGGACGTCAAGGAGGGCATGGAGAAGCAGCAGCGCGAGTTCCTGCTGCGCCAGCAGCTGTCGGCCATCCGCAAGGAGCTGGCCGAGCTGGACGGCAAGCCGGCCTCCGAGGAGCAGGACTACCGGGCCCGGGTGGAGGCCGCCGACCTGCCGGAGAAGGTGCGCGAGGCCGCGCTGACCGAGGTGGACAAGCTGGAGCGGACCTCCGAGCAGTCGCCCGAGGTCAGCTGGATCCGCACCTGGCTGGACACCGTGCTCGACATCCCGTGGAACGAGCGGACCGAGGACGCCTACGACATCACCGGGGCGCGGGCGGTGCTGGACGCCGACCACGCGGGCCTGGACGACGTGAAGGACCGCATCATCGAGCACCTCGCGGTGCGGCGCCGCCGGGCCGACAAGGGTCTGGGGGTCGTCGGCGGCCGGCGCAGCGGCGCCGTGCTCGCGCTCGTGGGCCCGCCCGGCGTCGGCAAGACGTCGCTGGGCGAGTCGGTCGCGCGGTCCATGGGCCGCAAGTTCGTCCGCGTCGCCCTCGGCGGCGTCCGCGACGAGGCGGAGATCCGCGGCCACCGGCGCACCTACGTCGGCGCGCTGCCGGGCCGCATCGTGCGGGCCATCAAGGAGGCCGGCTCGATGAACCCGGTCGTGCTGCTGGACGAGGTCGACAAGGTTGGCTCGGACTACCGCGGCGACCCGACGGCGGCCCTGCTGGAGGTGCTGGATCCGGCCCAGAACCACACGTTCCGGGACCACTACCTCGAGGTCGAGCTGGACCTGTCGGACGTGCTGTTCCTGGCCACGGCCAACGTGCTGGAGTCCATCCCCGGCCCGCTGCTGGACCGGATGGAACTGGTCCGGCTGGACGGCTACACCGAGGACGAGAAGGTCACCATCGCCCGCGACCACCTGCTGGCGCGCCAGCTGGAGCGGGCCGGCCTGACCGCCGAGGACGTGACCGTCACGGAGGACGCGCTGCGCCGGCTGGCCGCGGAGTACACCCGGGAGGCCGGGGTCCGCGACCTGGAGCGGTCCATCGCCCGTGTGCTGCGCAAGGCGGCCGTGGACGAGGGCAAGCTGCCGCTGACCGTGAGCGACGCCAACCTGCCCGACTTCCTCGGGCGGCCGCGGCACACGCCGGAATCGGCCGAGCGCACGGCGGTGCCGGGCGTGGCCACCGGTCTCGCGGTCACCGGCGTCGGCGGTGACGTGCTCTTCGTCGAAGCTTCGCTGGCCGACCCGGAGACGGGCTCGACCGGGGTGTCGCTGACCGGGCAGCTGGGCGACGTGATGAAGGAGTCGGCGCACATCGCGCTGAGCTACCTCCGTTCGCACGGGGCCGAGCTGGAACTGCCGGTCGGGGACCTCAAGGACCGCGGCGTGCACGTCCACGTGCCGGCCGGCGCGGTGCCCAAGGACGGCCCGAGCGCCGGTGTCACCATGACCACCGCGCTGGCGTCGCTGCTGTCGGGCCGGCCAGTCCGGTCGGAGGTGGCGATGACCGGCGAGGTGTCGCTGACCGGGCGGGTGCTGCCCATCGGCGGCGTCAAGCAGAAGCTGCTGGCCGCGCACCGGGCGGGCATCACCACGGTGTTGCTGCCCAAGCGCAACGAGCCCGACCTGGACGACGTCCCGGCCTCGGTGCGCGAGCAGCTGGAGGTGCACCTGGTGGCCGACGTCCGCGAGGTGCTGGAGCTCGCGCTGCAGCCGGTGAACGCGCCGGTGCTGAGCGCCTGACGAAACCGCCCGCCGGTCCTTGACGGGCCGGCGGGCCCTTGAACCGACTTCCCTGCCGGCGTGGCCCGCTCCCCCTCAGCGGGCCACGCTTTTTTCTATGCCCGACAACACACATCCCAGCCCGAAGGCGAACTGCTCGTCGTGGCTGAGGTCCTCGGCCTCGAAGATGCGGCGCGCCACCCGCGGGTAGTCGCCGCTGTCGATGATGACCTTCCGCACGTACGGCGACACCGCGTTGCGCCACTCGTCCTGGGTCATTCCGGTGCTGCGCACGTCTTCCCGCTCCGACAACTCGGCCAGCACCGCCCCGTGCACGTAGTTCGCCACGGCTCCCAGCAGGGCCGAGGCCAGCGTGATGTCGTCGGTCGCCCCGCCGGCCGCGGCGAGCGCGAAGTCGCTGCGGCGCAAGGCGTTCGGCCCCAGCGACGGCCGGCTGCGCAGCTCGGTGGCCAGCCACGGGTGGCGCAGCATCGAGGCCCGCATGACGTCGGCGACCAGGGTCAGGTCGGTCCGCCAGTCGCCGGTCGGCTCCGTCGGCAGCTCGTCCTCGCCCTGCACGGCGTCGACCATCAGCTCCAGCAGCTCGTCCTTGTTCGTGACGTAGCGGTAGAGCGACGTCGTGCCGGTGCCGGCCTCGGTCGCCACCCGGCGCATGGTCAGCGCCGGCGTGCCCTCGGCGTCGGCGATCCGGATCGCGACGGCGACGATCTGCTCGACGCTCAGCGTCTGCCGGCGGCGCTGCTCCGCGAGTCGCGTCCAGACCAGCGTGAACGGTGGGGGCATGGCGCTCACCCTACTAACTGGGTACAGTGTGCCCAAGACGGGAACAGTGTTCCCAGTTGGAGGGGGAAGCATGGATGTAGTGATCGTCGGCGGCGGCACGGTCGGCCTGTGCACCGCCGTGTTCCTGGCCCGGCAAGGGGTTTCGGTGCGGGTGCTGGAACGCCGGGCCACGGTGTCCGACCACCCGCGGGCATTCGGCCTGAACCCGCGGTCGGCCGAGATCGCCCGCTGGGCCGGTATCGAGTTCGAGACCGACGACCGGAGGCCGGGCGTGGCCACCGGCCCCAGCCTGGCCGAGCTGACCGAGACGACCGGGCCGATCAAACTGCCCGAGATCGGGCCGGCGCCGTCGCGCGGCTGTCCGCAGCACCGGATCGACCGGGCGGCGCTGGAGCTGGTCCGAAGCCTCGGCGGCCGGGTCGACTTCGACGCCGAAGTGGTGGGGGTGACCGACGACGGCGTGGTGACGACCGCTGCCGGCGAGACCATCGAGGCCGATTACGTGATCGCCGCCGACGGCGCGCGCAGCCGGGTCCGGGACCTGCTCGGCATCGGCACGACCGGCCCCGGCGTGCTCGGCGGGCACATGCTCAACGTGCTGTTCCGGGCCCCCGGCCTGCCGGCCCCCGAGTACTCGATGACCGTGCTGCGCAACGAGGAGTCGACCGGCATTTTGATGAAGGTCGACCACGGCGACCGGTGGATCTTCCACGTGCCCGGCGGCGATCCCGGCATGCCGGTCGAGGAGTTCCGGTGGCGGATCCGCGCCGCCACCGGGATCGGCGACCTGGACGTCGACGTGATCAGCCTGCTGCCGTGGGCATCCACCGCCCGGGTGGCCGAGAAGTTCCGACAGGGCAACGTGTTCCTGATCGGCGACGCCGCCCATGTGGTGCCGCCGACCGGCGGCTTCGGCCTGAACACCGGCGTCGCCGACGGGCACAACCTGGCCTGGAAGCTCGCCGTCGGCGGGGACGCGCTGCTCGACACCTATGAGCTGGAACGCAAGCCGGTGGCGGAGTTCACCATGGCGCAGAGCCTGATCCGCGGCGAGCACCGTGAGCTGCACTGGGACCTCAGCCCGGCGCGCGCCGCCGATCGCGCCGCCGTCGGCATGGCCAACGCGATGGTGGTGATCGCCGGCTACCGCTACGACTCCCCCGCCGTCATCGACCCGGAACCGTTGCCGTCGCTGGAAGACCTGACGCTCGACGGCTCCCCCGGCAGCCGCGTTCCCCACCTCTGGGTGAAGCCAGATATGTCCACTGTGGACCTGGTCGACGGCTTCACCCTGATCACCGGCACCCGCGCCGGCGCCTGGCTCACCGCCGCCCTTGACGTGGGAATCCGCTCCCACGCCGTCGAAGGCTGGGCCGATGCCGCCGGCATCGAGGAGACCGGTGCGGTCCTGGTCCGTCCCGACGGCTTCGTCGGCTGGCGAACTCCGGGGGAGGGAACCGCAGCCGACCTCCGCAACGCCCTGAACCGTATCTGCTGCCACTGAAGAACCCCCGCGAGTCGCGCTCTCAGGCACGCCGAATGTCGGTTTCGAGCAGTCCTGAGACTCGCAGCTCAAAACTGCCCGAAACCGTATTTCGGTGTGCCGCAGAGCGCGACTCGCGGGGGTTCAGTGGGCGAGGTCGGCGTAGTCGACGTCGGTGAGCTCGACGGAGACCTCCCAGAGGCGGCGGCCGACCTCCTTGTCGTAGGCCGGCTTCAGGAACGGCTGCGCGACGGGGTAGCCGCGAACGTTGCCGGGGCCGTTGGGGCCGTAGTACTCGCCGCCCTGAGCGTTCGGGTCGACCGCGGCGCGCAGGATCGGCAGCGCGCCGCGGGCGGCCGGCTGGGCGACGAGCGGCGTGACGATCTTCATGAACTGCGCGTACAGGCCGCCGCCACCCAACTGCGGGCCGCTGTATTGGAGTTCGGTGGCGCTGTAGCCGGGGTGCGCGCCGATGCTGCGCACGTCCGCGCCGGCCGCGCGCAGCCGGCGATCGAGCTCCACGGCGAAGATCGAGTTGGCCAGCTTCGACTGCGAGTACGCCACGTTCGCGCCGTAGCCGCGCTCCAGCTGAAGGTCGGCGAAGTTGATCCGACCCATCCGGGCGGCAATGCTGCTCACGCTGACCACCCGGCTGCCCGGCTTGGACAGCAGGCCCGGCAGCAGCAGGCCGGTCAACGCGAAGTGGCCCAGGTGGTTGGTGCCGAACTGGAGCTCGAAGCCCTGCTTGGTGGTGTGCCGGCGGGGCACGGCCATCACGCCGGCGTTGTTGAGCAGCAGGTCCAGCGCCGGCAGCTCGGCCGCCAGCTTGCGCACGGAGTCCAGGTCGGCCAGGTCCAGCGACACCAGCTCCAGGTTCTCCGCCGGCGCCTGCTGGCGCAGCTTGGCGATGGCCGCCTGACCGCGCTCCTCGTTACGGGCGGCCACGTAGACGTGCGCGCCGTGCTTGGCCAGCTGCAGCGCCTCCAGGAAGCCGAGGCCGGTGTTGGCGCCGGTGATCAGCGCGGTGCGGCCGCTCTGGTCGGGGATGTCCGCTTCGGTCCAGTGCTGTGCCATCCGTGCTCTCCTGATGCGTGGGGCCGTTTCCACCGAGTATGACACTCGGTGCCACGTCTGTCATCTGATGCCTTAGGCTACACTCAGAGTCATGACGGAGGGGTTGCGGGCACGGGCTCGGCTCGCGATGCGGACCGAGATCGCCGAGACCGCCTTCGCCCTGTTCCTCGAGCGCGGTTTCGAGCAGACCACCGTTGACGAGATCGCCGAGGCCGCCGGCCTGTCCCGGCGCAGCTTCTTCCGCTACTTCCCCAGCAAGGAAGACGCCGTTTTCGGCCTGCTCTACGACCTCGGCGAGGAGTTGGCCGCGGCAGTCGCCGCCCGGCCGGCCACGGAACCCCCGTGGACGGCGCTGCGGGCGGCCTGCGCCGTGATGCTCACGCCGATGCTGAGCCGCAGCGACGAGGCGCTGGCCCTGCTGCGCCTGATCAACGACACGCCGACGCTACGGGCCCGCCATCAGGACAAGCAGGACCGCTGGCGCAAGCTGCTGATCGACGCCCTGCGCGCCCGCGACGTCGCCGGCATCGAGGCCGACGTGCTGGTCAGCGCCGCGCTGGCGGTGTTCGACGTGGTCTGCCGGCAGTGGATCGCCAGCCCGGCCGCCGACCCGGCCGGGCTCATGGACGAGGCGTTCGCCGTGCTGACGCCGTCCCGAGAAAGTGCTTAGCGGCTAAGGGCTTAGCGGATCAGGCCAGCCAGTCCGGCAGCGGCACCGGCGTCAGGCCGTCCTGCTTGGCCCGGTTGACGAAGGCCGTGAAGTCCTGCACAAACGTTTTACGGAAGTGCATGAGCACGATGTCGCCGGCCTTGAGCTTGTTTCCGCCCTGGAACTGGACCACGCCGTCGTTGACCGCGGCCGTCCACAGCACGACGGCCTTCAGGCCGCAGTCGGCGGCCGCGCGCTGGGTGTCGGCGTTGTAGTTGCCGAACGGCGGCCGGAACAGGGTGGGCCGGTGGCCGAACGCCTTGACGAAGGCGTCCGAGTCGTCGCAGATCTCCTTGCGCTGCGCGGCATAGGACATCTTGGCCAGATCCGGGTGATTCACCGTGTGGTTGCCGATGACCAGATCGTCCTTGTCCTGCAACTGCTTGAAGTAGTCCTCGTGACCGTGCACGTAGTGGTCGTTGAGGAACAGGGTCGGCCGCGCGCCGGAATTCTTGATCAGTTCGAGGGCCTGCGGATCCCGCACCGCGCCGTCGTCGATGGTGATGAACACGTACGGCTTGCCGCCGGTGTCGATATGCCGGATCACCGGCGCTTTCCCGCCAACAGTGGCCGGCGCCTCGGCCTGCGGCTCGCCGAACGGATACGGCTGCGCGGCGCGGGTCGGCGTCGTCGTCGCAGTCGGCGCGGACGTCGTCGTGCTACTCGTCGGAGTCGGCGTGCTACCGGTAGTGCCGGCCGACAGATCTGCGGCGGAAACGTCGGTGCCCGCTTCACAGCCGGCAAGCAGAGACACCGTGACAATGGCAGCAACCACCGCAACTACAGCACGCACCGTGACCGACCTTCCACCCCGTTTAGAGCATCACTCGACTTAGTGACGTCCGATCGGGGGATGAGGTTGCGCTGTCTCGACAGGCTGGCGGAAATTGACGGGACTAGGGTTGTCGTGACAACCCAGCGTCATGGAGGCCACACCATGAGTCTCGATCGTCCCGTCAAACCGGACCCCTACGAGCTCCTGCCCGCGGCCGGCTCGTTCGTGGTCACTTCCAAGGACGTCGCGGACGGCCAGCAGTTGCCCAACGCCCAGGTCTTCGACAGTTTCGGCATGAGCGGTGACAACGTGTCACCGCAGTTGAGCTGGTCCGGCTTCCCGGCCGAGACCAAGAGCTTCGTGGTCACCTGCTTCGACCCGGACGCGCCCACCCCGTCCGGCTTCTGGCACTGGCTGGCCGTGAACATCCCCGGCTCGGTCACGGAGTTGCCCACCGGCGCGGGCGCCGGCGACGACTCGCTGCCGGACGGCGCGTTCCACACCCGCAACGACTACGGCTCGAACGCCTTCGGCGGCGCGGCCCCGCCGCAGGGCGACCAGGTGCACCGCTACTACTTCGTGGTGCACGCGGTGGACGTGGAGGCGTTGGAGGTCGCACCCGACACCTCCGCCGCCGTCGTCAGCTTCAACCTGGCCTTCCACACCCTGGCCCGGGCGATCATCACGCCGGTCTACTCGCACTGACCAAACCCTTACGGCAGGGTGGCCGCGGGAATCCCGCGGCCACCCGTCCTGTTTGTT
>DASWRQ010000261.1:0-38778 GCA_036403095.1 Kutzneria sp. | reverse complement strand
TCCTGGCCGGTGAGCACGACCGAGAACGTCCAACCGGGGCCGGGCTGGCCGAAAGCGGCCCTGGGTAAGGCGACGGTGATGGTCTTGGTGTCCACCGACGCCACGGCGGCGGTGGGCGTGCCGACCTGGTGCCCGGCGGCGTCGAGCCACGAGGGCGAGGCGAAGCCCTGCAGCTCGATGCGTTGGGACCACGGGGAAACCTGGTAGTTGCGGGACGGGAACGGTGCGGCGGTGGAGGTCGGTTTGCCGGGGGCACCGACGAAGATGTCGACGAGCTGCGCGCCCATGGTGTTGCCGAAGGTGGGCACCAGGTTGCGCAAGGTTGTGCGCAGATAAACCGTGTCGCCCAAGGTGATCGCCTGGAACCGGGTGATGTCGAAGGAACCGGCGGCGAAGTCGGGGGCGGTCGGGTACTGGAACGTGCCGGGACCGTTGTCGTCGCCGGCGGGATCGGCGGTGTCGAGGATGGTGGTGCCGCCGACGAGATCGCCGGTGACGGTGGTGTGGGCGTAGCCGGTTCGGTTGCCGGCGGCGGAAACGCCGACCGTGATGGAGTTGGAGCCGAACCCGAGCGGCACGGTGACGGCGTACGAGCCGTCGGAGCCGGTAGTGGTGGTGACGGTCGCGGCCTTACCGGCGGTGTCGGTGGCGAGGGCCTGCACGCTGACCTCGGCGCCGGGCACGGTCTTGCCGGTGACCGAGGCGCTGGCGCCGCTGGCGACAGCCGAGACGGTCACGTCGGCTTTGCCTGGTGCGGCGTGGGAAACGTAGCGGTCGGTAGTGACGGACGGACGGTCGAGCACGTGGCCCGCGCGCAGGTCGGCGGCCAGGCGGAGGCGTTGCGCCTGAGCCCAGGTCAGCGGCGACGCGGAGCCGGCGGCGTGGCCGTCGGCGAAGCCGATGGAGGCCACGGTGGGATCGGTGCCGTAGGGGGACGCGGGCAGGTCGGGGTTCTCCCATGCCTGCTCGGGCACCAGGCCGACGCCCGAGGCCGAGCCGAACATGCTGTCCAGCAACGACTTCGCCGAACGTCCGTCGCCGAGAGCCAGTGCGGACTCGGCCCGTTCGCCGGACAGCACGGGCCACAGGTGCCCGGTTCCGGTGTCGGTGGTCGGCCACGGCTGGCCCTGGCCGGTGCAGGTGCTCTGGCTGGGCTGGTAGCAGTCGCCGTAGCCGTCGGCGCTGCCGGCGGCGGCCGAAGTGCCGTAACGGTAGTAGCCGACGCCGGTGGAAGTCCGCACCGAGATCTGCTTGTCCAGCACGGCCAGTGAGGCGGCGAAGTCCTTGTCCTGCGGGGAGATCTCGCCCAGGCGGACCAGTTCCTGGAAGCCGCCGTCGACGACGGCCCGCTGGTCGGCGGTCGGGCCGCCGTTGCCCAGGTTGTAGCTGACGGCCGAGTTCGGGTCGCCGTTCTTGGTCAGCCGCACGAAATACGACGGGCCGTACGGACCGGTGGTGGTGACGGTCCACGACTTGACGTTGCGCTGGAAGTCGTCGGCGGCGGCCCGGTAGAGCCGCGCGTCGGCGTGGTCACCGTGCTGGTCGGCCAGGACGGAACCGGCGACGAGCCCGGCGATCTCGGCGGCGATGGTGGACGGCGAGTACCCGGACTGCTCCTCCCAGCGCTCGACGCCGAACGACGGCCCGTGGGCCAGCAGGTAGTCGGCCGCGGGCTTGATGTGCTGCGTCCACAGGGCGTTGTCGGTGAGACCGGTCAGCTGGGCCATCAGGATCGGGTAGGCGGTCTCGTCGAGCTGGTCGCCGCCGGTGTCGGGCGCGATCTTGCCGTTGACCAGTGAGTTGCGCGGCAGCTCGCCGGTCGGCAGCTGCTGCTTGGCCAACAGGAACGTGGCGATGGCGCGAGCGGTCGATTTGTCGCCGGCGGCAAGGAATCCGGTGAACGCCTCGTACGCGTCGCGGGCGAACACCTCGCGGTAGGAGCCGAAGTACGTCGGCTTGTCGGCCTTCACCGCCTGCCCCCACGGGCTGGCCAGCGACGCGACCACCGCGCCGGGGAACGTCTTGTCCTCACTGGCTTTCAGCACGTTGGCGTCCAGCGGCAGGGTGCCGTGGACCAGACCCGAGTCGTAGTCCCACCAGCCGTCGGCGTAGTCGTCGCGCAGCCGGTCGAACCACGAGTGGGCCGACGCCCGGGCGGTGCCGACGGCCTGGTTCTGGTCGCGGCCGAAGCCCAGGGCCAGGGTGAAGTCCCGGGCGGTCACGTCGGTGGTCGCGGTGACGTGGCCGTTGGAAGCCGTGGCGTAGCCGGTGATCGAGCGGTTGGCGTCGAGCTGGGTCAGGCCGTCGCTGGCCGTGCCGGCGTAGCCGACGGTCGCCGCCCTGGTCGAGGTCGCGGCCAGGGCCATGTAGGTCGGCACGGCGTAGTCACGGTTCGTCGCCGTGCTGGTGGTGTCCTGGTCGTAGAGCACCGGCACGCCGTCGACCACCGCGGCGCTGTCGCCGCTGTTGCCGTTCACGTGTGCGTCGAGGCGGGCGTACACGTGCAGGTTCGGCGGGCCGTCGACCGTGGTGTGCATGACCACCGAGTCGCGGTTCGGGTCGGTGAGGTACGTGGTGGTGAGCCGATATCGGTGCTTGGCGCTGGTCGACGTGACCGTGCAGACCATGCCGGTGCGGTCGGCGCGCACGGTGTAGGTGGTGTCCCGGGTCTGCAGGTCGGTGAACGAGCGGCCGTCGGTCACCACGTACTGGAGGGTGCCGACGTTCGTGTTGTCGATCGTCGGCTCGTACACGTCCGACAGCACGCCGTCGGCGACCGTGTACCAGACCTTGGATCTGGTGTTCCGGGCGGTGCCGAGACAGTCCTTCCGCCCGGTGTCGAAGTAGGCCGTGACACCCGGCGAACCGGGCGTCACGGGATCAGCCAGAGCCGGCAGTGCGGTAGCCACCATCGATGCCAGGATCACCGGCGCCAGTGCCCTCAGCATGTGTTCCCCCTAGCCGTCTTGTCGGGCCATCGGGACGACCATAGCGAGGGTTCACTTCAACTGGCACTGACGTTATCGTGCCTTGAGAAGAGGGACCAGCGCCTGCGTCGCCGCGGTGATCGCCCGCGTCTCGTCGGCGGCGTTTGTGCTGCTGGGAGCGCTGCTGAGGACGACTACCACATATCGCTGGTCGCTGCCGACGAGTCCGGTGGTGTGCAGCACCCGATCAGGTCGGCAGCAGCCCCAGCCCTGCTTCACCCACCACTGGCCCACGCCGAGCGACGGGATGCCGAAGGACTGGTCGAAACCGTCGGCCGCGATCGCCGGGGCGTGGTAGAGCGCCTTGATGATCGTCTGCTCGTCGGCCGACTCCAGGTACTGGTAGATCTTGACCACGTCGTCGGCCGAGATCTGGGTGTCGCCCCAGCGGGCCGGGTCGGCCGGCGGCGTGGTGTGCTGCAGATGCAGCTGCGCCGCCAGCGACGTCACGATCTTCGTGCCGCCGCCGGCCGACCACAGCGTGTTCGCGATCGAATCGTCGCTGCGGGCCAGCATTTGCGTGACCTTCGCGGCCGAGCCGGTGCGCCGCTTCATGGCGTCAATGGCGATCAACAGCTTCACCACCGATTCCGCCGCGAAAGGCCGGTCCGCGCCGGAGGTCAACAACGCCGTGCCCGCGGTCCGGTCGTAGACCTCGACACCCAGCGTGGCCTGCGGCGCGGCCTGCTGCGCCGCCGTCGCCACATCCCCGATCAGCCCGCGGATCAGCACGAACAGGCACAACAGCACCGCCACCACCGAGAACCACAGTGGTAACGTCCCCCGACTCCCCAGCCTCATACTGGTAAAGGCGCTCGATCTCGGCCCCCAGTTGCATTCACGGAGGTCACAGCTGTATTTCGGCGGCCGGTGAACCATCGGCCGGGTCAACCGCGTATCGACTCCTGACGCCCCTGCGAAGGAGACACCGGCGAAGTGAAGAACCCGTACAAGCACGTGCTCGGCGCGCTCGGCGTGACCTTGGCGGTCATCAGCCTCAGTCCGGCCTCGGCCCAGGCGGATCCCCCGACCAACGCCAACGACGCGCTGGCCCAGCTGCACGACGCGAGCCAGAAGCAGGAATCCCTCGGCGAGCAGTACAACGCCGCGCTGGTGACCTACCAGAACCGGCAGGCCGACGTGCAGCGCGCCACCGCCGAGCTGGCCACCGACCAGCAGGCCGAGAAGCAGGCCCAGACCGAGGAGGACCGCTACCGCGGCGACGTGGACCGGTGGGTGTCGGCCACCACCGAGGGCGCCGACCTGAGCAGCATGTCCGCGCTGCTCACCGGCCAGTCGCCGAGCGACTTCCTGGACCGCGCCTGGATGCTCCAGGAGGTCAGCAAGTTCAACGGCGACGCCATGGACGGCCTGAGCCGGTCGCTGGACAAGGCCAGCGCGGCCAGCAAGTCGGCGACCCAGGCCCAGAAGAAGGCCAACGACGCCGCCGCCGAGGCCAAGAAGGTCGCCGACGGCCTCCAGGCCCAGAAGGACGCCGCGACGCAGGCCCAGCAGGCCGCGCAGACCGCGTACAACCGGCTGAGCGGCACCCAGAAGACGGCGCTGAAGTCCGACAAGGGCATCCCGTTCGACACCAGCAACGTGCCCGCGGGCGCGGCCGGCGTCGCGGTGAAGGCGGCGCTGGGCCAGGTCGGCACGCCCTACGTCTACGGCGGCAACACGCCGGGCTCCGCCCTGGACTGCTCCTCGCTGGTGCAGTACGCCTACCGACAGGCCGGCGTGAGCCTGCCCCGCGTCACCACCGAGCAGGTGTTGGAGGGGCGTCCGGTGGCCAAGGCCGACATGATCCCCGGCGACCTGTTGTTCTTCGGCACCGCGAGCAACGTGCACCACGTGGCCATGTACATCGGCAACGGCAACATCGTGCACGCCCCGGACGTGGGCCAGGTCGTCAAGGTGGTGCCGATCAGCGGCGGCGGCAGCGACTACTACACCTCGCGGCGCATCGTCGGCTGACGCTGCTGTCACATGCGGTCCGCAGGTGCCTCGGGGAGGCAAGTGTGACGCGCATGTGACGGAAGTTTGGCGAGCTCCCTCGGACCCGGCCGGTGCGTGCGTTCCGCGCGTCGCACGCACCGGTCGTGATTGTATTGATCATGGCGGTGACCAATCCCTGGCCGGCCGGACCGGCTCCCACGCGCAAGCTCGACCGCGACCGGCTCGAAGAACGCATCCTGAACCTGTTGTCGTCGCAGAACATGTGCGTCATCGCGACCGCTGGTCCAGACGGCCCGCTGGCCACGCCGGTGCGCTACTACCACCTGGACCTGGCCCTGATGTTCACGGCGATGGCCACCTCGCCGAAGATGCGCAACATCGCCGCCGACCCCCGTGTGTCGATCGGCGTGTTCGCGCCGCTGGTCGGGCAGGCGAGCAGCCGGGGCGCGCAGGTGTTCGGCCGGGCGCGGGTGCTGGCCGAGGACCATCCCGACTTCCCGAACTACTGGGAGGCCTTCCGCTGGCAGTCCGACCACGTGGAGCGGTCGCGGTCGCTGGACGAGCCGCCGGGCGGTCCGTTGGTGGTGGTCGAGGCCGAGCGGATCGTCTACACGGAGCACTGGCTGCGGCGTGACGGCTACGCCCCTCGCCAGTTCTGGACGGCCAAGTAGCCTCATCCGGGTGGCGATCCTGCTGTTCAACGACGCTCCGATCCGCACGGCGTTACCCGGTGACGAGGACGCGGTGCTCGACCTGCTCGCCGGCGCCTCGTCCTGGCTGCGCGGGCGCGGCATCGAGCAGTGGCCGGAGCGGTTCCCGCTGGAGTCGGTACGGGAGCAGATCGCCGCGGGCGAGGCGCTGCTGGTGGGCAAGCCGGCGGTGGCGACCGTGGTGGTGACGGCCAACGAGCCGCCCGACCTGTGGGGCGACAACCCGGTGCCGGCGTACTACATCTCCCAGCTGGCGGTGGCCCGGGAGGCCGGCGGCCGCGGCCTCGGGTATCGCATCCTGGACTGGGTGCAGGCGGCGGCGTCCGCGAAGGGCTGGCGGTACGTGCGGCTGGCCACCGCCCAGGACAACCCCGGCCTGCGCCGCTACTACGAGAAGGCCGGCTTCCTCCACGTCGGCGACCCCGAGGACACCCCGTGGCCGACCAGCCTCTACGAGCGATATCGCTGACCGCCACATGTGGACCACATTCGACTCCCAGCGCCACCTGTGGCGCACATGTGGTGAAAAACGGGGAGGGTGAGGGGATGGCGACCTGGGAGGACGTGCGGCGGATCGCGCTGGCGTTGCCGGAGACCGGTGAGAAGCTGTCCTGGGGCACGCCCGCCTGGCAGGTCAAGGGCAAGAGCTTCGTCTGGGACCGACCGCTGCGCAAGTCCGACGGCCGCACCGAGGACGGCCCGATCCTGGGCGTCCGGGTCGCCGACGAGGGCGTCAAGCAGGCCCTGATCGCCGACGACCCGGCGGTCTTCTTCACCATCCCGCACTTCGACGGCTATCCGGCGGTGCTGGTCCGGCTGGACCGGATCGGCGTGGACGAGCTGGCCGAGGTGGTCACCGAGGCGTGGCTGCTGAAGGCACCGAAGCGGCTGGCTCAGGAGTTCCTGGCCGGGACCGATGGGCCAGATGCCGGCCAAGGGCGCCAACAGCGGCCAAGGCGATGAGGCCGGTCACCGCGCCCCAGCCGAACCGGTCGTAGGCCTGCACGCCCAGCCACGAGCCGAGGGTGCCGCCGAGGAACGTGCACGTCATGTACGCGGTGTTGAGCCGGCTGCGGGCCTCGGGCAGCAGCGCGAAGATGCGCGACTGGTTGGCCACCTGGTTGCACTGCACGGCGACGTCCAGCAGCACCAGGCCGGCGATCAGCACCACCAGCCCGGCGACCCCGCCGAGCAGGCCGAACGCCAGCACACCGGCCGAGCCGACGACGCCGAGGATGGCGATCATGCTGACCGGCTCGGGGCCGCGACGGTCGATCCAGCGCCCGGCGATGGGCGTGACGAAGACGCTGACCGCGCCGGCGAGGCCGATCAGGCCGACGGTCTGGACGCCGAGGCCGTAGCGCGGGCCGCTGATCAGCAGCGCCAGACAGGTCCACGCGGCGCTGAAGGAGCCGAACAGCAGCACCTGGTACAGGGCGGATCGCCGCAGCTCGGGCTGGGTGCGCAGCAGCCGCACCGCCTCGGCCAGCAGTGACGGGTAGTTGTGCCGCGCGGACGGCTCGGTGCGCGGGACCGCCACGGCCAGCACTGCCGCCAGCAGCAGGATCACGGCCGCGGCCACGAGGTACGGGGCGCGCCAGCCGAGCCACTCGCCGACCGTGCCACCGAAGGTGCGAGCCAGCAGGATGCCGGCCAGCAGGCCGCCGAGCAGCATGCCGACGACGGAGCCGCGCCGGTTGTCCGGCACCAGGCCGGCGACCATGGGGATGATCACCTGCGGCACCACGGTGAACGCGCCGGCCAGCGTGCCGGCGATGAGCAGCACCGGCAGGGTGGTGGCCAGGCCGGCGGCCAGCATGGCGGCCGCGGTGAGCACCATCAGCACGACGATCAACGGCCGGGCCCGGAGCCGGTCCCCCAGCGGGACCAGCAGGAAGATGCCGACGGCATAGCCGAGCTGGGCGCCGGTCGCGGTCTGGGCGGCGGCGCTGGGCGTGACGTGCAGGTCGGCGGCGATCAGCGGGCTGATGGCCTGCGGGAAGTAGATGGTGGCCACACAGACCGCGCAGGCCAGCGTGAGCAGTGGGATGGTCCAGCGGTTCGGCACGTCTCCCCCTTGCGAACGAACTATCTGGTTCGATCGTAACCCGACGCGGCCGGCGAACGAACCGGTTCGTTATTCTGGACACGTGGGATACGACTCGAAGGCGACGAAGGAGCGGATTCTGGCCGCCGCGACCACCGAGTTCGCCGCCCACGGCGTCGCGGGGGCCCGGGTCGACCGGATCGCCGAGGCGGCCGAGGCCAACAAGCGGGCCATCTACGACTACTTCGGCGACAAGAAGGCGCTGTTCGCGGCCGTGCTGGAGCGCATGCTGTCACGCTGCGCGGACGCCGTGCCGGTGGAACCCGACCTGGCCAACTACGCCCGCAAGCTGTTCGACTACCACGCGGCCAACCCCGAGGCGCTGCGGCTGCTGATGTGGGAGGCGCTGGAGATGGGCGGCCGCGAGGTGCCGGCCGAGGATGTGCGCACCGCCGAGTACCGCAAGCGGGTCACGGAGATCGAGGGCGCGATGCCGAACGCCGCGATGGTCTACTTCTTCACGTTGGGCCTGGTCAACTGGGGCAAGGCCATGCCGCAGCTGCGCCGAATGGTGCTCGGCGCCGACTTGCCGCAGGACGAGCTGGTCGAGGCGACGGTCGCCGCGGTCAGGACCCTGTCGGGACAATGACCTGCCGCACGGCCTCGCCGCCGGCCAGCTGGTCGAAGCCCTCGTTGACCTGGTCCAGCCGCAGCCGCCCGGACACCAGCTCGGCCACCGGCAGCAGGCCGGCCTGGTAGAGCCGGATGAACCGCGGGATGTCCCGGCGCGGCACGCTGGAACCGAGGTAGCTGCCGCGCAGCGTGCGCTCCTCGGCGACCAGGCTCAGCGCCGGCAGCACCAGCTGGCGATCGGGATGTGGCAGGCCGACGGTCACGGTCGTGCCGCCGATCCGGGTCGCGTGGTACGCCTGGGCCAGCACGTGCTCGCTGCCGGTGGTGTCGATGACCTTGTCCGCGCCGCCGTGCGTGAGGTCCCGGACCTCGGTGACGGCGTCCGGGCCGCCACGAACTGTGTGGTTCGCACCCAGACGCGCCGCCAAAGCGAGTTTCGTGTCAACGATGTCGACCGCCACGATCTGGCTCGCGCCGGCCGCCCGGGCGGCCAGCATCGCCGCCATGCCGACGCCGCCGAGGCCGAACACCGCGACCGTCTCCCCCGGCTTGATCTCGGCGCTGTGGAACGCCGCCCCGGCCCCCGTGAGCACCGCACAGCCGAACAGCGCCGCCAGCTCCAGCGGCAGCGACGGATCGACCTTCACCGCGGACTTGCTCGACACCACGGCGTACTCCGCGAACGCCGACACCCCGAGATGGTGGTTCTCCCCGCCGCGCCAACGCTTCTCGCCGCTGAGCAGCGTGCCGGCGCGGTTGGCCACCGCCCCCGGCTCGCACAGCGCCGGCCGCCCGGCCAGGCACATCCGGCACGCGCCGCAGGCCGGCACGAACGCCAGCACCACGTGGTCGCCGACCTCGAACTCCGCAGCTCGAATGTCATCTGCGGGGCCGACCTCGACGACCTCGCCGGCGGCCTCGTGCCCGAGCACCATGGGCAGCGGCCGCGGCCGGGAACCGTTGATCACCGACAGATCGGAGTGGCACAGGCCGGCCGCCCCGATCCGCACCAGGATCTCGCCGCGCCCCGGCGGATCCAACTCCAGCTCCTGAACGTGCAACGGCCGCGAGTCCGCGTACGGCCGCTCCACGCCCGACGCCACCAGGACTGCCGCGTTCACCTTCACGCGCTCACCAACTTCTCCAGCTCGCCCCGCATCGGCTCGGCGATCGGCACCGGCCGGCGGGTGTCACGGTCCACGAACACGTGGGTGAAGGTGCCCTCGGCGATCAGCGTGCTGCGGTCGCTGCGGAACAGGCCCGTCTCGTAGCGGACGCTGCTGGTGCCCAGGCGCCCGATCCGCAGCCCGACCGCGATGACTTCGGGAAACGACACCGATGCCTTGTACACGCAGTGCGACTCCACGCACAGGCCGATCGGGCCGCCGCCGTCCAGCTCGAGGCCGGCGCGCTCGATCAGCCAGGTGTTGATCACGGTGTCCATCACCGAGTAGTGCACCGCGTTGTTCACGTGCCCGTAGTGGTCGTTGTCCTTCCACCTGGTCGGCACGTCCTGCCAGTACCCGTACGCGGTCATGGCCCCATCTAACCGGAAAGCAGGTCGAGGGCGACCCGGCGCAGCTCGACCCGGTCCAGGCCGGCGTAGTCGGCGACGGCCCGCTCGTAGGCGGCCGGGTCGGCGTCCACGGCCAGCCGCCTTATCCGGTCGGCGCCGGTGAACGTCCTGCTGTAGCGCCATTTCTCGGCGATGGCGACGAGCCGGGCGGCCCGGGCCGGGGTCCGCTCGGCGTCGGTGGCGGCGACGGCCAGCAGCAGCGCCCCGAGCACGGGATAGCCGCCGATCGACAGCTGCGTCGGCACCGCCGGGGCCACCAGCAGCGCCGCCAGCCGCTCGGACTGGCCGCGGGTGATGGCCTCGACCTGGTCGAGCCGCCCGTGCAGGGCATGCGCGATGACCGCGGCGGCCTCGTTCTCCAGCGCCCACACCTCGAGGCCGGGCAGGTTCTGCCGCACCAGCTCCTCGTCCTTCAGGCGCGCCACGGACTCCCGCCACAGGGCGAGGCCGCCGTCGACGTCGCCGCGGATCAGCCGGATCATCGCGCGCAGGCCGAGCTCCGGCGACAGCGCGCCCGCGTCGCCGTACTCCGGCGCGACCTCGGTGAGCCACCGCTCGGCCCCGTCGGCGTCGCCGAGCTGCAGGCACGCGATCACCGCGCCCCACCGGACGCCGGCCTCGGTCGGCCAGCCGGGCTGGTCGCCGAGCAGCGCCAGCACGATGTCCACCTGGGCCAGTGTCTCCTCGGGCCGGCCGGCCTGCAGGCACAGTTCGGCGAAGCGGGCGTGCCCGATGATCCGCAGCCAGGTCACCGGCCCCTGGTCGAACAGCGCCAGCGCCCGGCGCACCGACTGCAGCGCGTTGTCGACGTCGCAGTCCATCTCGTACAGGTAGCTCATGAACAGGTTTGCGACGGCGGCCAGCAGTGGCGTCTCGCTCTCGCACAGCGCCGGGTACTGCTCCGCCGGCGTGACGGCGCAGATCGCCACGGCCCGCAGCAGTGTGGTCGGCGGCGCCGGCGGCAGCCGTCGCAGCACCGCCAGCGCCCGCATCGCCTTCGGCCCCTGTACGGCGTACGTGGTGGAGACGCCGAGCGTGGCCAGCGTCCGGGTCGCCTCCAGCGTCTCCTCGTCCGGCTCGTAGTGCGAGAGCAGCCAGGAGGTGGCCTCCTGGAGCCACACGAGCCGCGCGTAGCGGTTCTCGAGCACCCAGAGGTTGGCCTGCACGACGGCGATCGCGACCATGCTGCGCGCGTCGCCGCGCTCCAGCGCGTACCGCAGAGCCTGGGTCAGGTTGTCCAGCTCGCCGCGAATCAGCTCCACGGTCGGCGTGGGGTGCTCGGCGTACAGCTTCTCGTGGTGCGCGAGGCCGAATTCCGTGGCCCACGCCAGGAAACCGGTGATCGCGCGGTCCGGGTCGGCGCGGCGGGCGGCGGCGAACTCGCGGACGGTCTCCAGCATCAGGAACCGGCTGCCCCAGCGCGTGTCCACGACCTTGAGCAGCGACTGCTCGACCAGGTCGGCGAGGTCCCCGTCGACCAGGTGACGGGCCGCGTCGGCGGTGCAGCCGTTCGGGAAGATCGACAGGTCGGCCAGCGCGTCCTGGCCCTTCCCGTCGAGCAGGTTCCAGCTCCAGTCGACGACCGCCGCCAGCGTGCGGTGCCGCTCCGGCGCGTCCCGGGAACCGCCGCGCAGCAAGGAAAAACGGTCGTCGAGGCGGTCGGCGATCTCCCGTACGGACAGCACCCGGACCTTCGCCGCGGCGAGCTCGACCGCCAGCGGCAGGCCGTCCAGGTGCCGGCAGATCTCCGTGACCTCCTCGGGCAGTTCGACATTCGGCCGCGCGGCTCGGGCACGCTGCCGGAACAGCTCGACGCTGTCCGGCAGCGTCAGCTCGGGCAGCAGGTGGACGGCTTCCGAGGACAGGCCCAGCGGCGCCCGGCTCGTGGTGAGGATGCGCAGCTCACGGCTCATGGCCACGAGCGCCCGCACCAGCTCGGCGACGCCGTCCACCACGTGCTCGCAGTTGTCCAGCACCAGCAGCGCGGGACCGAGCGCGGCGACGATGCCGGCGACTTCGTTGCCGACGCGGGCCGGCCGGGCGGCGTCGCCGATGCTCGCCGCGACCTCGGCGGCGACGTCGTGGTCCGCGGTCACGGCAGCCAGCGTGACGAAGTGGACCAGCCGCTGCTCGGCATCGCGGCCGACGGCGTTGGCCAGCCGGGTCTTGCCGAGGCCGCCGGGGCCGACGATGGAGACGACCCGGGACGAGCGCAGCAGAGCCCGCACGGCCGCGATGTCCTCGTCCCGGCCGAGCAGCTCGTTCGGCTCGTGGGCGACGCCGTGCCGGCGGATCGGCGCTTGGGCCTGGAGTAATTCCCGTTGCAGGGCTTGAAGTTCCTGGCCCGGGTCGACGCCGAGTTCGTCGCGGACCCGCCGGCGGTACGTGTCGTAGCGGGCCAGCGCCGTCGACGGGCCGGCGGTGGCCGCCTCGGACCGGAGCAGCGCGAGCACAACTTCTTCGTCGCCGTCCGGGTTCAGGGCGGCGATCGCTTCCTGGTGCCGGCCGAGCCGGGACAGCGCGAGGCCGCGGATCCTGGTCAGCGCACGGTAGGTCGACGCGCGCTCGGCCCGGAGCCGGGACAGCGGATCGCCGTCAGCCGTGCTTTCGGGCTCGCCGTCCCAGCAGGCCAGGCCCACCTCGGCCGCGGCCAGGGCCGTCGCCGCGTCCGCCGACCGGGCTTTGGCGGCCTGGAGCAGGACAACGGAGGCGTCGATCTCGTCCTCGGCCAACGTCAGGCGATAACCGGTGGCGGTGTTGGCGATCAGGTCGGCGCCGAGCTGCGAGCGGAGGCGGGAGACCAGGACCTGCACGGCCTTCGTCGGGTTGTCGGGCTGCGTTTCCGGCCACAGGCCGTCGACCAGCGCCGGCACGCCGCAGCCGGCGCGCGGGCTGCCGGCCAGCAGCGCCAGCAGGTCGCGCAGCCGCGGTCCGGTGATCTCCTGCCCCCGGCAGCACACTCGTGACAACAGGGTCAGCTCGGTGCTCACCTGCTCAGATTAGGGCCTCCACCTGGTGGAGTGCTCGGTTTTGGGCTCTTGGCGCGTAGCGGTTCAGCCACTGCAGCTGCTGGGCCAACGTGCCCTTGCCCAGGGCCGCGACGGCCAGCTCCGGCAGGTCGACACGGTCCCACTGGTCGCCGTCGAGCGTGACGACCCTGAGGTTCGGCAGTGCGGCGAGCGCCTCGATGTTCGTCACCTCGACGTCGGACAGGTCGAGCCGGATCAGCGACGTCATGGTGGCGATCGTTCCGGCGTCGACGGGATGCTGGAGGCCGGACAGCGTGAGGCTCCACAGGGCCGCGTGGCCGGTCAGCGGCGCGAGGTCGAACTCACGGGCCTCGACCTTGAGCGCCTCCAGGCCAGGCAGGGCAGCGGCGCGGACCCGGCCGGCACCGTTGACGCGGAGGTCCCGCAGGTTCGGCAGCACCGCGAAGGAGGCGAGGTCGATGTCGCCGCCCTGGTTCGCGTTCACCTTCTGGATGTGCGGATCCGGCGTCGGCTCGCCGCGGAGCACGGCCTCCGCGGGCCGCGACGCGTCGTCGGGCCAGGTCCACGGCGGCAGCACGCCTTCGACGGAGTCGGCGAGGTAGCCGGACATCTCGGTATGCTCGTCGAACCAGATCACCTGGCCGGTGCGGCCGTGTTCGGCCGGGTCGAGGTCGACGGCGAGGTAGAACCAGTTGTCGTCGACCGCGAACGGCAGCCACCAGTCGTTGCGGCACAGACGTTTCACGTGCCCGTGCGGCCAGACGTCGGGCACCGGGTCGAGCCCGAGCGGCTCGTCGTCGTCCCAGCCGCCGAACTGCGTGTCCTCATCGGTGCGCCACTCGACCAGCTCCTCCAGCGTGGCCAAGCGGAATTCGCCGATGTCCGTGCAACCGAGGCGGTGCAGGGCCCGCAGCTCCTCGGGCAGCCGGAAGCCGAGTTCCCGTTCGGTGGCCAGGATTTCGCCCTCGCCGCGACCTTCGGACGTGCCGATCTTCGCGGCGATGCGGGCCAGCACCGCCGGGGCCGTCGGCGCGTCGGTGATCCTGATGGCCTCCGGCATCGGGACGCTGCCCGGCAGCGGATGGCCGGGCAGGCGGAAGTCCTTGTCCCGCACGATAATGGGGCCGTCGAAGTCGTAGGAGTAGGCGATGCGGACCTCGCCCGTCGAGCGCACCACGAGTTCGTAGACCACCTCGGGGCGATCCGCGAGCAACACCTTGGCCAGACTCTGTTCCAGCGCACGCATCGCGGGGCCGCCGCCGATCCAGCCGCGGTTGTCGTACCGCGACCAGCCGGCCTGACCGGACGGCGTGCACCGCAGCTTCACTGTCGCCGTGCGCCAGCCGTCGGGTCCGTCGGCGTGAATGGCCCTGGCCAGCGCGAGCACGGCCTCGTTCAGTTCCACGCAGCGGATCCTAGATGCCTTGCGGGAAGGAGAAGACCCGATTCGGATCATAGGTGCGGGCGACTTCGGCCAGACGCGGGGCGCTCGCGCCGTAGTACGCTTGCCGCCAGTCGGGCATCTCCGGGTCGATGTAGTTGAGGAAACCGTTGGCGCCGAACCACTCGCCGAGTTGACGCCGGATCGGCGCGAGCTCCCGGCGGGCGTCGGCGGAGGTGGTGCGGATCTGGTTGGTGACCTGAATGCTGGCGATGGCGTCCCGGTGCGGGAACGCGCCCTCGCCGCGGGCGATCGCGCCGCCGAAACTGTCGATGAGGCACTCCATCGCGGGACCGGCCGTGACCACGTCGACCATGGCCTGCGGGTCCATCGGGGCGGTGAGCATGCGCGACACCGCCACGAACGCCGCCCGGCGGCTGATGCCTTCCGCGTAGTGGTCCATCGCGGCCGGGAAGTCGAGTTCCTGTTGCCGGCGTTGGGGTTTGCCGCCGATGCGGCGGGCGAGGTCGTCGATCAGGCCGGTGTCCGTGCCGACCAGGCAGCCCGCGACCTGGGAAGTGTTCCTCGCCGTGCTGACGCGACACAGCGACCACATCTCGTCGGGCAGGTCGCGCTGCCACTCCTGCCAGGCGTGCAGGATCTGCGGCCGGCGGTCCGGGGTGGAGTCCAGCGACCACACCGTCAGCGGCTCGGCCGGTGTCGTGCGGAAGGTGAACTCCGTGACGACGCCGAAGTTGCCGCCGCCACCGCCTCGTAGCGCCCAGAAGAGTTCGGATTCTTCCGTCGCGGAGGCGGCGCGGAGCACGCCGTCGGCCGTGACGATCCGGACAGCGGTCAGCTGATCGCTGGTCAGGCCACATTTGCGCCCGAGCACGCCGATGCCGCCGCCCAGGGTCAGGCCGGCGACGCCGACCGACGGGCAGGTGCCGGCCGACAGCATTCGCCCGGCCCGCCCGATTCCCGCGTAGAGGCCGGCCATTCGCGCGCCGGCGCCGACCACCGCCGTGCCGTCCTCATGCACCTCGACCGCGTCCAGTCGCGACACGTCGGTGATCAGGCCGCCGTCCGGTGTGGAGTAGCCGGCGTAGCTGTGGCCGCCGCTGCGGGCGGCCACCGGTATCCCTTGTGTGGCCGCGAATTCCACGCACCGCTGGACGTCGGCCTCGGTCTCGCACAGCGCGATCGCCGCCGGCCGGCGGTCGTCGTACTGGGCCAGGAAGGCGAGCTTGGCCCGTGCGTACTCGGCATCTGTCGGGAGCAGCAGTCGTCCCGTCAGCGCGCGGGCCAAGGTGTCCACCCGGCCACGCTACTTGCGGCGAAACTGCACGCCCAAGTCCTTTTGCAGGTACACCTCGATGAACACCCGCAGATACGGGTCCTCGGCCATCTCGGTGAACACGTCCAGCAGGCGCTGGTCGACCTGCTCGGTGAGCAGGATGATCCGCCACCGGTTCAGCGGCCGGTCCTCAGCGCCGGCCACCGAGTGCTCCACGTGGAAGATCGGCTGGTCGGTGCTCGCGGTGCGGCCATCGAAGGCCGTGTCGCCGACGAAGAACGCCCGGTGGTGGCCGTGGTCGAGGCGGACGTGCTCGATGATCGTGCCGAAGCGGTCCGGTTCGGCCCACAGCCGCTGGTCGGAGACGCGGGTGAAGTCCTCCAGCTCCCCGTGGCGCGTGCTGGGGAACTTCGTGGCGCTGCCGGCCTTGACCACCGTCGGGATGTAGATGTCCGGGGCGGCGGCCTTGCGCGCCTCCATGTCCCAAAGCATGGTCCGGGTGAACGTCAGCTCCCGGTCCAGCTCGTAGCGCTCGGCCAGCACCTTGTTGACGTCCACCGGCGGCAGGTCGATCGCGGTCACACCGGGCCGTCGCCACGCCTCGTCGAGCACCTTCTCGTGATCCATGTCAGGCCAATCGGTCGGCAAGCCAGTCACGCACCGCGCGCCAGCTCTCGTGGGCGGGGTTGATGACGTCGAAGTGGTTGGCGTCAGGGAATTCGACCGGCGGCACGCCCGCGGCCTCCTCGGCGTTCGGGTCGGCGAACTCCGAGCCCAGTCGGTCCTTGTCCGCTTCGACCAGGTCGAGGACGCCCGAGATCGAGACCGCGCCCTTGAGCCGCACCTTGCCGTCGCCGCGGCCGGCCAGGTACTTGGCCAGCCGGCCGCCGGCGGAGTGGCCGACGACCTGCACGTTGGCCAGGTCGAGGCGGTCGTCCAGGCCGTCGAGCGTGTCGACCGCGGCCGCCACGTCGTCGAAGGTGCCGGGCCAGCCGCCGCCCGGTTCGCCGAGGCGGCGGTACTCGACGTTCCAGACCGCGTAGCCGCCGCCGACCAGGTCGTCGGCCAGCGGCGTGACCTGGCGGCGGTCGAACATGGCCAGCCAGTAGCCGCCGTGGACCAGCACGACGACCGGGAACGGGCCGTCGCCCTCGGGCACGTACAGCTCGCCGACCTGTGACGGGTGCGGTCCGTAGGCGACCGTCCGGACCGCTCGGCGGCCGTCCTCCGCGTCGTCGTAGCGGACGCCCCGGTCGGAGCTGACCAGGGTGTCCATGGTGGCGAAGAAGGCCGCGATCTCCGGCTGGTCGCCGCCCTTGGCCCTCGACTCGTCCCAGGCCGTGCCGCCCGTCGATTCCACCTGGTCGAGCCAGGTGTCCTCGGCGACGCGGATCAGCTTGGCGGCGATGAAGCCGCGGCGGTCGCGGCCGAACGCGTCCACCATGCCCGGGCGGGCCGCCAACATCGCCGCGGTGGCCTCCGGCTTGACGGTGAAGGGGTCGGTTCGACGACCGACATCAGTGCCTCCTCGCTTCATGTAGTCAAGATTAGTGACTATCACCTTCGTTGACCAACCGGGGCTGGCTAGGATCACCCGCATGGCACTTCCCGAGGACCTGCTCGAGCTGCTCCGCAAGCCCAGCCCGTGCTTCATCGCCACGTCCAACCCCGACGGCTCGCCCCAGCTCACCCAGACCTGGGTCGACACCGACGGCGAGCACGTGCTCGTCAACACCGTCGAGGGCTTCCAGAAGGTCCGCAACATGCGACGTGATCCCCGGGTCGCGCTCAACATCGCCGACCCCGCCAACCCGTTCCGCTACTTCCGGGTGCGTGGCCGCGTCGTCGACATCACCCCCGAGGGCGGCGCCGACCACATCGATCTCGTCGCCAAGCGCTACACCGGCAAGCCCTACGCGTGGCACCGGGGACGGGACCAGGTGCGGCTCATCGTCACCATCGAGGCCGACGACGTCAGCGGCATGGGCTGAGTTCTGGTAGGCAGGACGACGTGGATCCCGTACGGGCGTTGGAGCAGGTCGCGTTCGAGCTCGAACGCGCCGGCGAGCCCAGCTACCGGGTCCGCGCCTTCCGCCGGGCTGCCGAGGTCATCGCCGGCGTGCCCGCCGACAAGCTCGCGCACATGGTCCGGATGGGCTCTCTCACCCGGCTGCCCGGCATCGGCAAGGCCACCGCCGGCGTCGTCGAGAACGCCGTACGCGGCGAGCCCATCTCCTACCTCGAGAAGGCCGCCGCGGCCCCCGGTCCCGACCTCTCCGCCGGGTCCTCCCTGCGGGCCTTGCTGCGGGGCGACTGCCACACCCATTCCGACTGGTCCGACGGCGGCAGTCCGCCCGACGTCATGGCCCGGGCCGCTCGGGACCTCGGGCACGACTGGGTCGCCCTCACCGACCACTCCCCCCGGCTCACCGTCGCCAACGGCCTCTCCGCCGAGCGCCTGTCGGCCCAGCTCGACCTCATCGCCACGCTGAACGTCGAGCTGGCCCCGTTCCGGATCCTCACCGGCATCGAGGTCGACATCAACCTGGACGGCTCCCTCGACCAGTCCCCCGAGCTGCTCTCCCGCCTCGACGTCGTGGTCGCCAGCGTCCACTCCAAGCTCCGCATGCCGGTGGCCGAGATGACCCCTCGCATGGTCGCCGCCGTCTCCAACCCCTTCGTCACCGTGCTCGGCCACTGCACCGGCCGCCTCGTCACCGGCCGCGGCCGCCCCGAGTCCGAGTTCGACCCCGAGGCCGTCTTCTCCGCCTGCCGCGAGAACGGCGTCGCCGTCGAGATCAACTCCCGTCCCGAACGCCTCGACCCGCCCCGCCGCCTGCTCCGCCTCGCCGCCGACCTCGGCTGCATGTTCGCCATCGACACCGACGCCCACGCCCCCGGCCAGCTCACCTGGCAGTCCATCGGCTGCGCCCGGGCGGAGGAGGCCGGCATCGGGGCCGACCGCGTCATCAACACCTGGCCGGCGGACGAGCTGCTGGCCTGGTCCAAGGACCGAACTGAATGACTGGATCCGGTGCCGGTCGGGTAATGGCAGCGAATTAGAGCGGGATCAGGCGCGACACCAAAGTCCCCAGCTGCCTCGCGTTGCGGCATTCGTGCATCTCGACGACGGTCGCGTAGTCGTGGGCGGCGGAGTCGCCGGTGTTCCACAGGTCGCGGCGTTCGGGGTTGAGCCAGAACGAGCGGCGGGCGGGGCGGAGGATGCGGGCGAGGACGGCCAGGCGGGGGTCGCCGTGGTTGTTGCGGGCGTCGCCGAGGATGAGGACGGACGTGCGAGGGCCGATCACGTCGGGGTAGCGGTCCGCGAACTCGTCGAGGGAGCGGCCGTAGTCGGAATGGCCGTCCCAACGGATGACGGAGGCCTCGGAGAGGATCCGAGCGCCGAGGGCGGCGGGGTCGGCGACGCCGGCGGTGACGAGATGGGTGACCTCGTCGATGCCGTCGACGAAGGCGAAGACGCGGACCTTGGAGAACTGGTCGCGCAGGGCCTGCACCAAGAGCATGGTGAAGTTGGCGAAAGAGGCGACGGAGCCGGACATGTCGCACAGCAGCACGATCTCGGGGCGGCCGGGGCGGTGCTTGCGGTAGACGGGCGTCATGGGCACGCCGCCGGTCGACAAGGAGCGGCGAAGGGTTCGGCGGAGGTCGATCTGGCCACGGGCGGCCCGGCGACGACGAGCGGCGAGACGGGTGGCGAGCTTGCGGGCCAAGGGCTGCACCATGCGCCGCATCTCGGCGACCTGGGAACGGCCGGCCTGGAGGAAGTCGACCTGGTCCGGTGTGGGCGGCACCGCGCTGCGAGAAAGCCGTTCCCGGCCACGGAGTTCGGCGACACGACGAAGGGCCTCGCCCCGGACGAGCTCCCGGAACCGTTCGATACGACGCCGGATCTCGTCACGGTCGAGCCGCTCGGTGAAACCGGCCTGGGCCTGCATGGCGGCCAACACCCGAACGAGCAAGGTCTGTGGCTGCACGCGGTCCAGGGTCTGGTGCGCGGACCAACCACTGGTGCCGGAGCCGCCCTGCCCGTACTGGCCGAAGGCGTCGACGGCGAGCCCGGCGAGTTGCAGCAACGAGGACTCGTCGTCGGAGGCGAAGGCAGCGACGAGCCGGTCGTTGAGCTCGTCGAGGGTGAGGTGCTCGTGCCGCGCCTGCTCGGGAACGCCTACGCCCAAAGGAAAGAACAGGTCGAAGGTGGAATCGAAGACGGCCCGCTGCCCGTCCCGCCGGATCAGGCACGCGGCGAGGCCCTCACGGGTGCGCTCGCGGTCGTCGAAGCCGAGCACCTCCAACGCCGCCGCGGCGTCGACGGTCTCGCCGGGCCCGGCCTGGATTCCCTTGGCCCGCAACGCCTGCACGAACTCGGTGAGCCGGTCGGCGACGCTCACAGCTTGTCCAGCTCCAGCCGCTGACCGGCCTTGAGGATGTCCTCCTGGTGCTTGAGGATCACGCCGAGGCTGTCGCGCACCAGCTCCTCGTTGAGCCCCTCGGCGCCGAGCTCGAGCAGCGTCCGGGCCCAGTCGATGGTCTCGGCGACCGACGGCGACTTGCGCAACTCCATGGCCCGCAAGGCATTGATGACCCGTACGAGCGAGGTGGCCAGGGTGTCGTCGATGCCCGGCACCCGGGCCAGCACGATCCGCTTCTCCAGGTCCTCGTCGGGGAAGTCGATGTGCAGGAACAGGCACCGTCGCCGCAGCGCCTCGGACAGCTCACGGGTGGCGTTGGACGTGAGCACGGCGAACGGCCGCTGAGTGGCGGTGATGGTGCCGAGCTCGGGCACGGTGACCTGGAAGTCGCCGAGCACCTCCAGCAGCAGCCCCTCCACCTCGACGTCGGCCTTGTCGGTCTCGTCGATCAGCAGCACGGTCGGCTCGTCGCCGCGGATGGCGGTGAGCAGCGGCCGCGCGAGCAGGAACTCCTCGCTGAAGATGTCGTTGCGGGTCTGGTCCCACGTCTCGTCCCGCCCGGCGGTGATGCGCAGCAGCTGCTTGGCGTGGTTCCACTCGTACAGGGCCCTGGACTCGTCGACGCCCTCGTAGCACTGCAGCCGCACCAGCCGCGAGCCGGTGACCTGCGCGACCGCCTTGGCCAACTCGGTCTTGCCGACGCCGGCCGGGCCCTCCACCAGCAGCGGCTTGCCGAGCCGGTCGGCGAGGTAGACGGTGGTGGCGACCGCGTTGGACGCCAGGTAGCCGGCCTCGGCCAGCTTCGCCACCACCTCGTCGACGGACGTGAAGAACCCGGTCACGCGTGCCTCTTCTCAGCCTCGGGAAGTCCCTCCGGTAGATGAACTTAGCTGCTCCAGCTCCTCGTCGACACGGGCCTGGTGCTCGGCGAGGTCGGCCCGGGCCTGCCTGGGCCGCCAGCGCCCGACCATGACGAAGATCAACGGGAGGAACACCGCCTCGCCGCCGACACACACCCACCACCAGTTCTGCCACTGGCCGGGGGTGGCCGCGGCGGCCGCCTGCACCTCGGCGGCGTGCTGTTGGAGGAAGGCCAGGTCCGCCTTCGGCACGGACGCCGCAGCCTGCAGCCGTTGCAACGCGGTGGCCTGGTCGACGTTCTCGGCCTGCATGATCTCGGCGATGGCCTTGGCGCCGGCCGTTCGATCGGTCGGGTTGCGGCCGAGGGTGCCCAGCGTCGCGGGGTCGACCGCGCCGAGCGTCTTGATCTCGGTGTCGTACTTGGCGGCCAGCGTGGCGACCTCGGTGCCGTACTGCACGAGCGGCGTCATCGACGTGACGACGAACGGCAGCGCGAACACGGACAGCGCCACCACGGCCCGGATGATCCAGCCCCACACGGCCAGACCGGTCGCGGTCAGCGCCGGGTTGATGCGCTCTACCGTCTCGGTGAAGCTGGCCATCCACGGCGCGTAGGCGACGGCCATGAACACCGCGAGCACGCTGATCACCCAGACGAAGGTGTAGTAGCCGGTGCCGGCGCCCAGGCCGAGGAACACGATCGTCATCACGATCGCGCCGAGCCCGCCGACCAGCATGAACGGCTTGCGCACGGCCAGCCGGTCGGAGATCACCCCGACCACGATCAGCGACAGCGCGTCGATGCCCCAGAACCAGTTCCCGATGCCGTTGGCCTGGGCCAGGCTGAAGCCGTAGATGGTGGTGAAGTAGATGGTGAAGAAGCCGACCGCGGTGTAGTAGATGATCAGGAACACCGAGATGGCGAAGGCCGAGCCGACCACCCGCATGGTCATCATCTGCCGCCAGGGCCGTTCGATCGCCTTGTTCACGTCGATGCCCGCGGCTCGGGCCTCGACCAGCGCCTTGTCGTGCATGCTGACCATGAGCTGGTCGCGCAGGTTGGGCGACAGCTCGCGCAGCCCGAACAGGGCGATCACGAACACGACCAGACCGACGATGCCGCAGATGACGAACTGCGACCGCCAGTCGGGCAGCACGCTGATCGTGTTGCTGGAGACCTCCGACAGCACCAGGCTGCCGACCACCGGTCCCAACGTCCAGAACCCCATCGCCGAGGCCCGGCCCAGCTGCGGCGAGAAGTCGCGGACCAGCGCCGGTGTCGCCACCAGGATGATGCCCTCGACGAAGCTGACCAGCGCGAACAGGATGCCGAAGGTCAGCTGGTCGGGCGCGTTGGGCAGGCCGAACAACGTGAGCAGGCCGGTCACGCCGAGGCCGTAGGCCACGAGATTGGCCCGGCCCCACCGGTCGGCCAGCCCCGCCAGCAGCGAGGAGAAGGCCCCGATCGCGTTGCCCACCACCGAGATGTAGACGTAGTACGGGAAAGTCATGTGGTAGTGGGCGATGATCTCGGTCGCGACCGCGCCCGGCACGTACAGCTCGTAGTAGAGGACCACCGTCGCGGCCACCACGATGCCCAGGTACCAGAAGCGCTGGCGGGTCTCGGGATAGTGGTCGATTCGACGCTGCCACAGGACGCTCATCGAGGCCTCCTTCGGACTACGGTGTCCGATAGCCTGTGTCACCAGTCACAGGTACGCGGCCGTACTTTAGGGGTTGGCGGAGGGTGGGACAAGAGGGCTCCCTGGCCAGACGGCACGACGACGCCCCGGGTCTGCCCCGGGGTCGCTCCAGCCTGCCCGCCGACGAGGTCCGGGCCGCCCAGCGGCAGCGATTGCTGACCGCCGCCGTCGCCGCCGTCGCCGCCGCCGGCTTCCACAGCATCACCGTCGCCGACATCGTCCGCGGCGCCCGCGTCTCCCGGGCCGCCTTCTACGCCCACTTCCGCGACAAGGAGGACTGCTTCCTCGCCGCCACCGCCTACGGCGGCAACCTCCTGGTCGACGCCGTCGTCGGCGCCACCCGCGCGCTCCCGTCGGATTCCTCGCCCGAGGCGATCCTGCGCGCCTCCTGCCGGGCGTTCCTGCGTTTCCTGGCCGACGAGCCCGCTTTCGCCCGGGTCTTCTACGTCGACATGCCGGCGGCCGGGGCCGGTGCGGTGAACCGGATGGACGCCGCCCAACACCGCTTCGCGGAGCTCAACCGCACCTGGCACCGCCATGCGCTCAACCACCACCCCGACTGGCCCGCTGTGCCCTACGACGCCTATCTGGCGTTGGCCGGCGCCACCACCGAGCTCGTCAGCGTGCGGGTGCGGCACAACCGCGCCGCCGAGCTGCCCGACCTCGAGAACACCTTGGTGGCACTGCATCTGGCCGTCCTGGCCGGGCAGCGCTGGCCGGCCTGACACGATCCCCGTCGGGCCCAGAGCGCACGACCGCCGATGTGCCCGAACACGTATTCGGTGTGCCCGAGAGCGATGGTCCAACGAACCCACACTTGCCAACTTGGAAAGTTCGGGCTCATACTTTCCGACATGGAAAGTATGAATGAGCCGGGCCCGATGGATGCCTCGGCGGCGTTGGACGAAGCGCGACGGTCGCAGGCGCGGCTGGCCGCCGGCGTGCGGTTACCCGAATGGTTCCTGGGGTCGATCGGGGTGGCGATCGCGGCCCAGATCCTCACGGCCACGGTCGGCGTGGTCGTCGACTCGGCCCCGACGTATGCCCTGCTGGCCGCGGGGGTGCTGGCTTTTGTCGTGGTGGCCGGGATCCAGGTGGCACGGTTCCGCCGCCTCAACGGCATTCGGGTGGACGGCCTGGTCAGCCGGGTGGTGCTGGGCACCGCGACGACGGCGTCGCTGGCCTACACCGCCGGCCTCGCGGGCGCGCTCTGGGCCGGCTTCACCGGCCACTGGTGGCTGAGCGCGCTGTGTGCGGTCGCCGGCGGCGCCGGATACACCGCCAGCGGGATGCGGTGGATGCGCCTGTACCGAGGAGATCCACAGGCCCATGCCCGAGCCGAGTCGATGTGGTGGGTCCTGGTGGTGGCCGCGCTGGCCGTCGCCGGGTTGTGCCTGCTCATCCTGGGGCACTGATGCTCGGCCTGGACCCCCACCTGCACGCACCCGCACGGCTCAAGCTCATGAGCATGCTCATCGCCGTGTCGGAGATGGAGTTCTCGACCCTCCGGGAGGAGCTCGAGGTCAGTGACTCGGTGCTGTCCAAGCACATTGCCGCGCTCGTGGACGTCGACTACGTCCGCAGCCGAAAGGGTAGCCACCTCGGGCGCCGCACCACCTGGGTCTCCACCACGCGGTCGGGCCGGTCGGCTCTCAGTGCGCACGTGGCCGCCCTACGCGCGATCATCGCCGACGTCGACTGACCGCGATACTGGCCGGGTGACGGACCACTGGCACCAGCCGCTGCGGCACATCAAGGGCGCGAGCCTGACCGGGGACACCGGCCAGACCTCGGGCATGACCCGGCTGGAGGCGATCTCGGGCAAGACGGTCGGCGCCAGCAAGGTGTGGATGGGCGAGACCCACGTGGCCCCGGCGACGAACTCGGGCGACCACCATCACGGCGAGGCCGAGACGGCCATCTACGTGAAGGAGGGCCACCCGGTGTTCGTCTTCGCGGACGGGGACGAACAGATCCGCCTGGAGACCGGCCCGGGCGACTACGTGTTCGTGCCGCCGTACGTGCCGCACCGCGAGGAGAATCCGGGCGACGAGCCGGCGGTGGTGATCATCGCCCGGAGCAGCCAAGAAGGCATCGTGGTCAACCTGCCGAGCCTGTGGCCGGATCAGGAACGCTCGTAAGGGGTCTTCTCCCCGGCCTCGACGGCGAACGCGAGCCGGTTGCCCTCGGGCGGCAAGGGACAGGTGGCGAAGTCGGTGAAGGCGCAGGGCAGGTTGACGGCCCGGTTGAAGTCCAAGGTCACGGAACCGCCGGAGCCCGGCGCGGCGACGGCGAGCGAGCGGTTGGCGGCGTAGGTGGTGACGCCGCTGGTCTCGTCGGTGAACAGGATGCTGAGCCCGCCGTCCTTGCCGTTGAAGGCGGTCAGGGTGTGCTCGACGCCGTCCCGGGAGAACCGAACGATGCCGGGGGCGGTGTAGACGTGGCTCAGACCCTCGACGACGGCCCCGACCGTGGTGGGCCGGGGCTGGTCGAACGCCTCGAACACGCCGTCGAAGACGAACGACTCGTCGGGGTCGTAGGACGGCACGCCGTGGAAGTCGCGCAGCACGGAAGCCTTGGGGTCGTGCACGCGAATCAGGTACCCGGACCGCCGGGCGACCTCGACCTCGAGATTGCCGACGACAACCCGAACGCCGGGCCCGCTGTTGATCAGCGAGAGCCGAAGCACCTCGGTCACCGGCTTGCCCTCATAGGTCACCGAAGCGCCCTGCGGATCGAAATACGCCGAGGAGGAGTCCTGCCACCACAGCCCAGGGAGCCCGGGGTAAGACCGGGGGCTGTCCTCCAGCCAGTCCAGGGAGACCAGCGCCAGCCACCCGTACGGGTCAGCCAGCGCCTGCTCGCGCTCGGTGTGCCATGCCTGCCACTCGCCCGCGAAAGTCATACCCGGCACAACGCCGGCCGACGCCGAGGCATTTCGTGTCTCACCAGGTGGACACGGGCACGAACGACGGCGAGGGCATGTCCGGGTCGAACGGGAACATCGGCCGCTGGATCCCCCGGTGCCCGAGCCGCAGCAGGTCCTGGTCGACGCCGCCGGGCGTCAACGCCAACAGCCAGTCGGCGGCCATCTCGTACAGCTCGGGCTCGAGATAGCCGATCTTGACGATGACCAGGTCGGCGGTGCGCGGGGACAGCCCGAGGGCCAGGAAGTCGGATTCGAGGTGGTACGGCTTGCGCCGCTCGGTGACGATCACCTTGAGCCCGCCGACCCCCAGCACCACGGCCGTCCCGGCGACCGGGTCGTCGGTGTCGACGGCCTCCACCACGGCGTCCAACGGCACCGGACCGCAGGGACCGGAGTCGATGTGCCCGCCGACCGCCACGTCGACGCGGTTCCCGACACCGGCCCGCACGGCCAGCGCGGTGGCCGCCGGGTCGACGATCTGGGCGTAGATCGTGGTGCGCTCCAGGACTTCCGGCATACCCAGCAGTTCGTGCAGACTCCACGAGGTGTCGCCGGCCCCGCCGGCCGTCGGATTGTCGCCGGAGTCGCTGATGAAGAACGGCCGCGCCGGGCTGGCCAGCGCTTGCGTGACGCACTCACCCAGACTTCCCGTGGGGGCGACAAAAGCGAAGTCGTGTCGGGCGTCCCAGTACGCCCGCGCCAGCCGAGCGGCCTGCGCCTCGACCACCTCCCGATCGTCGCCGGTGACGACAATCGCGGCCTGGCAACGGGGTTCGTCGGCCCAGGCGTAGCCGACCCAGATGGCGGCGTCGAGAACTCCGGGCAGGGCCTCGACTTCGTCGACCAAGGCGTAGACACTGCGGGCGGGCTCGATACGAGTGCTGGTCTTCTCTCCGGGCAGCAGCACCGGCACCTGCGCCCACGCCTTCAGCGGCTTTCCCCCGTCGCGCAAACGATTCACCAGGTTCCGCACGGCGCGTTCGCGGGTGTCCCAGGCGTCGGTGTGCGGAGCCTTGCGGTAACACGTGATGAGGTCCAGCGAACGGGCCAGCCGATGAGACACGTTGCCGTGCAGGTCCATCGACGCCGACACCAGCACATCGGGCCCGATGACGGCACGGATGCCCTCGATCAGATCGGCCTCGACGTCGACCCGACCGACCACGCTCATCGCGCCGTGGATGTCGAAGAACAGCCCGTCCAGCGGCCCGCACGAGCGCAGCCGGGCGTAGATCTCCTCCGACAGCGCGGCGTAGGTCTCCTCGGTGACGGCCCCGCCGGGCAGCGACACGGCATGCAGCAGCGGCACCCACTCCACGTCGTCATCGAGAAACGCATACCGGGCAAGCAACTCGGCACCGCGGGTGATCCGGAAATCGTCCACAGTAGTCCGATGGGGCGAGAAGGTGCTTGACTCGATGGCGATGCCGGCGATCCCGATCCGCGTCATCAGCGCGACTCCCCTCGAAGTGCCTGGTCCAGAACGGATTCCAGGGCCAGCGACCCCGCCCCGAGCAGTCCCGCGTCGGCCCCGCCGAGCACGGTGTCGATCCGCAGCTGCCGCGTGGCCAACGGCAGGCACCGCTCGTACAGCGCTCCACGCGCGGCGGCGACAAAGGCTTCGCAGCCGGCCAACGCGCCGCCCAGCAGCACCGCGTCGGGATTGGCGAAGTTGACCACCGTCGCCAGCACGTCGCCCAGCAGCCCGCCGGCCCGTCGAATGGCCGTGATCACGGTGGCGTTGGAGTCCTCGGCGGCGGCCAGCAGGTCGGCGGTGCTGGCCACACCGAGCTGCGCCACCAGCGCCGCACCGCTGGCCACCGTCTCCAGGCAGCCGTGGTTGCCGCAGGTGCACGGCCGGTCGCCGCCGGCCGGGATGCGCACGTGGCTGATGTCCCCGGCGGCCCCGTCGCGGCCACGGTGCAGACGGCCATCGACGACCAGCCCGGAGCCGATGCCGGTGCCCGCCTTGACCACGACCAACGTCTCCCCCGGCGCCCCACGGCGAGCCTGCCCCAAAGCCATCAGGTTGGCATCGTTGTCGATCACCACCGACACCTCGAACAGCCGCTGCAACGCCTCGCGGGCCGGAAATCCACGCCAGCCGGGCATTCGGGACGGCAGCGTCACGGTGCCGGCGGCGACGTCCACCGGCCCGGGCAGCCCGACGCCGACCCCCAGCCACCGCCCCGGCGGCCGCGGCAGGCCGTGTACCGCCGCGGAGATTTCACCCAGCAGCAAAGAAGGCTCGGTGTCGATGGTGATCGGCAGCTCGTGCGTGGCGATCAGCGACCCGGTCATGTCCATCGGGCCGAGCCGCACGTGCCGGGAGCCGATGTCGATCGTCCAGACGTGCCCGAAGTGCGGGTTCACGGTCAGCAGCCGCGGCCGCCGGCCGCCGTGCGAACGGCCTTCGCCCTGCTCGACCAGGACGCCGGCGGACAGCAGGGCCTGCACGCGAAGGTTCACTGTGGACGGTGGCAGCGCGAGCCCGGCGGCGAGCTCGTTGCGGGAGGTGGCCCGGCCGGCGGCGACCAGCTCGACCACCCGCGCGGCGCTCGCCTCAAGCCCGTGCATCGTTGACACATTTCTGGTTCAAGTGTCGAGAACCCCGGTTCCGCCGTCCTTCTCCATGACCCGGTCGTGAGTATAGTCAGCCGAAAAATCCCAGCAAGAGGACTTACAACAGTTTTGTTGGAAGTGAGGCGGGATGCGACCAAGGCTCGGCCGGCTGGCCGCTCTGGTGTGTTGCCTGGCGCTGGCTGCCTGCGCCGGCGGCCAGGTGCGGCACGGTGTCGGCGGCCCGAACACCGTGAGCTTCGCGCTGCCGCCCTCGGCCGCCCCGAACTGGATCCTGCCGCTGCCGATCCCCGGCTACACCGCCAGTTACAACGGCGTCATCCAGTCGGCGCTGTTCCTGCCGCTCTACGCCTACGACGGCTCCTCCGGCGCGGTCGCCCGCGACGACAAGGCCAGCGCCGCCGAGCCGCCGGTCTACGCGCCCGACGGCAAGTCGGTCACGATCACGCTCAAGCCGCTGAGCTGGTCCGACGGCACGCCGCTGACCAGCGCCGACGTCCAGTTCTGGTTCGACATGGTGCGCGTGGCCAAGGACGAGTGGGCCGTCTACTCCAAGGGCCTGATGCCCGACGACGTCACCGACTTCCGCATCGTCGACGACCACACGTTCACGCTCACCCTGGACAAGACGTACAACCCGGGCTGGTTCACGGCCAACCAGCTGGCGCTGATCACGCCGCTGCCCAGGCACGCCTGGGCCAACGACGCCGATCCGCGCAAGAACTTCGACTACCTGGTGTCGCAGGCCAAGAATCTCGGCGGTTACAACAGCAGTCCACTGTGGAAGGTCGTGGACGGGCCGTTCGCGCTGGAGTCGTTCTCCCCCACCGGCCAGGTCACGCTGGCCAAGAACCTCCGGTACACCGGGGAAGACGCCGCGCACCTCGACAAGATCACCTTCCTGACCTTCACCAGCTCGGCCGCCGAGTACAACGTGCTGCTGGCCGGCGGCGTCGACTACGGCTACGTGCCGACCACGAACCTGGGGCAGAAACCGAAACTGGAGTCACTGGGCTACCGGATCGAGCCGTGGAACGGCTGGTCCATCACCTACATCCCGTACAACTTCAACAATCCGGCGCTGGGCAACGTCTTCAAGCAGCTCTACGTCCGGCAGGCGATCCAGCACGCGGTCGACCAGCGGGCCATCTCGCAGGTGATCTGGCGTGGCACCGCAACTCCCGGTCACGGACCGGTGCCGCAGGACAACGACCCGACCTATCTGTCGCAGACCCAGAAGAACGATCCCTATCCGTTCGACCTGGACACAGCGCGGAAACTGCTCACCGACCACGGCTGGCAGCCCGGTCCGGACGGCGTCCGGACCTGCCAGGAGCCGACGAAGTGCGGCCCGGGCGTCGACCAGGGCACCCGGCTGTCCATGACGCTGCTGACCGAATCCGGCTCGGACGAGACCGACGGCACCATGCAGGAGCTCAAGTCCGAGCTGTCCAAGATCGGCATCGAGCTGCGGATCAACGCCCAGCCGCTGAACACCGTGCTGGCCAACGGCAGCACCTGCGAGCCGAGCAGCCCGGCCTGCGCCTGGCAGCTGTCCTACTTCGGCACGCAGGGCAGCTGGTACTTCCCGGCCTATCCCAGCGGCGAGCAGCTGTTCGCCACCGACGCCGGCGTCAACTTCGGCAACTACCGGGACAAGCCGACCGACGACCTGATCGCCGCGTCCACGCTGTCCACCTCGCCGCAGGCCATGGTCGACTACAGCGCCCGGCTGGCCGAGCAGCTGCCGGTGATCTGGATGCCCAACCCGCCCTACCAGGTGTCGGCCATCGACACCTCGATCGGCGGCATCACGCAGGATCCGCTGGCCGGCCTGCAACCCCAGCGCTGGTACCGGAGGTGACGCCATGACACGATTCCTGGCCCGCCGGCTGCTGCTGGCGCTGCTGGTCGTCTTCCTGGTCACGGTGGTGACCTTCGTGATCCTGCACCTGCTGCCCGGCGGCCCGGCCCGCGGCGTGCTCGGCGTCAAGGCCACGCCGGCTCAGATCGACGCGTTCAACAAGTCGCAGGGTTTCGACCAGTCGATTCCCGTCCAGTACTGGGACTATCTGGTCCGACTGCTGCACGGCGACCTCGGCGCCTCGTACACGCTCAACACCGACGTCAGCACCCTGCTGGCCGAGCGGCTGCCGAAAACCCTGGTCCTGACGGCGACCTCGACCATCCTGGGCATCCTGGTGGCGCTGCCGCTGGGCGTCTGGCAGGCCACCCGCCGCGGCCGGGCGTTCGACGTGGTCAGCACCGGGCTGGCCTTCGTGCTGTACGCGACGCCGGTGTTCTTCCTGTCGCTGGTGCTGATCATCCTGTTCGCCCAGGTCTGGCCGATCTTCCCGGCCCAGGCCGCGCAGGGCGACACCGTGGCCGACCTGCTGTCCCAGCCGGGATCGCTGGTGCTGCCGGTGATCGCCGGCGGGGCGGCCACGGCGGTGGCCTACAGCCGGTACATGCGGTCGTCCACAGTGGACAACCTGGCCGAGGACTACGTGCGCACGGCCCGGGCCAAGGGCACGCCGGAGCGCACGATCCTGTGGCGGCACGTCTGGCCGAACTCGCTGACCTCGGTGGTGTCACTGATCGGCTACTCGATCCCGGTGGTGTTCGGCGGCTCGCTGGTGGTGGAGTCGATGTTCAACTATCCCGGCGTCGGCCTCCTGTTCTGGACCGCCGCCCGCAACGCCGACTTCCCCGTGCTGCTCGGCGTGGTGCTGGTGATCGCGGTGACCACGGTGCTCGGGTCGCTGCTGGCCGACGTGCTGCAACTGCTGATCGACCCGCGGGTCCGGGTGCCGGGAGCGAAGTCATGACCACCATCGCACTGCCCACCCGGTTCCGCCTGCGCGGCAACGGCCTGGCCGTCGCCGGTGCGGTGATCCTGGCGCTGATACTGGCCTTCTGTCTCCTGGGCCCGCTGCTCTACCACACCGACCAGGTGCACACCGATCTCGGCGCGTCCCGGCTTTCCCCGGGCCAGCAAGGACATCCGCTCGGCACCGACGACCTCGGCTACGACGTGCTCGGCCGGCTGATGGTCGCCGGCCGGACCTCGCTGGCCATCGGCGTGCTGGCCGGCCTGCTGGCCACGGCCATCGGCGCGATCTGGGGCGCGCTGGCCGGCTACGCCGGCGGCTGGCTGGACGCGGTGCTGATGCGCGTCGTCGACACCGGCGTGGCCATTCCCGCGCTGTTCCTGCTGCTGGTGGCGGCCACGCTGATCACGCCGTCGGTGCTGGTTCTGTCGCTGGTGATCGGCTGCGTCTCGTGGCTGGTGCCGGCCCGGCTGCTGCGGGCCGAGGCGGCGACGCTGCGGGAGCGTGACTTCATCAAGGCCATCACGGTGATGGGCGCCGGCCGGCTGCGGGTGGTGTTCAGCCACCTGCTGCCCAACGCGGTCGGCACGCTGGTGGTGGCCGGCACCTTCCAGATCGCCGAGGCGATCCTGCTGGTGGCGTACGTGAGCTTCCTCGGGCTGGGCGTGCCGCCACCGGCCACCGACTGGGGCGCGATGCTGAGCAAGGGCATCACGTACACCTACGACGGCGCGTGGTGGCTGATCCTGCCGCCCGGCATCGCGATCGTGCTGGTGGTCTGCGCGGTCAACTTCGTCGGCGACGGGCTGCGCGACGCGTTCGCGGCGAGGGGGCGGGCATAGCATGAGCGAGCTTGCGAGCGAATCACTCGACGCCGTGTTGGACATCGCCGACCTGCGGGTCAGCTACGGTTCCGCCGTCGCCGTGGACGGCCTGTCGGTGACCGTGTCCAGGGGCGAGATCGTCGCCATCGTCGGCGAGTCGGGCTCGGGCAAGAGCACGGTCGCGCTGGCGGCGCTCGGCCTGCTCCCTCGGTCCGCCCGGGTCGAGGGCACGATCACGTTGGCCGGCAAGAACATCGGCGAGGCCACCGACGAAGAGCTGCGGCAGTTGCGCGGACGCGGCGCCGGCATGGTGTTCCAGGAGCCGATGACCGCGCTGAACCCGTTGCGCACCATCGGGTTCCAGGTGGCCGAGGCGATACGCAACCACGAAGCCAAGCCCCTCAGGCACAAGCGCTACCACGACCGAGTCGTCACACTGCTGGAGCGGGTCGGCGTGCCGGAGGCGGCCAAGCGGCTCAAGCAGTATCCGCACCAGCTCTCCGGCGGCCTGCGGCAGCGGGTGCTGATCGCCATCGCCATCGCCACCGGTCCCGGGCTGATCCTGGCCGACGAGCCCACCACGTCCCTGGACGTCACCGTGCAGCAGCAGATTCTGGACCTGCTGCGGGACATCCGCGACACCGAGGGCACCGGAACGTTGCTGATCACGCACAACCTCGGCGTGGTGGCCGACGTCGCCGACCGCGTTCTCGTGCTGCGCAACGGAAAGGTCATCGAAGAGGCGGACACCGTCACGCTGTTCGCCGCCCCGAAGGCCGACTACACGAAAAAGCTCCTCGCCGCCGTGCCGAAACTCGGCGACACCCCGCACGAGGAACGGCCCGAGATCGAGAACCCGGTCCTCGAACTCGACAACATCGTGGTGGAGTACCACGGCCGCCGCGTCGTCGACGACGTGTCGCTGGCGGTCGGCCGCGGCGAGATCGTCGGCCTGGTCGGCGAATCCGGCTCCGGAAAGACCACGCTGGCGCAGTGCGCGCTCGGCCTGGTCACGCCGAAGTCCGGGAACATCACCCTCTTCGACGGCAAGCTGGACCGGAAGTCCCGCCGCCGCCTCGGCGTCGTGTTCCAGGATCCGGCGTCCTCCTTGGACCCGACCAAGTCGGTCGCGCAGACGATCGCCGAGCCGCTGGTGATCCACACCAATGCCGGCAAGGCCGAGCGGCTGCGCAAGGTCCGGGAGCTGATGGACGCCGTCGAGCTGCCGCACACGCTGCTGGACCGCCGCGGGCACGAGTTGTCCGGCGGCCAGCGGCAACGGGTCAGCCTGGCCCGAGCCGTGGTGTTGGGGCCGGATCTGTTGATCGCCGACGAGCCGACCAGCGCGCTGGACGTCTCGGTGCAGGCGGCGGTGCTGGACGTGCTGGCGCGGCTGCATGCGGAGTTCGGCTTCGGCTGCCTGTTCATCAGCCACGACCTCGCGGTGGTCGACCGCATCTGCGAACGGGTCGCGGTGCTGCGGGCCGGCCGACTGGTCGAGCAGGGACCGTGCGCCACCGTGCTGCACCAGCCCACGCACCCGTACACCCAGGCCCTGCTGCTCGCCTCGCCCGTACCGGATCCGGCCGCGCAGCGCGACCGCCGGCTGGCCAGCGCTCGAACCGCGCCATAGGGACCGCTTCACCGACTTCGTCGGCCCGCACGGCCGTCCGGGGACTGCGCGCACGACGGGAAGCCACAGTGGACGATCCACTGGTGTTCGCCGTCGTTCTCGCGCACGCGGACGGCCGGCGGTTCCAGGTCGCTACGGCGCAGCGGAGGTGCCGCTGCTCGGCCGAACGGCCGCCGAGAAGGGGACGCACTGACGACTCCGGCGGCCCACCGGCTACAGTCTCGGGCCATGAACACGGTGGTGTGGCTGGCGTTCGGCCTCGGCTGGACCCTGGTGTTCCTGATCAGTTTCCTGATCGACCGCCGCCGGCTGCGCAACGGCGTGTACCTCGTGTTCGCGCTGTTCTTCCTGGCCTTCGCCGGACTCGGCGCGGCGAGCTCGGTGTCACCGTGGCTGGCCGTGGTCCCGTTGGCGCTGCTGGCCGTCGGGGTGCCGCTGACCACCGTGGCGTTGACCGTGTTCCTGTTCGTCAACGGCCTCACCATGATCCGGCGCGAGGGGCTGCGGCCGTCCTCGGTGCTGACCACGCTGGCCGGCCTGGTGATCGTCGGTTTCTTCGCGCTGGCGCTGGCCGCGGTCGGCACCGAGAACCGGTTCCTGATCTCGGTCCTGATCAGCATCGGCGGCATGCTCTTCTACGTCTCGTTCGTGTTCTGCTGCTTCCTGCTGTACTCGGTGTTCTACGGCCGGGTGCGGCAGCGCCGGGACGTGGACTTCGTGGTGGTGCTCGGCGCCGGACTGGTCCGCGGCGAGGTGTCCAAGCTGCTGGCCGGGCGGCTGGACCGCGGCCGGCAGGTGTGGGAACGGGTGCGCGGCCGCGGCGGCGCACCACTGATGATCACCTCTGGCGGCCAGGGCCCGGACGAGCCGGTGGCCGAGGCCCGGGCGATGGCCGACTACCTGATCTCGACCGGCGTGCCGCCCGAGGCGATCCTGCTGGAGGACAGGTCGACCACCACGCTGGAGAACCTGACCTTCAGCCGGCGGATCATGCTGGCCGACAAGCCGGACTACCGCTGCACCATCGTCACGAGCAACTACCACGTGCTGCGGGCGGCGCTGTACGCCCGGCGGGCCAAGGTGAACGGACAGGTGCTGGGCGCGCCGACCGCCCGCTACTTCTGGCCCAACGCCTTTCTGCGCGAGTTCGTGGCCGTGCTGGTGGAGAACCGGTGGAAGAACATCGTGCTGTGCCTGATGTTCGGGGCCGTCGGACTCATCGGCCTGGTCAAGTGAACCCCAGGGCAATGAACCTAGGGGCGACCGCGTAGATCCGGACGCAGTGCCCCTAGGGGCATGGCCCACCATCTGCGGTTATGCGCCTAGTGATCCCCCTGCTGCTGGCCGCCGTCGCCGCCACCGGCTGCGCCGCCCAAGCCCAATCCACGTCGGCCCAGTCCACGTCGGCCCAGTCAACGTCAGCCGGTGCGCCGACCACCACCTCCACCGGCTCCTCGGCCGGCGGACCGGTCGACGCCTGCAAGTACTTCACCCAGGCCGACGCCGAGTCGATGCTGGGCGTGTCGACCGGGCCCGGCAGGCACGAGTCGGTCACGAACGCCGACTCCACCTGCGCCTATCTCCCCTCGGGTGCGGCGACGCCGGGCACGCGGGTAGCGCTCACCGTCAGCGCGGGCGAGTTCGCGGGCAGCGGCACGCTGACCGAGTTCAAGTCCGAGTGGCCGGATGCCGTCGGCGTCACCGGCCTCGCCTTCCCGGCCATGCGTAACGCCAACGGCAGCAATTTCGCCATGCAGGGCAACGACCGCGGCTGCGGCCTGATCATCAGCATCAAGAAGCCGGCCGATCCGGACGCCTTCGCCCGCCAGGTCGGCGCGATCTGCGCCAAGGCCCTCACTAATTGACATAGCGTTCACTATCCGAGTAGCGTCGGCTATGTGATCAGGCTGACCAGGGCGGAGGCCAAGGCGCGCACCCGTGAGCGGCTGCTGGACGCGGCGGCCCGGGTGTTCGCGCAGAAGGGCCTGGCCGGCGCGTCGGTGGACGAGATCGCCGAGGCGGCCGGCTACTCGATCGGGGCGGTGTACTCGAACTTCGGCGGCAAGGAGCAGCTGTTCGTCGAGCTGCTCAAGGAGAGAGCCAACGACCGGGTCACCCAGGCCACCGCGATCGCCGCCGACGCCGAGCCGGCGCAGGCCCAACGGGCGTTCAGCCGGCTGCTGGTCGAGGTGGCCGACAAGGACGTCGACTTCGCGCCGCTGCAGGCCGAGTTCTGGCTGTACGCCGTGCGTAATCCCGAGCTGATGGAGGCCTACGCCGAGCGGATGCGGGAGCCGCGGGACCTGCTGACCCAGCTGGTCGCGCGGTCGGTGCCGGACCCCGAGCGGGCCGGCGAGCTGTCCGCCATCGTCATCGCGCTGTTCCAGGGGCTGGTGCGGATGCGCCGGGTGGACCCGGACAGCGTGCCCGACGAGCTGTTCGGGCGGGCCCTGCGCTGGCTTTTCACCGGCGCCCAGGCAGATGAGGAGCCGTTATGACCGCACCGTCCATGGTCGCGCTGGTCGATCCCGTGCTCAGACGGGACCCGTACCCGACCTACCGGCAGTGGCGCGAGACCGCGCCGATCTCCGGCGGCAACGGCCAGCCGCTGATCGTGACCCGGCAGCAGGACTGCTCGAACGTGTTGCGCGACACCAGGTTCGGCCACGCCGAGGGCGAGCAGACCGGTCCGCTGAACAGCACTCCCCCGCCGCAGCGCAGTTTTCTCGGCATGAACCCGCCGGACCACACGCGGCTGCGCGGGCTGGTGTCGAAGGCGTTCACCCGCAAGGTGGTCGAGCGCCTGACGCCGATGATCGAGCAGACCACCACCGAGTTGGTCGCCGCCGCTTGCGGCAATACCGTGAATCTGATGGACGCCATCGCGCGGCCGCTGCCGGTGGCCGTGATCAGCGAGCTGCTGGACGTGCCGGTCGAGGACCGGGATCTGATCGTCGCCTGGTCGCACGACATGGCCCGCGGCCTCGACCCGGACTTCCTCATCCCGGAGGGCGTGCGGGAGCGGCAGTTCAAGGCCCGCGAGGCGTTCCGGCAGTACATGCTCCAACTGGCCGACAAGCGCCGCGCCGATCCCGGCGAGGACCTGCTGTCCGGGCTGGTGCAGGTGCAGGAGGCCGGCGACGTGCTGTCCGAGGCCGAGCTGCTGACCACCTGCATCCTGCTGCTGATCGCCGGGCACGAGACCACCGTCAACCTGATCGGCAACGGCGTCCTCGCCCTGCTGCGCAACCCGGCCGAGCTGGCCCGGCTGCGGGCCGAGCCGGCGCTGGCCGAGCGGGCCGTCGAGGAGTTCCTGCGCTACGACCCGCCGGTGCAGTTCACCGCCCGGATCGCCTTGCAGGACACCGTGGTCGGCTCGTTCGACGCGCCCGCCGGCAGCGCCGCGATCCTGCTGTTCGGGGCGGCCAACCGGGATCCCGAGGTGTGCGAGGACCCGGACCGCCTGGACATCTCGCGGGAGCCGGCCCGGCACCTGGCCTTCGGGCACGGGCCGCACTTCTGCCTGGGCGCGCCGCTGGCAAGGCTGGAGGGGCGGATCGTGTTCGAGGCGCTGGCCCGGCTGGACGTGCTGGAGGCGGCCGGCGAGCCGACGTACAACGACAACATCATCCTGCGCGGGCTGAGGGAGCTGCCGGTGCGGTTAGCCTGAGGCCCATGGTCTTCACGCTGAGCACGCCGCTGCCCGGGGACGCCGCCGTCGGGCGGGTGCTGGTCACCGGGGCGGCGGGGCGGATCGGGTCCGGGTTCCTGCGGCACGTGGCCGGCCGGTATGTGCTGCGGGCCACCGATGTTCGGCCCGTGGAGTTCCCGGACTTCGTCCTGGCCGACCTGTCCGACGCCGACGCCCTGGCCCGGGCCTGCGCGGAAGTGGACACCGTTGTCCACCTCGGCGCCAATCCCAGCCTCGACGCCGACTGGGAGTCGTTGCTGCCGGCCAACATCGTCGGCACGCAGAACGTGTTCGCCGCGGCTTCGGCGGCCGGCGTGCGACGGGTCGTGTACGCCTCCTCCGTGCACGCGGTGTCCGGATATCCCGCCGGCAGACAGATCTCCGCCGACGACCCGGTCAACCCCGGCAATCTCTACGGCGTCACCAAGGTTTTCGGCGAGTCGCTGGGCCGCTACTACGCCGAGCAGCGGGGGATGTCGGTCATCGCGCTGCGCATCGGGGCCTTCCACACCGCGGACACGAAACCGGAACCCGCGCCGTACAACGACTTCCTACACCTGGCCGAGACCGACCTCTACCACATCATGATCCGGGCCATCGAGGTTCGCGGCGTGGGCTACGCGGTGGTGAACGCCATCAGCGAGCAGGTCGGCGGGCGGCTGGACATCACGGCGACGCGGGAGTTGCTGGGCTGATCAGCCAACCGCGAATCTCGGCGTACACACGGGGATGGCGTAGCAGGGCGGAGTGGCTGATGCCGCCCAGCGTCCGGCGATCGGCCGGCTGGGTCGGGTCGGTGGCGCTGGTCGGCGTGACCAGCAGGTCGCCGAACAGCCGGCCCGGCCAGCTGTCGGGATCGCGAGCCAGGGTGGCGGCGACGAACAACTGCCGGCCGGCCCGCTCCGAGGCGGCGATCCGGCCGTGTCGCAGGTCTTTGATGCCGGCGCTGCGGAGCACGAACAGCGTGGCCAGCGGCTCGGACTGGCGGAACAGTCCGAGCGTGCGGCCGACGGCCTCGGCGGCGCGCTCGACGTCGGAGCCCTGGTGCGGGGTGCCCAGGCAGACGACATCGCCGAGCACGGCGGCCCAGGGCCGGCCGGCCGTCACCGCGTGGTGCACGGCGCTGCGCGCGACCAGGCCGCCCATGGAGTGCCCGACCAGCGAGAGGCGTTCGAGGGGCACGGGCCAGTTGGCGACCACTTCGGCGAGCAGCAGCGCCAGCTCGCGTCCGTTGTCGACGACGGGACGGCCGCTGTTGTAGCGCACGTACAGCACGCTCGCACCGAGGTCCTCGGCCAGGCCGCGCCCGAAGTCGACCCGCTCGTCCGCCTCCGCCGACTGCCACCACTCCTCGTTCTCCACCAGGCCGTGGACCAGCACGATCACGTGCGGCGAGGCGTCGGGATGGAGTTGGCCAAGCGCTTCCGGCGGCACGTCGACACCGCGGTCGCGCAGACGCATCGGCGTGGCCAGGGCGGCGTAGCGACCGGTGAGGCTGTCCCCCACCGCCCCGTTGAGGGCCGCGCCGATCCGTCGTCCGGCCACCGTGCTCTGGAAGGGCCGGTAGTGCCGCCCGACGCCGGTGGTCGTCAGGGCAAGATCCGCCACCGCGCCGCCGATCGTGATGCCGGCATTGACGCACGCGTAGACGAAGCCGGACAGCACTCCGGTGCGGGAGATCGCCCGATGCGTCCCGGCGACCAACCCGACCACACC
>DASWRQ010000260.1:0-4771 GCA_036403095.1 Kutzneria sp. | reverse complement strand
ACGGGCGAGCTGGAGCGAGCGCAGCTCGTCGGCGGAGAGCCGCTCGGCGGCGGTCAGCTCGGTCACGGTCGGCGCCGCGCCCCATCTTGTCGTCATCGTCGACTCCACAGTTTACCGACCGAACGGACGGTTAAGAATGTGTCGTCGTCGCGGCCTTGTCAAGGATCCGGGCACGGTGCCGCCGGCTGTCCTAGACTGGTTGTGAGGGGGTGGGCGCAGGGCGAGAGGACAAAGGTGCCGCGAGCTACGATTCGCGACGTCGCACGGGCGGCGGGCGTGTCGGTCTCCACGGTGTCGCGGGTGTTCACCCACCCTGAGCTGTTCCGCGACGAGACGCGGCTGAAGGTGCAAACCGCGGCCGGGCAGTTGCACTACTCCCCCAACCGCAACGCGGCCTCGCTGACCACGGGGCGCACCGCGAACATCGGGCTGGTGGTGCCGAACCTGGCCAATCCGCTGTTCCCGGAGATGATCAAGGCGGCCCAGCACGACGCCCGCGAGCACGGCCTGGCCGCGCTGCTCGCGGACAGCGACGACAGCGCCGCCGACGAGGAGAAGCTGGTGCACGCCCTGGCCAAGGACGTGGACGGGCTGATCCTGTTCTCCTCGCTGCTGACCGACGAGCAGATCGCCTCGGTGGACTCGCTGCGGCCGCTGGTTTTTGTCAACCGGCACGTGCCCGGGCACCGCAGTGTGCTGGTCGACGCGCCGCGCGCGATGTCGTTGCTCACGCAGTATCTGGCCAACCTCGGCCACACCGCCGCCACCTACTACCCCGGCCCCGACAGCTCGTTCGTCGCGCACGACCGGCTGGCCGCGCTGTGCAAGGCCGCTTCCGGCGCCGGCATCGACCTGACCGTCGCACCGATGGGGCCCGCCTCGTACGAGAGCGGCAGCGCCGTCGCCGACGAGCTCGTGCGGCAGCCGTTACCCACTGCCGTGCTGTGCTTCAACGACCAGATGGCCATGGGGGTGGTGGCGCGGCTGCTGCGACTGGGCGTGCGGATTCCCGAGCAGACCAGCGTGACCGGGTGGGGCGGGACCAAGGTCGGCGCCTATTCCACGCCCGCGCTCACCACCATCGCCGCGCCCTTGGCCGACCTCGGGTCGGCCGCCGTCGCCGAGCTTCTGCTTGCCCAGCAGGACGATCCCGGCGCCGACCCCGCTCCCGTCACGCTGGAGGCGACGCTGCAGGCCCGGGCCACCACCGGCCGGGCCCGGGCTTGAGTCCTATTCGGACAGTCGCGTCGGCTTGGCCGCTTCCGGGTGCACCACTCGGGCCACCAGCGGCGGCACCAGGAGCAGCAGCAGCGCGTAGTAGTTGACCGCCGGCACCAACAGCACGAGGCCGAACGCCGCCAGCATCGAGATCGTCGTGCCCAGGGTGTTGAACATCCAGCGGGCCGACAGCCCGTCGCCCTCGTTGAGCAGCCTCGGGTCCGACTTGACCACCAGCGTCATCACCGAAAGACACGCGCTGTTCACCACGATCGTGCCGATGTAGAGCAGGCTGGTGAACTCGTTGGTGTTGAAGCCGCCCACCATCTGCGTCGCGAAGGGCATCACGATCACCGAGAGCAGCCAGATCATGTTGGTCATCAGCAGCGTCTGGTTGTAGGCCCGCACGTGCTCGTAGAACCGGTGGTGGCCGATCCACTGGCGGCCGATGACCACGAAGCTCAGCAGGAAGCTCCAGATCTTCGGCTGGTTCGCGGTGATCGCCTCGATCGGCTCCCCGTGCGACGCCACCAACTCCGGCACGATCTCGGTCAGCGGCAGCACCAGCAGCGTCAGCGCGATGGCGACCACCGCGTCGGTGAAGAACACCAGGCGTTCGGGCGACTTCTCGGTCATCGGTTCCCTCGGCGAGTGACGGCAGGTTCGTCAGCCGTCCGCCGGACGGCCCAACGGGGTACCCTAGCCCGCTCACCGACAGTGATCCACGATCACCGCGTCGGACCGGATGTCGACCCGGGCCGACGACCCAGGGCAGGACGGCCGAGGTAGGTCAGCACGGCGAGCACCCGCCGGTGGTCGTCGTCGCTGACCGGCAGATCGAGTTTCGCCAGGATGTTGGCCACATGGCTCTCGACGGTCCGCCCCGTCAGGCACAGGCGTCGGGCAACGGCGGAGTTGGTGCGGCCTTCGGCCATCAGCGCGAGCACGTCGCGTTCGCGGGGCGTCAGCGACGCCACCGGGTCGTCCGCGGGCGGACGACGGCCGATCAGCCGGGTGACCACGTCCGGGTCGAGCGCCGACCCGCCGGCCTCGACCCGGCGCAGCGCGTCGAGGAAGTCGTCGACGTCGAACACCCGGTCCTTGAGCAGGTAGCCGAAGCGACCGCTGGCGACCAGTTCGACGGAATGCCGGCTCTCCACGTGTTGCGAGAGCAGCACGATGCCCAGCTCCGGGAAGTCGGCGCGGACCTGCCTGGCGGCGCGAGCACCGTCGTCGGTGTGCTCGGGCGGCATGCGGATGTCGATGATCGCCAGGTTTGGCCCGGTCTCGTGCACGGCCCGCAGCACCGCGGGGGCATCGCCGACCTTGGCCACGATCTCGTGCCCCGCGTCCTCGAGCAGACGGGCCAGTCCTTCGCGGAACAGCACGGAATCCTCACCGATCACGATACGCACGGCAACACCGCCTCGACCTGGGTGCCGGCCCCCGCCGGGCTGTGCACTCGGAGCGTGCCGCCGGTGGCGGCGACCCGGTCGCTCAAGCCGGACAGGCCGGAGCCGTCGCTGAGGGCGGCCCCGCCGATGCCGTCGTCGGTCACCTCGATCCGCAGCTGGCCGTCGCACTGTTCGACGTGCACGCGGACGCGTTCGGCTCGCGCATGCTTGACGGCGTTGGTGACCGACTCGGCGACCACGTAGTAGGCGGTCGTGGCGACATCTTCGGGCACCTCGTCGGCACGGACGTCGAGCACCACCGACATGGGCATGGTGCTGGTCAACCCGGCCAGGGCCGGGCCGAGGCCGTCATCGAGACTGCTCGGCCGCAGACCATGCGCGAGCTGGCGCAGTTCGGCGACGGCGGTCCCCAGCTCCGCGACACCGTGGTCCAGGAGTCCGTCCACGTCGACCGGACCGGCACGCAATCGCCGCTGCGCCAACCGCAAGGCCATGCCGAGGGTCACCAGTCGCTGCTGCGCGCCGTCGTGCAGGTCGCGTTCGAGCCGACGGCGTTCCTGATAGCCGATGTGTTGCAGACGGCTGCGGCTGGCCTCCACATTCCGCAGCGCCTGCGCGAGTTCGATGCGCAACCGGACCAACTCGACCAGCAAGGCGCACGCGGCGGCCAACTCGCGCAGCAGCTCGCGGGAACTGCCGCCGCACCACCGCAATACGCCGATCTCGACGTCCCCGACCCGTACCGGCACCGAATCATGCCCCGTGGCGCCCAGCAGCACGACGCCGTTCGCGTCGACAAGGTCGCCTCGGCCCGGCAGGCGGTAGCCGACGCGTAGCGACGAGTCCCGCAACGCCTCGCCCAGCACCGTTTCGACCTGCTCGGGCACCGACTGTCCGATGTGGACACTATGGCGCAGGCCGTCCAGCGCGGCCAACGCGGCCCGGCGGACGGGATAGAGCCTGCGGTCCACCATCCGCTGCACCCGCTGCCGCGCCGGCGCCAGCGCAAGCACGCAGACAGCCGTGACGAACGCCGCCACCACAGCGGAGTCACGGCCCGCGAGGACGCCGCTCAACGCGGACGCGGCGGCGAAAACCCCGAGCAGGCCGGCCGTCACCACGGTGTAGGCGACCGTCGTGGACAGCGCCCGTCGCGAGTCGTAGAGCCCGTGGCGGAGCATCGCGATGGTGGTGGCGGCCGGAATCGCGAGATAGGTCAACACCAACCCGATCACCACCAGGTCCACCCGCCCGAGGAACAGGTAGCTCGCCCAGCACAGCAGCAAGGTGATCGGCAGGAACATCATGGCCAGCGCGATCCAGGCCAGCTGAGTCCCGCGCACGGCGTCGGCCCGACGGTAGCGGCGCACCAGCGAGACCGCCGCGGCGACCAGCAGCCCGAGGAACACGACCAGCAGGGTCAGGACGAAGGCGTCATCCCTGGTGTCGACCGCTTCGCGGAGCTCAATCGCGACCGCCACCACCGGCAGCCCGATCGCGACCAGCCGCCAACGCCGCGACGGCAGCGACCCGTCCGGGAAGTACAGCGCTAGCAACGCGACGGGCAGGTACCACAGCATCCACACGCCGTTGTCCAGCGCGGCGAGCACGCCGGCGCCGGGCACCACCTCCGGCACGCGTGCGGAGGCTGTCGTCACCGTGTCGAGCAGCCCGACCACGCAGGGGGCCAAGCCCATCGCCACCAGCAGGGCACCGACCACGTTGTTCGGCCGCCGACGCGCCACGACCAGGCCGAGCGTGACCGCCGGCAACCCGAGCCCGACAGCAACGGCGGCCCAGGCGATGTCCACGGCATCCGGCGACCGCGCGAGCACCACCCCGGTGGCCACCGCCACCACCCCAGCCGCCAGCGCCAATGCCGTCGCCGGCCCTCGAACCCCCAGCACCGGCTCACTGTAGGGCGCTCAGCCGCCGAGCACATCCGTGCCAGCCCGGAGAAGCACGTTCCGTGCGCGCCACGATGACGCGACCCGGCGCCGATCGCCATCGTGGTTCGTGTTCATCGCCTCACCCAAAGGAAATCGCATGAAGCTCTCATTCGGAATCGTGGCCTGACGACGTCGACCGTGTTGGCCGGGACGGCGCCGGCTCACCGGTTGCCGTCAGCCAGCCGGCCG
>DASWRQ010000259.1:0-24961 GCA_036403095.1 Kutzneria sp. | reverse complement strand
TCGTGCCCTCGCTGGAGTCGTCCTTGATGAAGAACGTGCCGTGCTGCGCGCCGACCAGTGGGATCAGCTCGTCCATGATGAGCTCAGCGACCGTGGCGATGTCCCGGTGCCCCTGCATGAGGCCGGCGATCCGCGCCAGGCTGGTCTGCAGCCAGCCCTGCTGCTGGTTGGCCTCGGTGGTCTCGCGCAGCGACCTGACCATCATGTTGATGTTGTCCTTGAGCTCCGCGACCTCGCCGGAGGCGTCGACGGTGATCGACCGGGTCAGGTCGCCCTCGGCGACGGCGCTGGTGACCTCGGCGATGGCCCGCACCTGCCTGGTCAGGTTGCCGGCGAGCTCGTTGACGTTCTCGGTGAGCCGCTTCCAGGTGCCGGACACGCCCTCGACCTCGGCCTGACCGCCCAGCCGCCCTTCGGTGCCCACCTCGCGCGCCACCCGGGTCACCTCGTCGGCGAAGGCCGAGAGCTGGTTGACCATCGTGTTGATGGTGGTCTTGAGCTCCAGGATCTCGCCGCGCGCGTCGACGTCGATCTTCCTCGACAGGTCGCCCTGGGCGACGGCGGTGGTCACCTGGGCGATGTTGCGGACCTGGTTGGTGAGGTTGTTGGCCATCGAGTTGACGTTGTCGGTCAGGTCCTTCGAGGTGCCCGCCACGTTGGGCACCCGGGCCTGGCCACCGAGCATGCCCTCGGTGCCGACCTCGCGCGCCACGCGGGTCACCTCGTCGGCGAAGGCCGACAGCGTGTCGACCATCGTGTTGATCACGCCGGCCAGCGCAGCGACCTCGCCCTTGGCCTCGACGGTGATCTTCTGCGACAGATCGCCCTTGGGCTCACGAAGCCAGGCGATCACCTCGCCCCCAGTCCGGTGACCAACGCGTTGGGACTCTAGATCGAGCAGCTCGACCGGTTCGCCTCCGCGCCGTTGCGGTTCGTCCTGCCGCACGCACACCCTCGGGCGCGCCCGCACGCCTGGTTGACTCCGAGGTCGGCTCGCCTGATCTTTCTCGGCTCGTCAGCCGTGCAGCCGACGGAAGACAGTGATGTCCACAGTGGAGCGCCCTGTCGTTGCGGAGGCGTGGCGATTGGCCTGATCGCCGCTCCGCATCGAGCCGTCGACACGACCGTGCCGGTGCTCAGAAAGTGACGACGATCTTGTCGCGGACGTGGCGGCTTGTGAAGTCCGCCAGGGCCTGCTGCGCCTGGGTGAAGGGGTAGACGGCGTCGATCTCGACGTGCAGCGTGCCGGCCGGGGCCCTCGGCGCTGGTGACCCGCACGAAGATCAATTATCGGGTCAACGTGCTGAGACGAGCCACTAGGCCAGCCGGGGCCTCGTCGGAGAAGTGGCCAGGGCCGTGCGGACGGCTCGCTCGACCAGGATCGGAACGAACGCGCGGACGCGAGCTTGGGCGAAGCGGGCGCGTTCCAGACCCACGAGGTCGTGCAGCCGCTGCCGCGCCACGCCGGTGTAATCGCGGCTGAGCCGGTCTTCGAGCTGGTCGAAGTGCGCGTCGGGCTGTTCGGAGGCCATCGTGTCCAAGGTCGGGGTGCTCATCGCTGTCCTTCCTGACGACTTCGGCCGGACGTGCATTAGGTACCCAGGAAGACAAGCAAAAGGTGAACTAGAGGCGAACGGAAGGTGCGGAACGCCGGGGTGGCAGGGCGGCCGTGAGCGAACTGCTGTCCGAGGGTGGTGCTGTGGACAACCACTACTCGCCCTCGCTGCGCGCGATGACCTCGATCGCCGAGCTGGCCGAGACGTCCGGGTGGAGCGTCTCCGTCTCACGGGGACGGTGGACCACGGCGGCGTAACGCGGGCTTGGCAGGTGGCGGCCCAGCTGGTCAGGCACCGCGCATGGCCAGCTGTTGCAGGTCCTCGGGTGCACAGCCGGGACGCGGCGGTGCAGACCGCGTGCCCGTCGACGCTGGTATGAGTGGCCCCGGTGAGGTCGGCACGGTCCATGCGGGCGAAGACGTCGTTGGAGCCGGAGACGCCGGGGTCGGCGATGGACGCCAGCCTGCCGGCGGACCGCGTAGCCCCAGCGGCCGGTGCACCGCCGCCCATCGCGTCGAACACTGCGTCCACGCCGTTCGGGACCAGCCTGAGCACCTGGTCGGTCAGGCTCTCGCGGTACGCGACCACCATCCTGCTGCCGGCCGGCAGAAATTAGCGACGGCCGCGCCAGATCACTGGGGCGTACGTTCGTCATCTGGTCCTGGACAACCTCTCCAGCGAGCGCCTGCGCGGGCTCGGCCAGGACGCCGAGCGGATCCTGCAGCGCATCGAGTCCCCGACGCGGTGAACAACTCAGACCGGTCGGCTCCGCGCGGTCTGGCCAATACAGGAGAAGGTCAAGCGCGACGTCGTTCCGCGTGTCGACGACAACGTGCCCGCACGACGCTCGGTTGGTTGCGGTCCCCAACAGGCCATGATGTTCGGGACCGTTTCCTCATCGCGGTGACAGACTCGCGTGATGGGGTCGGTGTGTCGGGATTGGGGCGGGTCGGGTCCGCCGGTCGTGCTGCTGCACGGCTTGGCCGGCCACTCCGGCGAATGGGACCCGGTTGCCGAAGCTCTCAGTGCCCGGTTCCGGGTCGTGGCCGCCGTCGCGGTCAGCATTCCCGGCACCGGCCATGACCTGCACCTGGAGCGACCGGAGGCGCTGCTCGCCGTGCTGTCGGACTTTCTCGGCGGCTGGTGAGGGTGAACTGCGCTCGTGAGAGGTAGGCGAGGGCTCCTGGCTGTCCACGCCAGCCACGAATCACCAAGATCGGATGACCACCGCTTAACCGCAGGGTAAGGCACGCGGACGATCTCGACGAACACGCGGAGCTTGTCGGCGGACAGGGTGAGCACGCGGTCGGAGATCACCAGGTCGACCGAGCCCTCCGGCAGTGGAATGTCCTCGATCCGGCGGAGACGGAACTCGACGTTGGCCACGCCCTGCTCGGCGTGGTGACGGGAGAGGCGGTTGGCGTCGTGTCAGCCCAGCTGGACAGCGGGGTGTCGGAGGCGTGCCTGCGGATTCGCGCTTACGCGTACTTCAGCGGACGTCGGCTGTTGGGCGTCGCCGAGGCGGTGTTGGTTGGCGATCTCAGGTTCAGACCCGAGCACCGGAGATGATCCTCTCGCGGCGGCCGGTAGCGTCCGCGTTGTCCGTGCTCGTCACCGGCGTGGGTGGAGTTTCGCCGTCCGCCAATCGGGGCAATCCCGGCCGGGCGTCTTCAGCAGCGAGGACGTCGGCCCGGAGGTGCAGCCGTCATGCCCGACCTGAACAGGCCTCTCGATGGCGACGCCTTCGAGTTGGATATCGACGCCGCCTCGCCGCCGCCGTTGGTGGAGGTCCGGCAATGGTGCGGCCGGGTGCTCGCGCATGTGAACGAGGCCCACCTCAGCGATGTGCTCCTGGCGGCGGTGGAACTACTCGCCAACGCCTACGACCACGGTGGCGGGGCTCGTCAGGTGCGTTTGAGCCACTCGAGGCGGCCGTGTTGGGTCCGCATCGAAGTCGACGACAACAGCCGTGATCATCCGAGAGTGGTCGGGTCTGGTCGGGTCGGTCAAGAACGAGGCCGCGGGATGATCCTGCTCGATCGGTTGGCCGTGGAGTGGGGCGTGCGAGACCACTCCGATGGCGAGGGCAAGTGCGTGTGGGCGGTGCTCTCGTGCTCCGGCGCAGGTCGTGTGCCGTGTCGATCGGAAGGGCCTTAAAGGGGCTGCGGCTGCACCGTGTGGTCACACCGGGCACGGTCCTGCGCTGGCGTCGGCGCACCGGTCCCGCGAGCTTCGCTCGCCCTGGCCGACCACCCCGTGGCGAACCTCAACTCCCAGCGGATCACGCGACAGCGAATCCTCGGAGGCCTGATAAACGAGTACGAACGGGCCGCGTAAAACCGCTGGTCAGCAGTGACCTACTTGTGGAACCCCACAGGATCCGCGGCCACTGGCAGATCGAGGCGCTGCACCACCTCCGCGACGTCAGCTACGGCGAAGACGCCTCCCAGATCCGCACCGGCAGCGGACCACACGCCATGGCCGCCCTGCGCGACCTGGCCATCGGCACCTTGGAAACGGCCGGGCACACCAGCATCGCCGCCGCCTGCGAGCGCCACACCCGGGACGCCAGCCGGACCCTCGAAACCCTCGGACTGCGCCCAGCATGAGCAAAACGGACACGACGCGGCTACGCCGAGGCCCTGGAGGTTGCTGTACTCCTCTGCCGTGCCGTCACCGCCTGGCCCTCGCAGACGGTGACGTTGCCGACGTGGCCTGCGCTCGCTCAGATGACCCGCGCGGCCACCAGGGTCTCGAAGGCATAGGGCCGCAGGCCATCGGTACGGCCGGCGAAGTACCGCTGCTGGAGGTCTGCACGTGTGGGGTGGTCCACGACCTCGAGCCCGCACCGGCTGATCAGCCTCTCGATCTCGGACACCGGCCAGCCAGGCTGAAGAGGCTCGCCGACAGAAGCCGCGATCGGCGTGTAGATACGGGCGAATTCCGTCCCCACGTCGTCGAGCGCACAGTCCTCGGCCCGGTAGGAGAACACCACCTCAGACCCGGCAGCAGCCGCCGCGATCGTGCGCAACGTCGACTCGATCGCCTGTGCCGTCAGATAGGGGGCGACGCCCGTCCAGCAGAACATCGCCGGCTGCGCCCAGTCGAACCCGGCCGGGCCCAGAGCATCCTGAACCGGTCCGGCCTCGAAATCAACCGGCACGAATACCTGCGAGTCGCTGAACGGCAGGCCGAGCTCCCTGACCCGCTCGAGTTTCCAGGCCTGGGAGGCAGGGTGATCGACCTCGAACACCGTCAGCGAGCCGAGCAGATCCGGCCGCCGCCACGCGAACGAGTCAAGCCCCGCGCCAAGAATCACGTACTGCGTGAAGGCGCCAGCAGCCAGCCGGTCCTCGGCGTACCGGCTGCGGGTGCAGACAGCCGCACGGGACTCGCGGCGGACCGGGCCGGGGAACAGCGGATCGAACTGGTCTCGCAGCTGCTGCCATACCGGGCCGACAAGCACCAGGGCCAGCGCATCGTCCAGTACCCACGGCGACGCCGTCTCCAGGCGAAACAATCCACGCGACACGGCCGCAAACATCGCCGTCCTGCTCGGCGCGCTTTCCATGCATTCCCCCTCGCCGGCCAGAACCCAGCATACTGGCCACGCCCGACCACTCCGCGCACTTCACAGGATGCGCCCGAAGCGCCCTGACGGCCATGGCCAGATCGCCTGGCAGCCACGATCTGCTCGCCATCGGATCCTCCGAAACGGCTAGGCACGCCAGCATCACAGCCGCCTGCACGCCACCACGCCCGCGGGACGCCACCAGGACCCCCGAGACCCTCCCGACTCGACCCGGCATGAAGAAAACGAACATAACCCGACTATGCCGAGGCCTTGCCTCCCGATCCATGTTGAAGTTGCGGGCCTGTTGGGCGGTCCAGGCGGCGGTGGGTGCGCGGGTGACGCCGAGCAGGTGCACGCGGCGGGTGGCGTGCTCGATCGCGGCCAGGACGTAGAGCCTGGCGGTGGTGATCGTGTCGCGGTGGAAGAAGTCCAGTGCCATCACACCGGCGGCCTGGGCTCGTAGGAACTCCCGCAGGTCGGGCCCGATCGTCTCGGCGCGGGGTCGATCCCAGCCTTCTTCAGGATCTCCCACACAGTGGACGGCCCAGTACCAGCCCTTAACGCCGATCGTCGAGACGTTGCGAGGGTTGCTCAACGGTGCCTCCGGCCGCCGGCGACGCGATCGCCGCCGTCGCGTGGTGCGCCGGCATTGCCCTCGTCGGTTACCTGTGGGCGCGGTCAACGTTCACCCGCCGAGCGTGACCGCGGCCAGCTTGCCCGGGTCTCCTCCTGAGTCGCCTCGGCGAACCGCGTTTCGCCGAGACGACGCAGCGTGGCCTGCTCGATTCGGGTCACGTCCGCTGGGAGCGGTCCGGCAGGCCACGGAGGCCGACGCTCGCCGCCAGCAGCCGCGCCGCCTGCTCGTCTTGTTGCTGACGCAGCGCCCGGTCGGCCAGCCTGAGCAGCGCCTGCGCGATCACTGGTGTGTTCCTGTGCTCAGCCGCGGCCGCGAAGGCGGCGATGCGGTGCGCACGGGCTTCATCGACATCCTCGGCCAGGTAGCCCAGTCCGGGACGAGTTGCGCCCGCAGGCCCGGGTCACCCTGGCGCGCCTGGGCGCCGACGACCAGATGTGATCATGGGGCCATGACGGAGGAAGCTCTTGCCGATGTGCGCGACATGTACATGGTGCACACCATGCTGCGACGCGAGCTGCGGGCGCTGCCGGGCCTGATCGCGGCGCCGGGCATGACGCAGGCGCGGGCGAAGGCGCTGGTCGAGCACGTGCGCCTGGTGCTGGCCGTGCTGGAGTCGCACCACCACGCCGAGGACGTGCACCTCTGGCCGCGGTTGGCCGAGCGGGTCGGGGCGGACACGGTGGCCGAGGTGGAGAGCCAACACACGGCCATCGAGCGGACCGCGGACGCAGCTGCCACCGCACTGGCGGCGTGGGTCGAGCAACCGGGGCCGGTGGCGTCGTCGACGTTGTCGACGCTGCTCGAAGCCTTGTGCGTCATTGTGGACGAGCACATGGATACCGAGGAACGGACCATCCTTCCCTTGGCGCGCAAGCAAGTCACGGCGTCCGAGTGGCACGCGATGGCCGGCGCGTCCGGTGCCGGCCTGCCGCCCGGATCGAGGTCGCTGGTGTTCGGCATGACCGCGTACGAGGCCGACCCCGAGGTCATGGCCGACACCCTCGCCGCGCTGCCGCCCGAGGTGCGGTCGAAGCTGGAAGCCGACGGCGCACGGGAGTTCGCGGCGCACTCACGGCTCATCCACGGCACCGAGACCCCGGCGAAGATCGGCCACCGCGACTGACCGGCGTCATCGGGGAGTGGTCGCGTGGCCGAAGCCGAGGGTTTCGGGGTCGGAGTCGAGCATGCGGAACAGGGCAGCCTGGCGTTCGGTGTCGACGTCGACGTCGTGGGCCTGCTCGATGGCGTATGCCCGAAGCAGGTCGTGCATGGCGTAACGGCCGGGCGTGTGCTCGGTGACGAGGTGGGCGACGGTGAGTTCGGCGAGCAGCCGCCGAGCCCGGGCGGCGGGAAGACCGGCGAGGCCGGCGGCGGCGGTGACGGAGACCTCGGGCCCGGGGTGCTGGCTGAGGCGTCGGAACATGCTGGCGGCGTCGGGGCTCAAGGCCCGGTAGGACCACGAGAGGGCGGCGCGGACGTCGGTGGCCTCGTCGTCGCCGACGAACGCGGCCAAGCTGCCGCTGGTGCGGCGCAGCTCGGCGGCGAGGGCCGGCAACGGCACGTGGGGCTGTGTGGCGGCGCGGGCGGCGGTGATGGAGAGGGCCAACGGCAACCGCGCGCACAGGGCGACGATCTCGTCGAGGGTGCCGCGATCGGCGGCGCCGATGCGGCGGGTCATCATCTCCCGGGCCTCGTCGGGACTTGGCAGGTCCAGCACCAACGGACGGGCGCCCTGCGCGACCAGGCCGGGCAGCTGGTGACGGCTGGTGACCAGCACGAGGCAGCCGGGCGAGCCGGGGAGCAGTGGACGCACCTGCTGAGCGTCGCGGGCGTTGTCCAGCAGCACGAGCATCCGCCGGCCGGTCAGCCGGCTGCGATACAGGGCGGCGCGATCGGCCAGGGTGGCCGGAACACGGTGGGGTGCAACGCCCAATGCTTCGAGGAAGCCTCGGATCGCCTCGTCCGGGCTGGTCGACCCCTCGGAGGCGAAGCCGCGGAGGTCGACGCAGAGCTGGCCGTCGGGAAAGGACGATCGCACGCGGTGGGCCCAGTGCACGGCCAACGCGGTCTTGCCGACACCGGCCGTGCCGGACACGGCCGACACCACGACGGTGGTCGGCGCGGCGGGTGCCAGCAGCCCGTCCAGCCGGCGGAGTTCGGCGTCGCGACCGGTGAACCCGGGCACGTCCATCGGCAGCTGGGCCGGCGCGGCCCCCTCCCTGAAAACGGCCCTGTCCCTGAAAACGGCCCTGTCGCTGAGAACGGCCCTGTCCCGAAAGGACGGCGCGACCGGGTCGTCGGCCCGAAGCACGTCCTGGTGCGACATCTTCAGCTCGGCCCCGGGTTCCACCCCGAGCGCCTCGACCAACCGCTGTCTCATAGCGGCATAAGAGGTCAAAGCCTCATCGGTATTACCGGTGGCGTGATGGGCCCGCATCAACGCGGCCACCAGGCTCTCCACCAGCGGATGCTCGGCGACGAGCTCGGTCAGCGTCGGGATGGTCACGGCGGCGCTGCCGACGGCTGTCTCGGCCTGTGCCCAGGCGACGGCGGTTTCCAGTCGCTGCCGCACGAGGTTCTGCCGCACCTGGGCGACCCACAGCCCCGGCAGGTCGGCCAGTGGGGTGCCGTGCCAGAGCTGCATCGCTTGGCGTAGAAGGGAAACGCGGTCCTGGTCGGTGCGAGCGGGCTCCCGCGACCGCTGGACGAGGCGCGCGAACCGATGCACGTCGACGGAGTCCGGATCGACGTCGAGCACATAGCCGCCGGACCGGCGGACGAGGCCGGCGGCGGTCGGGAGGGTGCGGGTCGGGAGGGTGGCCGGGGCTTCCGTCTGGCGCAGGACGCGGCGGATCCGCGCGACGTAGACGTGCAGGCCGTGCCGGACGCCGTCGGGCGGCTCCTCGCCCCAGACGCGGTCGATCAGGGCGTCGGGCAGCACCGGACGGCCGACGTCCACCGCCAGCGCGGCCAACACGGCGCGTTGCCGCGGCGGTCCGATATCCACCGGTTTGCCGTCGGCGCGCAACTCGAACGGGCCGAGTACGCGAAACTCCATCATTGCCCCCAGTGCGACTGGCGCAACCAGCCGCGAATCGGCGAAAATTCGCTGAATTACGCGATCGGACGAAAAGAATGCGACGAACGAATCCTCGGTGAGCAGGCGGACACCTTGCGTGACCGTGCAGGTGACGGCGTAGGTCGTGCCCATCGGCGGGCCGATGTGCCTCTTTGTCCGTCACGTCGTGTCCCGGCGGCACTGGTGTTGTGTGCCGGGGCTGTTCTCGGTGGTTGTCGTGGTCATTCCGGTCACCCATTCGTCGAAACCGCTACAACCGAACTGTCGTAGCCGGACAAGGTGTCGGGCACATATCTTGGACAACCTTGCACAACACTGACCAAGGGTGACTGGGGAGTCGACGTGGCGGCGTCAACGCAGGAGGACATCAGCACGGTCGTGGCACTGGTCCAGACCACGCAGGATCTGGGCGCGCTGCTGCGCAAGCTGCTGCGGGAGACCGGCGGCGGGGCGATCACGTACCGTGATGTGGCCAAACGCACCGGCTGGTCGCACGCCACCTGCGGCAACTACCTCAACGGCCGGACGCTGGCCAGCCGGGACCGGTTCGCCGTGCTGGTCGACCTGTTCGACATCCCGCCTCGGCTGAGACGGGAGCTGCTGGCCGCCCGGGACCGCGTGGAGGACCTGCGGCGGGGCCACACAAGACCGAGCGAGAGCCGGCCGGACGTGCTTGTGGCGACCTGCGAGCGGTCGGCCGAGCTGGCCGAGGTGACACGAACGTCGTCGGGGTCGGAGGTGCTGACCTGGCTCGACGGCGCGGTGCGCGAACTGGCGGCCAGCTACGCGCGTGAGTCGGCGGATCCGATCCTGGGGCGGCTGGCGACCGTGCACCTGGCCGCGGTGAACCTGGTGCACGCCAAGCTGTCCCGGGTGCACACCCGCCGGCTGTACTTCTACGCCGGGCTGACCGGATACCTGTTGGCCAGCGCCAGCCACGACCGCGGCGACGCCGCGACCGCCCTGAGGCAGGCCGAGGCGGCCTTCGCCTTCGCCCAGCGGGCCGAGCACCCGGGCCTGTGCGCGCTGATCCGCAACATCGAGTCGCTGACCGCGTTCTGGGCCGGCCACTACGACGAGGCGCTGCGCTACGCCAATTCCGGCGTCGTCCTCACCGAGCACACGGCCGGCATCATGTCGGTGCTGCTGCCGCTGCGCGCCGCCCGCGTGCTGGCCCTCACCCGCCGGGTGTCCGGCGCGCAGCAGGCGCTGCGCAGCGCCGAACGACGGTGGCAGCGGCACGTCGCCGACGACGTGGACGACCTGCTCGGCTACGACAACGCCAACGTCGACCCGGCCCGGCTGAGTTACATCGCCGAGGTGTACATGGCCCTGCCGCACGACGGCCAGGCCCTGCGGACCGGCGAGCACCACGCCCACGCCGCGGTCGAGGCCTTCGCCGACCCGAGCCGCCCCGGCTGGAGCTACGACCGGGCCGCCATCTCCCAGATCTACCTGTCGATGGCCCGGCTGGGACTGGGCGATCCCGACGGCGCGGCCGACGCGATCGCGCCCGTGCTCACCCTCGAGCCCAGGAAGCGGACGCTCGACATCACCAGCACCCTCGGCCTGTACCGGCGGAAGCTGCGGCAGCACAAGGCCGGCGCCGCGCTCGACGCCCGCATCGGCGCCCTGCTGGTTCCCTAACCCAGCGCGGCCGCCAGCTTCAACGCCCGGTGCTGGATGACCTTGGCATTGGACAGCGTGATGCCGAGCTCGCTGGCGGTCTCCTTCAGCGAGTACGAATGCAGGTACCGCAACCGGAGCACCGACCGGTACGGGTCCGGCAGCGCGTCCAGGATCAGCTCGGCCTGCCGCGTGGCCGGGCCGGCCGCTGCCGTCTGCGCCGGCGCGGTCTTGGCCAGTTCGAGCGCGGTGGCCTCGGTGGTGGACGCCGACCGCCAGTGCTGGGCCAGCACGGTCCGCGCGGTGGCCCGCAGGTAGGCCCGGACCTGCCGGACGTCGGCCTCGGTGCGCAGATAGGGCAGCGCGGTGAGGAAAACCTCGGCGGCGAGGTCCTCCGCGTCCGGCAGGTTGCCGACCCGGCCGAGCATCAGCCGGAACACCCAGGTCACGTTGTCGCTGTAGAGCATCTCCCACTCGACTGTTCGCACCGGCCGAGCGTGCGACACGGCAGTGGGGCAGAACCTCGCAGGATTCTCAACCCGCAGGTCACACCCCGACCTCGGCGCGGCCGGTGTGCTCGGCGACGGCCAGCGCCTGCCACGCGTCGGCGTCGTGCACGTCGGCCGGCGCCTGTGCGCAGCGGACGTAGCGGTGCGGGGCCATGGCGCTCGGCCGCATCTCAAGGGCGGCCACGCAGTCGGCGTGGATCCGTTCGGCCGCAACGTGATCACCGGCGACATAGCAGACGAGCCGGTGCCCCAGTTCGTCGTCCGGCACCGCCACCACGAGGCTGGGTCCGTCGAGCACGTCGTCGAGCAGTTGGCGGACGGCCGCCAGCTCGATCCAGCAGCGGTCGACCAGATACCAGCCGTCGCCGCGCACGGCGGGTGTCAACGAGGCCACCACCGCGGAGTCGGCGAGTGCGACGTCCCCATCGGCCGCCTCGACGATGAGCCCGATCATGGCGCTGCCGAAGTCCTCCACCTCGGACGTGGTCAGGCACTGCGGGTCGGCCAGCACGGCCAGCTCGACCTCGTCGTCCAAGCGGACGGCCCACACCATGAGCCGCGTCGGCATGGCCTCCGGCGGCAGCCACTCGAACCGGATACCAGGGTCGGCGTGGGAGACGGCGTCGCCGGTGCGCTCGGCGCCGTGCGTCAACCCGGTCAGGTCGTTGAACACGCAGTCCCGCGCCCAGTGGGTGCCGCGCCGCGCCGCCACGCCGTCGATGATCTGCCACAGCGCCACCGAGTCGAACGCGCTGCGGCGGTAGGCGGCCAGCGACCGGTCGCGGATCCGGCCGACCAGCTCGTCGAACGTGGCCACGTCCAGCTCGGTCGACATCAGCGCGTCCTGCGAGATGGTGCCCACGTAGTCGGTCAGGTGGGGCAGCAGTCGGTTGGCCGCGAGCATCGCGACCACGGCCGTCGACACGCCGAGTCGGCGGCCGACCAGCGCGCACAGGGCGGCCAGCACCACGGTGGCGCGGCCCGCGCCGGTCCGGTCGGCGATCCGGGCCAGTGCCGGCGCGGCCGCTGTCGACCGGATGGTCAGCCGGGGCAGCATCCAGTCCGTCGGCCCGACGCCGGGGACGGCGAACATGGCCTGCGGGGTGGTGCGCAGCAGGTCGTCCCAGTAGCGCAGCGCGGCCGCGATGCGCCGTTGGCCGGCCGGCGTCTGCTCGGCCTCGCCGAGATCCACCGGCTGGGTCGCGGCCGGCGGTGGCAGCTCCTCGCCGGCCAGCAGCGCCGCCACCTCACGGCGCAGGATCGACTGCGAGGCAGCGTCGACGGCCGTGTGGCACAGGATGAGGATCAGGCCGGCGGGGGCGCCGTGCGAGGTGATCGCCGCGGCTCGGACCGGCAGCTCAACCGTGGGGTCGAACCGAACGGCCCGCAGCTGCGGCGCCACGTCGTCGGCGCACGCGTAGGCGTCTTCGGCTTCGTACACCGGCATCTCGACGGAGCCTTCGCCGGCTACGAACTGCCGCCCGGCCTCGGGGAACGTGGTGCGCAGCGAGTCGTGCCGCAGCACCACCGTCGTGACCACCTCGGCCAGCCGGCCCAGGTCGACGCCGGCCGGCACCTCCCAGATCAGCCGCGCGTTGCTGCCGGCCGGATCGTCGATCGCCACCGAGCGAACCATGTTCGTCTGCCCGAGGGTGGCCGGGCCGGTGCGGGTTCGCCCGCCGGCGAAGCGCAGTGCCACCCGCTCGCTGATCGTCCAGTTGCCGTCTGCCATCAGGGACCGCCCGTTGGTCAAGGGGAAATGACTGAGTTAGCGGTCCGGGTTACAAAACTTGTAACCCGGCGCCCTACCTCCTTCGTGACCGCCACCCTCGACCTGCTTCGCCGGTGCGTGTTCCTGGCCTATCTGATCCTCGTCGGCAGCTATCTGACCCTGCAGACCGTGTTCGCCGAACGGGCGCGTCGGCGCGGCACACCGTCCGCGCCGGCCCGGCTGCCGACCGTCGACGTCGTGATTCCTTGCTACAACGAGGATCCGGCCGAGCTCGCGGCCTGCCTCGACTCGATCGCCCGGCAGGACTACGCCGGCGAGATTCGCGTGCACGTCGTCGACGACGGCTCGCCCAACCGGGCCGCGCTCGAACCCGTGTACCGGGAGTTCGGTCGGCGCAAGGGAAACCGGGTCATCCGGCTGGCCTCGAACATGGGCAAACGGCACGCCCAGGCCCAGGCCATTGTGGACTCCGACGGCGACGTCGTGATCTCGGTCGACTCGGACACGGAGATCGACCCGGACGGCGTGCGCCGGCTGGTCAGGGCGCTCGACGATCAGACGGTCGGCGCGGCGATGGGGGAGATGCGTGCCGCCAACGCCGCCGTGAACTGGCTGACCCGGATCATCGACCGGCGTTACTGGTACGCGTGCAACCAGGAACGGGCCGCGCAGTCGCTGTTCGGCTCGGTGCTGTGCTGTTCGGGGCCGTTCTCCGCGTACCGCCGGTCGGTGCTCGAACGCACCCTGGACGACTACCTCAACCAGACCTTCCGCAATCGGCCCAGCACCCACGGCGAGGACCGCCACCTCACCAATCTCGTGCTGGGCACCGGGATGCGCACCGTCTACGTCGGCGACGCCCGGGCCGCGACCGTCGTGCCGGCACGACTGAAGCCGTTCCTGCGTCAGCAACTGCGCTGGAACCGTTGTGTGTACCGGGACATGGCCGCGATCCTGCCCCGGCTGCCGGCGCGAGGTCTCTACCTCGTGCTCGACGCCGTCGTGCAGATCCTGGCCCCGGCTCTGCTCGCCGCGACCGTGGTCCTGCTGGCGGTAAGAGGCTTGGACGGGTTCACGTATTACGGGATCGGACTGGCGTTGGTCGCGCTGGGCCACTGCGCGTACGGGGTATGGCGGACGCGGAGTCCGGCGTTCCTGGGTTTCCTGCTCTACGGGGCGATGCACGTGGTGCTGCTGATCCCGGTCCGCGTGCACGCGCTGCTCACGCTGTCGGACGACCGCTGGGGACAACGGGCCACGGCCCCGCGCCGGGAGTGCGTGCCGGCCCGGTCACCACAAGAGAGCGGGGACTGAACATGGCGAAGTCACAGTCGCTGGGCACCATGCGAGGGATCGCCGCGCTCGTCAGGGTGCTGGCCAAGGCCAACCCCGGCCGGTCGGCCCTGGGGCTGCTGCTGATCCTCGCGGCGGCCCTGCTGCCGATCGTCGTCGCGGTGACGACCGGCCTGCTCATCGGGGCGATTCCCGGTGCAGTGAAAGAAGGGCTGGATGCCGGCGCCGGGCGGCAGCTGCTGGCCCTGCTGGCGGTGGTCGGCGGACTGGTGCTGGTGCAACAGATCGTCACGCCGTTGCTGACGACGTTGGCGGAGACGCTGGGCCGGCAGGTCGATCGGGACCTTCAGGAACGGGTGCTGTCGGCGGTTGGCACGCCCGCCGGGATCGCCCACCTGACCGACCCGGAGGTGCTGGCCGGCCTGCGCGTGGTCCGCGGCCTTGGCCTGGCCGACAACGACCGGCCGAGCCTGGCGGTGGGGGCGTTGGCCGCGGTCGTGCCGGCCTGGCTGCGGGCGCTCGCGGCGGCCGCCGTGCTGGTCGCGTTCCACTGGTGGCTGGCCGTGATCTGGCTGGTGACCTGGCCTCTTGTCGTCTACTTCATGCAGCGCGAGTACTTCCGGGTCGGCCAGGTCGGGTTCGGCCAGAGCTCGGCGTTGCAGGAGGCCGAGTACCTGCGGGACCTGGCGATCACCGCGCCGGCGGCCAAGGAGATCCGCATCTGGGGCCTGCTGGACTGGCTGGTCACGAGGTTCGGCACGGCCTGGCGGGCGGCGATGGAGCCGATCTGGCGGGAACGCCGCCCGCGCGCGCGGGTGGTGCTGGGCTCGACCGGGGCGTTGGCCGTGGTCAATGCCCTGTCGTACGGGCTGCTGGCCTGGGCGGCGGTCCGGCACGACATCGGCCTGGCCGGCCTGGCCGTCTACACGCAGGCGTTGAGCCTGGCCAACAACTACACCGCCTTCGACGACCAGAACGCGTACCTGTCGTTCGCCGCCGCCTCGGTGCCCAAGGTCCTCGGACTGAGCGACCGGGTCGCCGACGAGCCGCGCCTCGGTCAGCGTGTGGAGTTGCCGGCCGGGTTCCCGTCCGACCAGATCCGGCTGTCCGGCGTCCGGTTCCGTTACCCCGGGGTCGACCAGGAGGCGCTCAAGGGCGTCGACCTGACCATCGCGGCCGGGCGGTCGCTGGCCGTCGTCGGCGACAACGGGGCCGGCAAGAGCTCGCTGGTCAAGATCCTCTGTGGCCTGCACCCGCCGACCGCCGGCACGGTCCGCGTGGACGGCATCGACCTGGCCGAGCTGGACCCGGCGGCTTGGCGCGGCCGGATCGGCGTGCTGTTCCAGGACTTCGCCAAGTACCACCTGACCGTCGCCGAGAACATCGGCATGGGCGCGCCGCAGCACGCGGGCGACCGCGACCGGCTGCACGCGGCGGCCGAGCGCGCGGGGGCGTTGCCGATGGTCGAGAAGCTGCCCAACGGCTGGGACACGATCCTGTCGCCGGAGTACACCGGCGGCACCGACCTGTCCGGCGGGCAGTGGCAGCGCGTCGCCCTGGCCCGGGCGTTGTTCGCGGTCGACGCCGGGGCACGGGTGCTGATCCTCGACGAGCCGACGGCCGCGTTGGACGTGCGGGCCGAGGCGGAGATCTACGAGCGGTTCCTGGAGCTGACCGCCGGGCTGACCACGATCCTGATCTCGCACCGGTTCTCCACCGTGCGCCGCGCGGACCGGATCATCGTGCTGGACAACGGAATTGTCGTCGAGGACGGCAGCCATGACGAGCTGCTGGCGCAGGAGGGACGGTACGCCCGGATGTTCGACCTGCAAGCGGCCCGGTTCGTGGAGCTGGAGGCCGGTCATGCGTGACACGATCAAGGCGTACCTGGAGCTGATGGGCATCGGTTTCCGGGCCGCGCCATGGCATGCCACCGCCCAGCTGCTCACCGGCATCGTCTTCGCCACCTCGGTGCCGATCGGCGGGCTGGGCGCGAAGTTGCTGGTGGACGCGGCGATCGCCGGCGATCTGCGGGCCGGTCTGATCGCCGCCGGGCTGATGGCGCTCACCGTCGGCGCCGCGCTGGCCTCCGTTTTCTATTACGTGCACTGCCTTTTCACCGTGCAGGAGCGGGCAGGGGCGGAGGCCAGCCGGCGGCTGATGCGGCTGATCGGCGGCGCCGAAGGGCTGGCCCATCACGAGCGGACCGACTACCTGGACCAGGTGCAGCGGATCCGCGAGGAGCACTGGCGGCTGCCGGGCATGGTGAACGCGACCGCCGGCCTGGTTCGGGTCGCGGCGACGCTGGTTGTCACAGCGGTGCTGCTGGTCCAGGTCGATCCGTTGCTGCTGTTCCTGCCGGTGCTGTCGGCGCTGTCGTTCTGGCTGGGCAAGGTGAGCAAGGACCTCAAGGTCGCGGCCCAGGAGGCGACGAGCGAGCCGGAACGGTTGCGGCGACACCTGTTCGAGCTCAGCACGTCCGTGTCGACCGCCGGCGAGCTCCGGGTTTACGGCCTGACGGCGCTGCTCGGTGAGCGGCACCACCGCGTGTCGAACACCGTGATAGGCCAGCGAAATCGGGCCAGTTGGCGAGGCGCGGGTCTACAGGCGATCGACGGCGCGGTCAACGCGCTGGCCTATGTCGGCGCGATCGCCCTGGCTCTGGTGCACGTGGTCGACAAGAGCGCCACCGCGGGCGACGTCGTGCTGGTGGTAGGCCTGGCCGCGCAGATGACGTCCACGGTCGGCACGGCCGTCATGTACGGCACCGACTTCCTGTTCGTGCTCCGGGTCGGCCAACGGTTCCTGTGGCTCAAGGACTACGCCACCGGCACGCGGCATACCGGCTCCGAAGCCGTTCCCGAAGCCTTGCGTGACGGCATCGAGTTGCGGGAAGTGCGGTTCGCCTACCCTGGCAAGTCGGTGCTGGACGGAGTGTCGCTGCGATTGCCGGCCGGCGCGGTCGTCGCGCTGGTGGGTGACAACGGGGCCGGCAAGACGACGTTGGTGAAGCTGTTGTCCGGCTTCACCAAACCGGAATCCGGGCAGATCCTGGTCGACGGGACCGACATCGCGGCGTTCGGCGTCGAACGGTGGCAGCAGCGGTGCGCGGCCGCGTTCCAGGACTTCGCCAAGCTGGAGTTTCCGGTCCGGGAGTCGATCGGCGTCGGTGACCTGCTCCGCATCGACGACCTGGCGGCCGTCGGCGCGGCGGTCGAGCGGGCCGGCGCGTCGAGTCTCGTCGACGGCCTGCCGCGCGGGTTGGAGACGCAGCTGGGCACCCGTTGGGAGGACGGTGTCGAGCTGTCCGGCGGGCAGTGGCAGAAACTGGCCCTGGCCCGGGGATTGATGCGCACGGACCCGCTGCTGGTCGTCTTCGACGAGCCGACGGCGGCGCTGGACGCCCACACCGAACACGCGCTGTTCGAGCGCTTCGCCGCGGTTGCCCGCACGGGCAAGCCGACCGGCACCGTGACACTCCTGGTGTCGCACCGGTTCTCGACGGTCGGCATGGCCGACCTGATCGTCGTGCTGGACGAGGGCCGGGTGCGCGAGGTCGGCAGCCACGCCGACCTGATGGCCCGCGGCGGCATGTACGCCGAGCTGTACGAACTTCAGTCAAGGGGGTACCGGTGACGCCTGTGCTGCGCATCCGCCGCAACACCTGGGATGCGACGCGGATCGCGGCGCTGCGCGAGGAACGCGGCTGGACGCAGGAGGAACTGGCCGAGCGGTCCGGCCTCAGCGTCCGCACCATCCGCAACCTGGAGCTGGGCTGGGTGCAGTCGCCGCGCCGGTCGTCCGTCGACCTGCTGGCCGACGCGCTCGGCGTCGAGGACGACCGCGACGAGCCCGGCCCGGCCCGGATCCGGTGGCGCGGCCCGCAGCCGCCGCCGACCGCGCCGGTCGGTCCGCGCGCGGAGCACGACCGGCTCGTGCAAACGGTGCGGGCCAACCGGTTGACCACGTTCATCGGCCCCGGCGGCGTCGGCAAGACCCGGCTTGCGCTGAGCGTCGCGGCCGAAGCCGGCCCGGGGTTCCGCGATGGCGTCGTGGTCGTGGAGCTCGGCGACCTCCCACCGGAGCGGTGCGGCAACCAGGCGACCGCCGTCCGTCAGCGCGTGCGTCAGCAGCTGGGCTGGGACCGGACCGACGAGCGCGCGGCCGACCTGCTGCTGGTGCTGGACAACGCCGAGCACATCCCGGACAGCGTCACCGCCGTCACCAAGGAGCTGCTCGGCCGCTATCCCGGCCTGCACGTGCTGACCACAGCCCGCCGCAAGCTCACCGAGCGCCTCGGCGTCAATCGGGAGGTCCAGCCGCTGTCGGTCGACGGCGGGGCGGTGGACCTGGTGCTGAGCCACGTCGGCGCCGACGCGTGGTCGACCGAGGAGCTGCCACTGGTTGCCGAGCTGTGCCGGCGGCTCGGCGGCCTGCCGCGCTGGTTGGAGTTCGCCGCCGAACGGCTGCGGACGATCCCGGTGACGGTGTTGCTGGCCCAAGGCCCGACGACGCAGATGCTGTGGACCAACGACCACGCGTTGTTGCCGCATCAGCGTTCCCTGGCCGACAGCCTGCGCTGGGACCTGGACCTGTTGGCCGAGGACCACCGCACGTTGGTGCGGCGCCTGGCGGCGCTGCCGACGCGTCGGTTCACTGTGGACGATGTGCTGCCGATGCCGGTGCCGAATCCCTTGATGCTGCTGTCGGAGCTGCTGGAGGCGTCGCTGATCATCGCCGATTCCGGCGATCGGTACTGCTACCGCCTCGCGCCGTACGTCGACGAGGTGGAGTTGGACCACACCGAGCAGGTCGTCGGCTTCTGACGCCGACGAGAACGGGCCGGCGGTCGAAGACCGCCGGCCCAGCAGCGTGTTCAGACCAGTTCCGGCCAGTCGGCCAGGTCGTCGCCGTGCGCGTGGATCAGCGCCAACATGGTCCGTTCCAGGCCGAACGCCATGCAGGAGCTGTGCGCCCAGCCGCCGCCGGCGTGCTCGATGGCGAACAGCTCGCCCAGGTGGTCCTTGTGGCAGTTGGCCGAGGCGATCGCCGTGCCCGGGTCGTCGTCGTGCAACGCCGCCACGAACTCGAACTTGAGGTTCTGCTCCAGCTGGCTGGACTTCATGAACCGGCCGCCGGGCCCGAAGAACGGGTCGCTGGCCGGCGTCACGACCGGCGTCAGGCCGAGCCGCGTGAACAGCGCCTCGCAGCGGGCGATCCAGCCGTCGCGCCATTGCCAGGCCGTGGTCGGGTCGCCGATGGTGACGAACTCCCGCATTCGGAAGGACCGGAACCGGCCCAGCTCGGCGGTCGCCTCGTGGCGGTAGCAGTAGCCCGCGACGTCGAAGGACAGCGGCCCCTCGATGACGCTGTCGGCCACCTGCGGATAGATGCCGTAACAGACGGCCGGCGCGAGCACCGTGTCGGTCGGCGTCCGCGCGGTGTCCTGGCCCGGAGCCAGTGCGTGCACGGTGCCCAGCAGGTGCGGGAACCCCTCCGTGTACTGGGCGCGTTCGATGTGGGCCAGCGGCACCACCGGCGGGTGCCAGGTCGGCCCGTCCACCGGCGACGGATCGGCCGCGGTCAACGCCGCCTGCAGGCCGGCCAGCGCCGTCTCGAACTTCGGCGTGAAGTTGAGCAGGCCCGGCACTTCGGTCGGCCGCAGCCAGCCGCCGTCGGCCAGCCGCCCGAAACCGGTCGGCGCCACCACGGTTGTCGTCTCAGTCATGCCCATCACCACTTTGCCTTGTCGGCGACGAACTCGTACACCGTCCGCAGGTCGGTCATGAGCTGCGGCAGTTCGTCGTTGCTGATGCTGATGCCGAAGTCCGCCTCAAGGCGGACGCACAGGTCGACGGCGAGCAGCGAGTTCGTGTCGAGGTCGTCCTCGAACGAGCCCGCCGCCTCGACCTGGGCCGGGTCGGCGGAGAAGATCTCGGCCACCACGGCGCGCACCTGCGCGAGCCGGGTCGCGTCGATTTCCGTGTCCTGTCTCATCTTTCCTCCGCTTCTGGGCTGTTCCGGCCGTCGGTGACGTCCCGCAGCCGGGCCGGCAGGGCGTCGTTGGCCGCGGCGTCGAGCAGGTCGACGAAGTCGTCGGCCAGGCTGCGGGCCGTCTGCTCGGTGAACAGCGACGTGTTGTACTTGAGTTCGGCGCGCGCCTGGCCGCCGCTGTGCTGCACCTGCATCGTCAGGTCGAACTGCCCCTGCTGCTGGGGCACGTAGAACTCGGAGAGCTCCAGCCCGGCGTGCTCGATCCGGGTGCCCGGCGCCAGCGACGCGGCGATCGGGTTGGCCGAGCCCTCGACCATCAGCACGAACATCACCTCGATCAGGCCGGCGCGGTTCGGCTCGCGCTTGACGTCGACCAGCCGTGGCATCAGCGCGAACGGGAACTGGCGGTGCAGGACGCCGCGCAGGAGCTCGTCGGCGGTGTCGCGCAGGAGCGTGTCGAACGAGGCGTCCGGATCGATGCGCGCCCGCAACGGCAACGTGTTGACGAAATAGCCGATGGAGTCGCGGAACCGGGGGCCGGCCCGCAGTGTTGCCGGGTAGCCGACGAGCAGATCGGTCTGGCCGCTGTAGATGTGCAGCAGCAGCTGGAAAACCGAGAACAGGAACGCGAACGTCGTGGTGTTGCGGGCCGACGCCGCCAGCTCGACGTCCGACATGAGCCGGGCCGACAGGCCGAATTCGACCACGGAGCCGGCGAACCGGTAGACCGCCGGCCGCGGCCGGTCGGTCGGGATGTCGTTCTTCGGCACGTCGGCCAGCCGGCCCTGCCAGTACTTCCGCGCGGCGTCCGCCCGCGGCGACTCCAGGTATTCCCGTTGCCGGTCCACGAATTCGTCGAAGTCGGCGGCCGTCGTCGGCGCGGGTTCCGTGCCGTTGAGCAGCGCCGAGTACGCGGTGAGGATCTCGGCGAACGTCAGCAGCTGGGACACGTTGTCCATGACGATGTGGTGCGCGGCCAACAGCAGGATGTCCGGGCCGTTCGTCCGGCGCAGCAACGCGATGCGCACCGGCCGCTCCCGGGCCAGCCGGAACGGCCGCCGCACCAGGCCGACCGCGAACTCCCGGATCTCGTCGTCGGTCAACGACAGATCGTGCACATCGAGCTCGAACGGGGTGCGGCCGGGCAGCCGGCGCACCTCGCCGCCGACCGGCCGGAACACGCAGTCCAGCACGTCATGCGCCGCCACCGTGGCCCGCACCGCCGTGGCCAGCAGCTCGACATCGACGTCGAAATGCAGGTTCACCGCGCCGGACACGTTGTAGGCGCTGCTGTCCGGCGCGAGCTCCTGAAGGAACCACAACGCCTGCTGGGCGAGCGTGAGCTCACGTCCGGTCTTGCGCAGAGGTTGCATGCGGTCAGTAGGGCAGCCGCCCGGGCCGGTCGACCAGGAACGCCGTCCGGCAACTTTGCTGCCCGCTGCTTGCCTGTCACCGGCGGGAGAGCACTTCTACGCTGGCGGGACGTTGTCGTCGGCGGCACGGCGAATTCACTGATCTGAGGCGGGTAGCGGTGATATATGAACACGCCTACGAGATGGCCCCGGACGACGTCTTCCTGCGTCTGCCCGAGCTGGGGAACGTCGACGTCTACCTGAAGATGGAGGGCCTCAACCCGGCGGGCTCGATCAAGCTGAAGGTCGCCGTGAGCATGGTCTCCGACGCCGAGCGGCGGGGCCTGCTGCGGCCGGGCGGCAGCCTGATCGAGTCGTCGTCGGGCAGCCTCGGCATCGCGCTGGCCATGGTGTCGGCCGGCAAGGGCTACCACTTCCTCTGCGTCACCGACCCGAACACCTCGCCGCAGAGCGTGGAGATCATGCGGGCGCTCGGCGCCGAGGTCGTCGAGGTGGACGAGCGCGACGCCAGCGGCGGCTATCTCGGCAGCCGGATCTCCTACATCGAGCGGCGCGTCGCGTCGGACCCGCTTCTGGTGTGGCTCAACCAGTACGTGAACCCGCGCAACTGGATGGCCCACGAGCGGCACACCGCGGCGTCGATCACCGCCGAGCTGCCGCGGGTGGACTACCTGTTCGTCGGCACCGGCACGGCCGGCACGCTGATGGGCTGCGTCCACCACTTCCGCAAGGTGTCGCCGTCGACGCGGATCATCGCGGTGGACGCGGAAGGCTCGGTCAGCTTCGGCACCCCGGCCGGTCCGCGCTACATCCCCGGCATCGGCGCCAGCCGGCGGCCGGAGCTCTTCCGGCCCGAGCTGGTCGACGAGCTGATTCAGGTGCCCGAAGTGGACACCATCCGCACCTGCCGGTGGCTGGCCCGGCAGCGCGGCCTGTTCGCCGGCGGCTCGACCGGCTCCGTGGTGTCGGCGATCCTGCGCCGCGCGCCGGAACTGCCGGTCGGATCGTGCGTCGTCGGCGTATCGCCCGACTTCGGCGACCGGTACGCGCGGACGATCTACGACGACGCGTGGGTGGCCGGCCGGTTCGGGCCGGGCCGCCTGCTCGACGCGCCCGCCGAGCTGTCGACCGTGAGGAGCTGAGCCGGCCGTGTTCGCGTTCCATGTGATGGGCGGCAAGGACATCCGGGCCGTCATCGAGAAGTCGCGGCCGGAGATCCTCGCCCGGGTGCGTGACACCTACCTCGCCCACCACCGTGGGGAGACGATCAACCCACGGAGCTACTTCCTGCGCTTCCCGGAGAAGCCGAACGCGCGGATCATCGCGCTGCCGGCGTTGCTAGGCGGTGCGCCGGGCGTGGCCGGCATCAAGTGGATCGGCAGCTTTCCGGACAACGTCGACCGCAACATCCCGCGGGCCTCGGCCGTGTTGCTGCTCAACGACTTCGAGACGGGCCACCCCTTCGCCTGCCTGGAAGCGGCACAGATCAGCGCGGCGCGGACGGCCGCCTCGGCCGTGCTCGGCGCGGAGGCGCTGCACGGTTCCCGGATCGCCAGGAAGATCGCCGTTGTCGGTGCGGGCGTGATCTCGCGGAATATCCTGGAGTTCCTGCGGGCACTGGACTGGGAGATCGGCTCCGTCGTCGTTCACGACGCCGTGCCCGACTATGCCGACAAGGCCGCTCGGTATGTCGAGGCCTTGGGCTACCACGGTTCGGTGAGCTCGACGCTGGCCGGTGCGCTCGACGGCGCCGATGTGGTGATCCTCGCGACCACCGCCGGCGAGCCGCACATCCTCGACGAGGACGCGTTGGCGCCCGGTCAAACGGTGCTCAACGTGTCGTTGCGGGACATCGGCCCGAACCTCATCGCCGCGTCCCACAACGTGCTCGACGACGTCGACCACTGCCTGCAGGCCGACACGTCGCCACACCTGGCCGAGCAGCGGCTCGGTCACCGCGACTTCATCGACGGCACGCTCGCCGAGCTCCTGCTCGGCGAGATCACACTCGGCCGGGACAAGCCGCGGATCTTCTCGCCGTTCGGGCTCGGTGTCCTGGACATCGCGGTCGGGCTGGAGCTCTTCACGACCGGCTTGCAGGCCGGTCGTGCCCTGGCGGTACCGGACTTCTTCGCGGAGGTGGCGCGGTGGTAGCACGGCATCTGATCTCGTTGGACGACCTGTCCGACGACGATCTGCACGACATCGTCACGCGCGGCGCGGAGTTCAGCCGTTCGGGACCGGCGGGTGACGAGCTGGCCGGCAAGGTCGTCGGCGTCTTCTTCCGGAAGACCTCGACCCGCACCCGGACCGCCTTCTCCGCGGCCGCCGTGCGCCTCGGCGCGAGCGTGATCGCCTACGGCCCCAACGACCTCCAACTGAACACGGGGGAGACCAGCGAGGACACCGGCCGCGTGTTCTCCCGCATGCTCGATGCCTTGGTCGCGCGCACCGCGGACGATCCCGAGGAGATGCGGATCTGGGCCGACCAGGACCGGATGGCCGTGGTCAACGCCATGAGCGCCGACGAGCATCCGACCCAGGCGCTGGCCGACCTGACCACTCTCGCCGGCCGGTTCGGCTCGGTCGAAGGCCTGCGCATCCTCTACCTGGGCGAGGGCAACAACACCGCGGCGGCGCTGGCCCTCGGTCTGAGCCGATTCCGTGGCACGCACCTGGAACTGCGCACGCCGCCGGGCTACGGCCTCACTCAGGACGTCCGCGAGCGAGCGGCGAAGCTGGCCGCCACCAGCGGCGCCGTGGTGCACGAGCAGCATGATCTCGCCGAGTTGCCGGCCGAGTTCGACGTCGTCTACACGACCCGGTGGCAGACCACCGGCACCAGCAAGCCGGATCCCGACTGGCGCACGGTGTTCGCGCCGTTCCAGGTCGGCACGGCGCTGATGGACCGCTTCCCGGCGGCGGTGTTCATGCACGACCTGCCGGCCCACCGCGGCGAGGAGGTCGTCGCCGAGGTGCTGGACGGGCCCCGCAGCATCGCCTTCGACCAGGCCGAGAACAAGATGCACAGTGCGATGGCCGTGCTGCAGTGGTGCCTGGCCGGGAACGGGGGCCGGTGTGCTGCGCCTGCGTAAGGTCGTGCCCTTCCGGCCCGACGACAGCCTCGGCGTGCCGGACCTGCGCGACCCGCTGGACCTGTCGGCCAAAGAGGTCCGGCTGCTGACCAGGTTCTTCGGCCTGGACCGGATCACCACCATCGGCCGCTTGTCGGTGCTGGACATCCTGCTGGCCGCCGGCGAGGAGGCGTTGGCCGGCGCGGACCGGTCGCTGGTCCGCTATGTCGTCCACGCGCACACCGTGCAGCACATCGCGCCGCCGCACCTGCGTCACATGGACACCGTGCGGGACAAGCTGGGCCTCACCGAAGCACGGGCTTTCACGATGACGCACCAGAGCTGCGTCACCGGTCTGGGTGCGCTGAAGCCGGTCGAGACGCTGCTGCGCGACGAGCCGGCCGGCAGCACGGCACTGCTTCTGGTCGGCGAGAAGGTGGTTTCCTCGGTGATGCGACACATCCCGAACACCACCATCCTCGGCGACGCGGCGGCCGCGAGCCTGGTCGGCCTG
>DASWRQ010000258.1:0-3644 GCA_036403095.1 Kutzneria sp. | reverse complement strand
CGCCGAAGTGTTCGGCGAGCCCGGGCCACAGGCCGGTCCGCTTGCCGTTCTCGTCGTAGCTGTAGAAACCGGCGCCGGTGGAGCGGCCCTTGCGGTCGAACTCCAGCACCATCCGGTCGATGACGTCCTCGGACGGGTGCGGCTCCCACGTGCCGCCGGTCGCCTGCACGCCCGCCTTGGTCTCCTCGCGGATCCTGCGGGGCAGCGTCAGCGTCAGCTCGTCCATCAGTCGCAGTGGCGGAGCCGGGTAGCCGGCCTGGCTGCCGGCCTGCTCGATGGACGCGGGCGGCACACCCTCGCCGACCATCGCGACGGCCTCATTGAGGAACGTGCCGATCACCCGGCTGGTGAAGAAACCCCGGCTGTCGTTGACCACGATCGGCGTCTTGCGGATCTGCCGCGCGATGTCCAGCGCCTTGGCGACGGTGGCCTCGCCGGTCTTCTCGCCGACGACGATCTCCAGCAGCGGCATCTTGTCCACCGGCGAGAAGAAGTGCAGGCCGATGAAGTCGTCCGGCCTGCTCACGCCCTCGGCCAGGCCGGTGATGGGCAGTGTCGACGTGTTCGACGCCAGCACGGCGTCCGGCGCCACGAACGGCTCGATCTCGGCGAAGACCTTCTTCTTCAGCTCGGGGCTCTCGAACACCGCCTCGATCACCAGATCGGCACCGGCCACGTCGGAGGCCTCGGCGGTCGGCGTGATCCTGGCCAGCACGGCGTCCGCCGCGTCCTGGGTCATCTTGCCCCTGGACACGGCCTTGACCAGCAGCTTCTCCGAGTACGCCCGGCCATGGGCGGCGGCCTCGGCGGACACGTCCCTGAGCACCACGTCCAGGCCGGCCCGCGCGCAGACGTAGGCGATGGCCGCGCCCATCATGCCGGCGCCGAGCACGGCGACCTTGTGCGCGGTGTGCTCGGGGTAGCCCTCGGGCCTGCTGCCGCCGGAGTTGATGTGCTGGAGGTCGAAGAAGAACGCCTTGATCATGTTCGTCGAGGTCTGGCCGATGGCCAGCTCCACGAAGTACTGCGTCTCGATCCGGGTCGCCGTGTCGATGTCCACCTGGGCGCCCTCGACGGCGGCGGCCAGGATGTTGCGCGGCGCGGGCATCGGCGCGCCCTTGAGCTGCTTGCGCAGGTTGGCCGGGAACGCGGGCAGGTTCGCCGCGAACGACGGGTTGTTCGGGGTGCCGCCGGGGATCTTGTAGCCCTTGACGTCCCACGGCTGGGTGGCGTCCGGGTTGGCCCGGATCCACTCCTTGGCCCTGGCCAGCAGCTCGTCCGGGGTGTCCACGACCTCGTCCACCATGCTCAGGCCCAGCGCCTCGCGCGGCTTGTAGCGCTGGCCCTGCAGCAGGATGTTCAGCAGCGCGTTCTGGATGCCGAACATCCGGACCGCGCGGGCCACGCCGCCCGCGCCGGGCAGCAGGCCGAGCGTGACCTCGGGCTGCCCGAGCTGGCTGCCCTTCGCGTCCAGCGCGATCCGGTGGTGGCAGGCCAGCGCGATCTCGTAGCCACCGCCGAGCGCGGCGCCGTTGATGGCCGCGACCACCGGCCTGCCCAGCTTCTCCAGCCTGCGGAACAGCGCCTTGGTGCCGTTCACGCTCTCGGTCAGCGCGGCCGCGTCCTCGGGCCGGGCGCTCATCAGCAGGTTCAGGTCGCCACCGGCGAAGAAGGTCTTCTTCGCCGAGGTCAGCACCACGCCGGTGATGTCGTCCTTCTCGGCCTCCAGCCGCTCGACCGTGGCCGTGAGGGAGGCGTGGAAGGTCTCGTTCATGGTGTTGGCCGACTGGTTCGGGTCGTCCATGGTGAGCACCACGATGCCGGCCTCGTCGGCGTCCCAGCGGAACATGTTCTGCTCTGTCATCGGTTGTCGTTCCCCTGCCTCAGACCCGCTCGATGATGGTCGCCACGCCCATGCCGCCGCCGATGCACAGGGTGACCAGCGCCCTGCGCGCGTCCCTGCGCTCCAGTTCGTCCACCACGGTGCCGACCAGCATGGCGCCGGTCGCGCCGAGCGGGTGGCCCATGGCGATCGCGCCGCCGTTCACGTTCACCTTGTCGGCGGGCAGTTCCAGGTCCTTCAGGTACTTCAGCACCACGGACGCGAAAGCCTCGTTGAGCTCGAAGATGTCGATGTCGGCCGTTGTCAGGCCCGCGGTCGCGAGCACCTTCCTGGTGGCCGGGACCGGGCCGGTGAGCATGATCGTCGGGTCGGCGCCGGTGGTCGCGGTGGCCACGACACGCGCCTTCGGCACCAGGCCGGCGGCCCGGCCGGCCGCCTCGCTGCCGACCAGCACCAGGGCGGCGCCGTCCACGATGCCCGACGAGTTGCCCGCGGTGTGCACGTGGTCGATCTTCTCCACTGCGTGGTACTTCTGCAGCGCCACGGCGTCGAAGCCGCCCATCTCGCCGACGCCGGCGAACGACGGGCCGAGCTTGCCGAGGCCCTGCACCGTGGAGTCCGGGCGCATGTGCTCGTCGTGGTCGAGCAGCGGGAGGCCGTTGCGGTCCACCACCGGGACCACGGACTTCGCGAAGTGGCCGCCGGACCACGCCTTGGCCGCGCGTTCCTGGGACCGCACCGCGTAGGAATCGACGTCCTCGCGGGAGAAGCCCTCGATGGTGGCGATCAGGTCCGCGCCGACGCCCTGCGGCACGAAGTAGGTCTCGTAGTTGGTCTCCGGGTCCAGCGCCCACGCGCCGCCGTCGGAGCCCATCGGCACCCGGGACATCGACTCCACACCACCGGCCAGCACCAGGTGGTCCCAGCCGGACCTGACCTTGGCCGCGGCCGTGTTCACCGCTTCCAGGCCGGACGCGCAGAACCTGTTGAGCTGGACGCCGGCGACGGTGTCCGGCAGGCCGGCGAGCAGTGCCGCGGTCCGCGCGATGTCGCCGCCCTGCTCGCCGATCGGGGACACCACGCCGAGCACGATGTCGTCGATGGTGTTCGGGTCGAGGCCTGGGTGGCGGCGGCGGATCTCGTCGATCAGGCCGACCACCAGGGTGACCGGTTTGGTCCCGTGCAGGGAGCCGGTCTGCTTGCCCCGGCCACGAGGGGTCCGGATCGCCTCGAAAATGAAAGCCTCGTCGCTCATGCCGGTCCTCCCCGAGCGGCAAGGGAATGCCGCGCTGCGGATGCGTACTCGCCAGTATTCTCCCGCCTGTTGGCAGGTTGTCAATAGCGTCGGCGCGGGCCTAGCATGACGGCGATCACGAGGAGGTCGCCATGTACCAGGACATCACCTTCGAGGTGGCGGACGGTGTGGCGACCGTCGCCCTGCACCGGCCCGAGCGGCGCAACGGCTTCACCCTGCGGATGGCCGACGAGCTGGCCGACGCGCTCGGTCACGCGGACGCCGACGACGACGTGCGGGTCGTGATCCTCACCGGGCACGGCAAGGACTTCTGCGTCGGCGCCGACCTGTCCCCGGGCGGCCTGGACGTGGCCGAACCGAGCGACGAGGGGCAGCCCTACCGGGAACCGGCCGGGCGGGTGTCGCTGGCGATCTTCGCGCTGAACAAGCCGGTCATCGCCGCGCTGCGCGGGGCGGCGGTCGGCGCCGGGTCGACCATCATCCTGTCCGCGGACTACCGGCTGGCGGCCACGGACACCCGGTTCGGCTACGTGTTCACCCGCCGTG
>DASWRQ010000257.1:0-24247 GCA_036403095.1 Kutzneria sp. | reverse complement strand
GTAGTAAGCCAACGTCGTCTGGAGCGGCACATCCGTGACCGTTCCAGTGCTCAGATCGACGACCGCTGTGAACCCGCCGCGGTCGAAAAGCTCTTCCTTGTTCGTGAAGGTGCGCGGCGCATAGACCACAACGGCGCGCTGACCATTGGCCGTGACGCAGGCGTTGCCGATCCAGCTGTCGGTGTCGAATCCCGGCTTGATCAACGTCGCGGCTGTCCGCCACGCATACCCGGACTTCTTGTCCGCGACCAGAACGTGCAGACCAGTGGAATCACCGGTAGTAGTCCACAGTCGGTCGCTGGACTGCTGCCAGCCCGAGCCGAGCAGTTGATCCCGCTTGGCCTGGTCCGTTACTGGCGGATCAACCGGCGGATGCGCTGGCACGGCGTCGTTCTGCACCTTGACCTCCGGCGGAGGCGTCGCGGCGGAGGCAGTTGCACCAGGCAGTGCAACCACCACCGCCACGCATAACGCTGTTCCGGCAAACAGCTTTCTCATCAATTTCTCCCCTTTTTGGCAACCCAAATAGAACGTAGGAAGCGTTTCCTACGTTGTGATCAGCGCACAGCAAAGGGCCGCTCACGCCCGATATGGTTCAGGCGGAGCGGTGCCGTGACATCGGAGTTGGGTTTAGCGGATCGATGGTGAGGAGCGCAGCGCTCGACTCATGGTTCCCCCTGTTGGTGCAAGTTTTCTTTGTACACACCATCCGTCGTCAAGAGCTAACCGTCAGCACACAGAGACGGCAAGTTCCTTGCCTGAAACGTGGCAGGTGTCACATCTCTAGTCACGTTCGGTCGCGGTTTTGAACCTTGACATCACCCTTTTGGTGGAGGTGCGACAACGAGCAGTGGCCGTAATGTCAGCAATATCCGAAAAATTCTGTGAGTCCGGTCTTGATCGCATTGTCGGCCTAGATGTCGGATTTCTCGCGCCGCCGGCGGGATGCGGACGCGCGTGGCAGGGATGGACGACCAGGCAGGGGACTCGGTCTGGCGGTCGGAGGCCCCGATGTAGCTTGTTCGTGAACAACGGCCACTCAGGGCTGGCAGGCCGTGCTCAACGACGGATTGCCGTCGTTCGGCTCGTCACGATCAGAGGCACCGCGCGCGGCCGGCGACCCGGTGCAGCCAACAGTCCACGCCTTGAGCAGCGTCTTTCTTGAGACTTCCTTTACTTGTGCCGTTTGATCATCGCGTCGAGGATGAAGAGCTTGTCGGACTGGGAGGTGGCAGCCCGGCGAACGGCTCCGCCGGCGCGTTCATGGCCTTGAGGTAGGTGTTCATGAACGACTGCCAGATCTTGCCGGGCAGCCCGTTGCCGGCGACCGGATTGCCGTCCTTGTCGTGTATCGGCTCGTACCGGTCGGAGCCGACCCAGACCGACGCGGCCAGCGAGCGGGTGTAGCCCACGGCCCAGGCCTTGGCGTTCTCGGGACCGCCCAGCGGCTGGGCGCCGGTCTTCACCGCGGTCGGCCACGGGCCATTGAGCCCGAGCCCGTTCTGTTGCGCGCCGCCGGTCATGGCGGCGGTGACCGAGTCGGCGATCTGCTGGCTGTCCGGCCCGAACGCGGCGGTCGCGTCGTCGGGACGGTCGAAGCTGCGGCCGTCGCCGAAGGTGATCTTGCTGATGAAGTGCGGCGACCGGCGCTGCCCGTCGGCCGCCAGCGTGGCGTAGGCGGCGGCCAGGTCGATCGGTCGGACCTGGGTGGATCCGCCGCCGTTGGCGATGTTGATGTCCGGATTGCCGCCGTTCTCCCCGACCAGCAGTTTCGTGCCGTCCACGTCGGTCGGCACGCCGGCCTGGTGCGCGGCGTCGGCGACCGCCTTGGTGCTGACCCGGTTGTAGACCAGGTTGGCCAGCTCGGTGTTGATCGAGTACTGCAAGGCCTGGGCCAGCGTGCAGGCGGCCTTGCAGGGGTAGTGCTCCTCGCCGTTGGTGATCTGCCTGGCGTCGAAGGTCTGCGGCGACGCGGAGTTGAACACCGAGCTCGTGTCGATGCCCTGTTGCAGCGCGGCGACCAGGTCGAACGGCTGGAAGGCGGTGCCCGGCTGCTGGAGCGTCTGCGCGTTGTCGGTGGTGCCCGGTCCCGAGTTGCCCCAGTACGCGGTGACGCCGCCGGTTTTCGGGTTCACCGCGACCAACGCCTGTCGCAGCGCGAGCGGCTGCCCGTCCATCACCGACTTCACGGCCTGCTCGGCGGCGTCCTGAGCTTTGGGGTCGATGGTCGTGTAGATCTTCACGCCCTGCCGCTCGGCTTGGTCCTCGCTGAGACCGAACGGCTGTTGGGCCAGCTCGTCCAGCACCTGGTCCCCGATCGCCTGCCGCGGCCCGGACAGCGCGGTCGGCCGGGCCTTGTCCCGGTCGATCAGCGCCGGCGGCGCCTTGTAGTCGGCCCGTTCGCCGGCCGACAGCCAGCCCTTGTCGACCATCTGCGCCATCACGTTGGTCCAGCGCCACTTCCGGTAGGTGGCGTCCTCGCTCTTGCTCGGCCCCTGGATCATGCCGGCCAGCTGCGCGGCCTCGGAGGGGTTGAGCTGGTCGATGTCCTTGCCGAAGTAGGCCTGCGCGCCGGCCCTGATCCCGTACGCGCCGCGTCCGAAGTAGACGGTGTTCAGGTAGGCGGTGAGAATGTCCTCTTTGGACCGTTCGTTGTTCATCTTGAACGCCGACACCAGTTCCACCCACTTGCGCCCGAGATTGGGGGCGTCGTCGCCGGTGGCCTTCTTGACGTACTGCTGGGTGATGCCGGAACCACCGCTCTGCCCGCCGGACAGCTGGATCCACACCGCCCGCACGATCGACTTGACGTCGAAGCCGGCGTTGTCCTCGAAGGTCGCGTCCTCGGCGGCGAACACCGCGTGCTTGACCACGTCCGGCAACTGGTCGTAGCTCACCTTCGACCGGGTGCCACCGGGCGCGATGTCCACCATCTTCGAGCCGTCGGCGTAGTACAGCGAGACCGTCTGCGTCTCCTGGGCCGCGATCGCGTCCGGATCGGGCACGTCGACCACGAAATAGGTGATCACGAACGCCACCACGGGAACGAGAAAGGCGGCGGACACCAGCACGTAGCACGTGCGTCGGATCCGCCGCCAGTCCCGCGTCCTGCTCTCCCCCTGTACCTGCGCCACATCAAGTCAGACGCTGGTCATGGCAGGGGAGTTGCTCAGCCTCCGCCGACTCCCGGATCGCCGCCGCCGGGACCGTGTGTCTTCGTCGTCGTCGACGTGTCGGTCGGCGGACAGATGCCGAACGGCTCACACGAGGTGCCGCCGCCGTGCGTCTTGGTCGTCGTTGTGGTGTCCCCGGTGTCGGTCGTTTCGGTCGTCGTGCTGGACCCGGTCGTGGTCGTCAGGGTCGGCGTGGTCGTGGTGGTGAGCCCACTGAAGTTGCCCTTGCCGCCGAGATCCTTGAATGTCGGGAACTGCTCGACCGGCTTGTCCTGCAGGTAGGCCGACATGTAGTTCTTCCAGATGTACGCGGGTTCCTCACGGCCGTAGATCGCGTAGTTCTGCGGTGGGCCGATGTGGTTGAGGTAATAGCCCCTGATCGGCGCATAGCCGTTGTTGTTGCCCACCCACACCGCGGTGACGATCTGCGGCGTGTAGCCCACCATCCACGCGTTGGCGTTGTCGTTGGTGTCCTTGTACTGCGCCGTTCCCGTCTTCGAGGCGACCGGGCGAGTGCCGATGTTCGCGCACTGCGTGTGAGCCGGGTCGGCGCAGGAGCTCTTCGCCACGTCCAGCATCGACTCCGTGACGTTGCGGGCCAGCTGGGCGTTGTGCGTCGAGTTCGTCTTGTCGAAGGCCTGGACCGGCGTCAGATGCGGGTTGGCCGCGGCGTCGTACTGTGTGTTCCCGTTGCTGTCCTTGATCGACGTGATGAAGTGCGAGGGGATGTACATGCCGTTGTTGGCTAGCGTGGCATACCCCTGTGCCTGGTCCCGCGGTCGGACCTCGTACTGGCCCAGCGCGATGCCGTCGTACGGGGACTTGCCGCCCAGCGCGTCCTCCGTTTTGCCGGCAATGACCTGGGTCTTGGCAACGCCCGCATCGAAGGCGGCGTTCTGCACCGCCGTCGGACCGATGTCGTCGGTCATCTTGTAGAAGACCGTGTTGATCGACAGCGTCATCGCCTGCTTGACCGAGCAGGGATTGGAGGGGCATTCCTCGCCGTCGGAGTTGTTGATGGTGATCGGTTGGCCGTTGTCCTTGCCGAACGTCTGGCCGCTCTTGCCGTTGTACAGCGAGTTGAGACCGATGGACGAATTGGCCTGCATACCGGCCATGAACACGTACGGCTTGAACGACGAGCCCGGCTGGTTCGGCGTGTCCGCCATGTCGAAGCTGAACGCCTTTGGATCATCGCCGCCGTACCACGCCACGATGCCACCGGTTTTCGGGTCGATCGAGACCAGCGCTGAGGCGATGCTCTTGCTGTTCTGTTTGTCCTTGGCCATCACCGTCTGGTTGGCCTTGACCGCCTGGTCCATCGCCTTCTTGTCGATGGTGGTGTGGATCTGCGCGCCCATCTTCTCCAGGTCCGCCTCCTGGATGCCGGCGAAGTCCGGCAGGCTTGCCTCCGTCTTGATCTGGCGGACCACGAACGTCGTCGGGCCGTCCAGCGCGCCTTCGCTCTCGTTGGGCTTCGGCTTGGGCTGGGTCGGGTACTTGGCTCGGTCAGCGGCGCTGATCCAGCCGTTGGCGACCATCCGGCCCATCGTGTAGGTCCAGCGCTGGTTGGTCCAGGTCGGGTCCTCGTTGTTGCCCGGCACGTTGATGCAGCCGGCCAGGAACGCGGCCTCGGACGGGTCGACCTGGTCGATGTTCTTGCCGAAGTAGGCCTGGGCGGCGGCCTGGATGCCGTAGGCACCGCGGCCGAAGTACACGGTGTTCAGGTACGCGGCGAGGATCTGCGGCTTGTCCTGCTGCTGGCTCATCTTGATCGCCTTGACCAGCTCGGTCCACTTACGCGTCAGCGTGTGGTCCTCGTTGCCGGTGGCCTTCTTCACGTACTGCTGGGTGATGCCGGAGCCACCGCCGCCGCCGCCCTTGAGCTGGGACAGCACGGCCCGGCCGATGCCCTTGACGTCGAAGCCGCTGTTGGTCTCGAACGTCTCGTCCTCGGCCGCCTCGACCGCGTGCTGCACGATCGTCGGGATCTTGTCGATGGGCAGGATCGTGCGGTCGCCGCCGGTGGACGGGCCGAGCGTGGCCATCACGCTGCCGTCGGCGTAGTAGATGGTCATGGTCTGCTGCTGGTTGAGCACCTGCTGCGGGGACGGCGGCTCGACCATGAAGTACGTGATGATGAACGCCACCACCGGGCCGACGAAGCCGACCGCGGCCAGCACGTAGGCGCCCCGGCGGACGCGGCGCCAGATGCGCTTCTTGCGCAGCGTCGCCTCGTCGTACTCGTCGTCCAGGTACTCGTCGGGCTCGATGTAGCGCGGCTCCGGCGGCAGGTCGTGCTCGCGGTGCGTCATCAGCTCCGGCTCGCGCTGGTACTCCTCGTGCACCGGCGGCAGCATGTCCGTCGGCTGGTTGAACGGAGTCCGCTGGGTCGGCGCGTTCATGCCGCCGGGCTGGCCGGGGCCGGGCGGCCGCCCGCCCGGGCCGTTGGGCCCGCCCGGTCCGGGACGCCCGCCGCGGTTCATCGGCGGCGGGCCGCCGGGGCCCATCGGGCGCTGCGGCGGCTGCTGGGGTGGATAGCCGCGCGGCGGGGTGTTCGGACCACCCCGCATCGGCGGCTGCTGGTTCGGCGGCACCGGCGGTCGACCGCCGGGCCCTCGACTCGTCGGCTCACCGGGCCACGCCGGCTGACCGCCGCCCCGGCGGCCGGGCTGCTCCGATTCGTCGAAGCTCGGCCACTGGGCCTCGTCACCACGCTCGTCACTCACCAAACGGCCTTCCAGATCGGTACCCACCAGGTAGGGCAACCAGTCGTGCTAGTCCATCGTCTGTACTGCTAGACGCCGCGACCGTAGCGGAGCGTTCACTCCGCGGCAGTACGCCGACGCGGCTTGCGTGCGCGCAAGCCGCCCGTCCCCAGGACGTATGACTGCACCAGGTGGTTCCAACTACATGTGCGGCAAACTTCGACGACGTAGACCGTGAACTCCTCGTACAGGTCGTTCATGCGGTCCAGTTCGTCCGGTGTGCGGGCCGAGCCGGCCACGTGCTTGAGCTCGTCGCCGTAGACCCAGGAGACCAGCGTGAGCTGCTCTTTTCGGCACACCGGGCAGCTCGTCTCGGTCGGCTGTCCGTGGAACTTCGCCGCCCGCACCAGGTAGGGGCTGGCGTCGCACACCTCCATCGTGCCGACCCGGCCCGAGTAGACCTCCGCGAGCAGCGCACGGCGCTGCAACGCGTAGTCCACCACCTGCCTCTGGGTCCGCACACGCAACAGGGTACGTGGCCCCCGTGGCGGCCCGATGGGCCGTTCAGGGCAGCGGCCGGCGACGCTGTGTCACCCACGCCACAGGGACAGGCCGCGGACAGCCGGCCATGAGAGGCTGGAAAGCCGGGCTGACCAGCGATGGAACAGCACGTGCGCAGCGCCGCGTTGGCACTGGTACTGCCAATCACACCGAGGAGGAGTCCGGATGAGTGTGCGGGTGGCCATTGTGGGTGTCGGCAACTGCGCGGCATCCCTGGTTCAGGGAGTGCACTACTACCGGGACGCCGAGCCGGGGACGCGGGTGCCCGGCCTGATGCACGTCCAGTTCGGTGACTACCACGTGCGGGACGTGGAGTTCGTCGCCGCGTTCGACGTGGACGCCAAGAAGGTCGGCCTTGACCTGTCCGAGGCCATCCTGACCAGCGAGAACAACACCATCAAGATCGCCGACGTGCCCCCGCTCGGGGTGCCCGTGCAGCGCGGGCACACCCTCGACGGACTCGGCCGCTACTACCGCGAGACCATCGACGAGTCCGACGAAGCCCCCGTCGACGTGGTCAAGGCGTTGCGCGACGCGCAGGTCGACGTGCTGGTCTCCTACCTGCCCGTCGGCTCCGAAGAAGCCGACCGCTTCTACGCCCAGTGCGCCCTCGACGCCCGCGTCGGCTTCGTCAACGCGCTGCCCGTGTTCATCGCCTCCGACCCGACCTGGGCCGCCAAGTTCACCGAGGCCGGCGTGCCCATCGTCGGCGACGACATCAAATCCCAGGTCGGCGCGACCATCACCCACCGCGTGCTGGCCAAGCTGTTCGAGGACCGCGGCGTGCTGCTCGACCGCACCATGCAGCTCAACGTCGGCGGCAACATGGACTTCAAGAACATGCTCGAACGAGACCGGCTGGAGTCGAAGAAGATCTCCAAGACCCAGTCCGTGACCTCCCAGGTCGACCGCGACCTCGGCGCCCGCAACGTGCACATCGGCCCGTCCGACTACGTCCAGTGGCTCGACGACCGCAAGTGGGCCTACGTCCGGCTCGAGGGCCGCGCCTTCGGCGACGTCCCGCTCAACCTCGAGTACAAGCTCGAGGTCTGGGACTCCCCCAACTCCGCCGGCATCATCATCGACGCCGTCCGCGCCGCCAAGATCGCCCTCGACCGCGGCATCGGCGGCCCCCTCCTGTCCGCCTCCTCCTACTTCATGAAGTCCCCGCCGGAGCAGTACTCCGACTCCGAGGCCCGCGACGCCGTGGAGCAGTTCATCCGCGGCGAACTGGAGCGCTGAGGGCGCGTCCGGCCGTCCGCCCGGGGGGACGGCCGGACACAGTAACTGGTGTCGCCCATTCGGGTGGTGGCAGGATGCGCTGAGTGCGGATCCTGATGCCCCTGCCGGATCACGACTTCGACGTCACCGAGGTGGCGGTGCCGTGGCGACTGCTGACCGACGCCGGTCACCAGGTGGTCTTCGCGACGGCGCGGGCGGGCACGAGACCGGCGGCGGATCCGCGGCTGCTCACGGGGGTGATCTTCGGGCAGCTGGGGGCGGAGCCGGAGCCGAAGCGGTTCTACGAGGAGCTGACGGCGGATCCGGGGTTCGCGTCGACGGTGGCCTGGGAGGCGGTCGAGCCGGCGGAGTACGACGGCCTGATCCTGGCCGGCGGCCACGCGCCGGGCATGCGGCAGTACCTGGACAGCGAGGTGCTGCGGGCCAAGGTGGCGGAGTTCTGGCGGCTGGAGCGGCCGCTGGGCGCGATCTGCCACGGCGTGATCGTGCTGGCCCGGGCGGGTGTGCTGGCGGGGCGGCAGACGACGTGCCTGCCCAAGTACATGGAACGGATGGCCTACTACGCGACGGCGTGGAAGCTGGGCCGCTACTACCGGACGTACCCGGCGTACGTGGAGGACGAGGTCCGAGCGGCCGGGGCGAGGTTCGAGAGAGGCCCGTTCTCGACGGCCAGAGGCACGGCGACGGACGACGGCCCGGCGTTCACGGTGCAGGACGGCAACTATCTCTCGGCCCGCTGGCCGGGCGACGCCTACCTGTTCGCGCGCCGGTTCGACCAGCTGTTGACGACCTGACATGCGCGAGGTGTGGCTCGACCCGGACGACCCGCAGCTGAGCTGGGACGGCCTGGTCGACCTTCGACGCGCGGGCGACTGGTGGCAGCCGTGGCGCCTGCCGGCGGACCGGATCCCGACGGCGAGGCTGGCGGAGCTGGCTCGGATGCCGGCGGGGGTGCGGGTGGGCATGCGCACGGACGCCCGCCTGTTATCGGTGCCGCTGTTCGGCGACCCGGACTACTCGACGCCGGTGGACGTGCTGGTGGACGGTCAACTGGCGCACCGGATGGCGGTCCGGCCGGGCGAGCAGTCGCTGACGGTGGCGCTGCCGGGCCAACCGGCCAATGTGGACGTGTGGCTGCCCAACTACGGACGCACCAAGATCGGCCGGCTGCGGCTGGCGGCGCACAGCATGGTCCGGCCGATGAGTCGCACGGGCCCGCACTGGGTGGCCTACGGCAGCGCGCTCACGCAGTGCCGGCTGGTCGACGGCCCGAGCCAGACCTGGCCGGCGGAGCTGGCCCGTCGGCACGGCTGGCGGCTGACCTGCCTGGGCTTCTCGGGCGAGTGCCACCTCGATCCCGTTGTCGCGCGGACGATCCATGAGCGGCGGCCGGACTTGGTGACGCTGTGCGTCGGCGTGGACATCCACCACGCGGCGAGCTTCAGCCGGCGGACGCTGGGCCCGGCGCTGGCGGGATTCCTGGACGTGCTGGCCGACCAGCCGGTCATAGTGATCACCCCGCCGCTGGCGCCGGCCCGCGAGCAGGAGGTCAACGCGGTTGGGCTGACGTTGGCCGATATCCGTGGCCTGGTGGCGGCGGCGGCCGAGGGCGTGCGCGTGATCGACGGGCGGGACCTGGTCTACGCCGATCTCGTGGTGGATGGCCTGCATCTCGGCCCGGACGGCTACCAGTCGCTGGCCGAGCGGATCTCGCCGCTGCTGGCGGCGGAGCTGGGTCAGAAGCCGGCGGCGGCGTACTCGGCGTAGGTGGTCGGCGGGGCGACGTCCACCCGGGCGCATTCGTTGTTGCCGGCGCGGGTTTTCGGCCACTGGGTCAGGTAGTAGATCTGCCGGCCGGTCCGGCGCGTGCCCTGGGCGAAGCCGGCGGCGGCGTCCTTGTCGTTGTAGTAGGCCTCGCCGATGATCAACGGCTGGCTGGTGAAACCCTGCTGCCGCAACCGGTCGTCGGTGTAGACGAATTGCGAGTATTCGTCACCATAGCTGTGGATGTCCATCATGGACGGTTGCGTGGACCCGTACATCTTGCCCACGTTGAGAACCTGGCCCGGGTCGGTGGCGTCGATGGAGAAGCCGACGGTGTCGGCCCGGCCGAACTTGGCCGTGTAGGCCTGCCACAGCTGCTGGTCGTAACGCAGCACAAGGGATTCGTCGGTGGACGCGGTCAGATCCCCGCCGAGGTCGAGGTGGAACGGCAGCCCGGCGGCGGCGATGATCGGGTGCAGCGACTGGATCAGCTGCCAGTTCTCCTCGTACAGCGCGTCCTGCCAGGACGACCAGGTGCGCGGGTTGTTGCCGTCCGAGGGATGCACCACCACCGTGACCTCGGCGAAGCCGGCCTGTTTGATGTCGGCGAGCAGGCCGGCGAGGTTCTCCTGGCCGCGCGGCGGCAGCCGGCCGTCGGTGGAGTCCATCGCCGTGCCGTCGCCCGCGCCGTGATGGTGGTAGACGCCGATGGACAGCCGGTTCTGGCCGGCCCGCTTCATGCCGGCCAGCTGGTAGGCGATGATCGTCGGCGCTTGGTCGAACGCCGCCGTGACCTGGTACGGCTGCCGGTAGCAGCCGTCGAGATAGTAGAAGTCGTAGTTGGAACCGCCCGAGACCGCGGGCGGTGGCGCGACCGGATCGGCTCCGGCCGGTGCCGCCAGCGCCGTGGCGAACAGGATGACCGTCGCGGCGACCAATGTTGTTTGAGTGCCCATGACGGAATCCCTCCCGTCGGTAGATCACCTCCAGCGTCGCACCGCCGCTGTGATTCGACCGGCCGACGGCGGTCGTTTTCACCGCTTCGGGTGGGTTTTCGCAGGTTAAACCACGTGGTTGCCGGTGAAACAAAGTGAGTTAGCTTGGGGCTCATGACGTCTCGACCCACCGCCCTGATCACCGGCGCCTCCCGCGGCATCGGCGCCGCCGTGGCTGCCGCCCTCGCCCCGACCCACGACCTCCTGCTCGGTGGCCGCGACGTCGAGGCCCTCAAGACGCTCACCGTCCAGTTCCCGTCGGCCACCCCGTGGACCGTCGAGCTCGCCGACGCGGACGCCGTTGCCACTGCCGCCTCGGCCATCGAGCGGCTCGACGTCCTGGTGCACAGCGCCGGTGTCGCCACCCTCGGCCCCCTCGCCGAGACCTCGGTCGACGTGTGGCGGACGACCATGGAGGTCAACGTCGTCGCCGTCGCCGAGCTGACGCGCCTCCTGCTGCCCGCCCTGCGCGCCGCCGCCGGTCAGGTCGTCCTCATCAACTCCGGCGCCGGCCTCAACGCCAACCCGAACTGGGGCGCCTACGCCGCCAGCAAGTTCGCCCTCCGCGCCTACGCCGACGTCCTTCGCGCCGAGGAGCCCGCCCTCCGGGTCACCACCGTCTACCCCGGCCGCACCGCCACCGACATGCAGCGGGCGGTGCGCGAGACCGAAGGCGGCGAGTTCCGGGCGAACGACTACCTGACCCCCGAGTCGGTGGCCCGGGCCGTCACCTTCGCCCTGCTCGCGCCGCCGGACGCCCACGTCAACGACGTCACCGTCCGGCCGCGACCGCACTAGTCCGAGCGACATGGGTGTCGAGTAGTTCGAGCAGCCTGACCGCGGCGGGGTGATCGGCGACGGCGTCACGGACCCGGACGGAGATACCCCGCCGCGGAGTGGGATTCACGATCGGCACGGCGACGGTCGACGCCGGCAGCGCGCCGAGGCCGAGCCGGGGGATCACGGTGATGCCGATGCCCTCGGCCACGAACTTGATCGCGGTCGGGTAGTCCTGGGTCTCGATGTGGAAGGCCGGGCTGAAGCCCACCGTGGAGCAGGCGTCGAGCACCGCCTGCCGGCAGGCGCCGCGGGCCACGTCGTTGTCCACCCAGGCCTCGTCGCGCAGCTCCACCAGGTCCACCTCGACCCGCTCGGCCAGCGCGGACTCCTTCGGCACCACGGCGAAGTACGGCTCGGTGAGCAGCGAACGCACCCGATAGCCCCGGGTGTCGGCGGGCTCCGTGCCGTCGACGAAGATCTCGATGTCCGGCGGGCCGGCGTCGGCGCCGACCAGTTCGATCAGTCGCAGGTCGAGGCGCAGCCCGGGAAACTCGCGGGCCAGCGCGGCGACCATGGGTGGGATCCAGACGGCCCCGGCGGAGGCGAAGTAGCTCACCGACAGCGCGCCGACCCGGCCCGCCCGCAGGTCGGAGACCACCGATTCGAGCTCGGCGAGCCGTTCGAAGACCCGGGCCGCATGGGCCGCCACCGTGCGGCCGGCCACCGTCGGCTCGATGCTCCGGCCGGTCCGTTGGACCAGCGTGAGGCCGGTTTCCTTCTGCAGCGCGGTGATGTGCTGGCTGATCGCCGACGGGGTGTAGCCAAGGCTGGTCGCGGCGCCGCGGATCGATCCGTCCGCCACGACCGCGCGCAGCACGCGAAGCCGGTGAATGTCCACGCGGTCGACACTACAGTCAGACTGAACAATTCGGCGGTTTTTCTTGCTTGTGCTTACGTTTCATGCGGGCCATCGTCAACGACATGCCACTCAAGTACCGGGCCCTGGCCGCCGTCCTGACCACCGTGCTGCTCTGGGCATCCGCCTTCGTGGTCATCCGCGCCGTCGGCGAGGACCTCTCCCCTGGATCGCTGGCCTTCGCGCGGTTGACCGTCGGCACGGTCGCGCTGGCGGTCGTGGCCCTGCGCTACCGCCGCCCGCTGCCCCGCGGTCGCGCGCTCGCCTTCGTGCTCGGTTACGGCGTGCTGTGGTTCGCCGGTTACACCGTCGTGCTCAACTGGGCCGAACGACACCTGGACGCCGGCACCGCCGCGCTGCTGGTCAACGTCGCGCCGATCCTGGTCGCCGTGGTCGCCGGCTTCGTGTTCCGCGAGGGCTTCCCGCGACCGGTCGTGATCGGCATGCTCGTCGCCTTCACCGGGGTGCTGGTGATCGCCCTCGGCGGTGACAGCGGCGGTGTGGTTGACACGCTGGGCATCGTGTTGGGCCTGGTCACCGCCGTGCTCTACGCCGCGGGGGTGCTGATGCAGAAGGTCGCACTGCGCTCGGTGGACGCGGTCACCGCGACCTGGGTCGGCTGCGCCGCCGGCCTGGTCGCCACGCTGCCGTTCGCCCCGCAGGCGGTTGTCGAGATCGCCCACACTTCCGGCGGCGCGATCGCCGGCGTCGTGTTCCTGGGTATCGGGCCCACCGCGATCGCGTTCACCACGTGGGCATACGCACTGGCCCGGACCGACGCCGGCCGCATGGCCGCCACGACGCTGTGTGTCCCGGGCATCGCCGTGCTGGTCTCGTGGGTGACGCTCGGCGAGGTGCCGACCGCGTTGGGCCTGCTCGGCGGCGTCCTGTGCCTGGCCGGCGTGGCCATCAGCCGCCGCAAGCCCAAGGTTGTCGAGACGCCCGCCGTGCAGATCGCGGCGGAACCCTGCGAATCAGCCGCTTAGTGCTCAGACGTCGGCCAGGAGTCGCTGGGTGACCTTGCGGACCTCGGCCGCCGCGGCGGTGCGATCGATCAGGGTGGACTCGCCGGCGGTGACGACCTCGGCACCGGCGACCCAGACGTCGCGGACGCGGCGGGAGCCGGCCGCCCAGACCAGGTTGGACAGCAGCTGGGCGTCGGGGACGTCGAGGCCGGCGGCGAAGGCGGGGTCGTCCAGGTCGACGTGCACGAGGTCGGCCCAGTAACCGGGGGCGAGGGTGCCGAGGTCGTTACGGCCGATGGCCGCGGCCCCGCCACGGGTGGCCATGAGCAGGGCCTGGGCGGCGGTGAGGGCAGCGGCGTCGGCGGCGGTGAGCCGGGCCAGCATGGCGGACAGCTGGAGCTCTTCCCACAGGTCCAGGTCGTCGTTGCTGGCCGGACCGTCGGTGCCGAGACCGACATGGACCCCCTGGCGGCGAAGGTCGAGCAGCCGCGCGGTGCCGGAGGCGAGCTTGGCGTTGGAGCCGGGGCAGTGGGCGACGCCGACGGCATTCGCGGCGTAGATCTGGATGTCCACATCGGACAGATGCACGGAGTGGGCGGTGATCACCCGGCCGCCGAAGACGCCCAACGAGTTGAGCAGCAAGGGAACGGAGCCGTGGGCGTCGCGCAGGTGGGCGTCCTCGGCCAGCGACTCGGCGACGTGGATGTGCAGCAGGGCCCCACGCTGCTTGGCCTCGGCGGCGATGACGGGCAGGGCCTCGGCCGGCAGCGTGTAGGCGGAGTGCGGCCCGTAGCCGAGCTCGATCCGCTCGCCGGGACCGAAGCGAATCCCGTCGGCGTCGATCCACGCGCTGATCTGGTCGGTCATGTGCAGCCAGCTGCCGAGCCGGTCCCAGCCGGGGGCGGCGATGACGGCGGGGGTGAGCACCGTGCGGGAGCCGGCCTCGAGCACGGCCTCGACCATCTGCTCGCCGTAGAAGTACATCTCGACGCTGGTGGTGACGCCGTGCCGGAGCATCTCGACGGCCCCGAGCCGCATGCCGGTGCGCACGTCGTCGCCGCCGAGCCGGCCCTCGGCCGGCCAGATGACGTCCTGCAGCCAGGACATCAGCGGCAGGTCGCCGCCCATGCCGCGGAGCACGGTCATGGGGCTGTGCGCATGCGTGTTGATCAAGCCGGGCAGCAGGATGCCGGACAGCTCCCGGACGGGCACGCCGGCCGGCAGCAGCGGCGCGTTCGACGCGGGGCCGACGTAGCCGAGCCGGCCGTCGGCGGCCACGTCGACGACGGCGTCGCGAACGACGGAGCAGGACGCGTCACAGGGCAGCGCGACCGGGGCGAGTAGCCGGAAAGCCGAAACCATGACCGGATTCTGTCATCCGCCCAGCGGCAGCTCGGCCACCACCGTCCAGCCGCTGCCCCCGGTGGGACCTGCGCTGAAGCTGCCGCTGAGCAGTTCGACCCGCTCCCGCATGCCGACGAGCCCGAAGCCGCCGGACCCGCCGACCGGGCTGCTGTGCTGACCGGTTCCGTCGTCGGCGACTCGCACCCGCACGACGCCGTCGCCGGTGCGCACGTCCACATCGATCCGGCTGGCGCCGGCGGCGTGCTTGCGGGCGTTGGTCAGCGACTCCTGCACGAGCCGGATCACCGACTGCGCCAGCTCGGGCGGCACGGCGTCGGAAAGCTGCACGTCCAGCCGCACCGGCCCGCCGACCTGGTCGACGGTCCGCTTGATCTGAGCGGTCAGCTCGTCGTTGTCACGGCTGGTCGGCGCACCCTCGGTGCCGCGCAGGGTGCCGACGAGCCGGCGCATGGCGGCCAGCGCCTCGTGCCCGCTGGCGGTGATGATCGGCAGGACCTGCCGCGCGGCCTCCGGGTTCTGGTCGGCGATGGCCTCGGCGGCCTGCGAGTGCACGACGATGCCGGTGACGTAGTGCGCGACGACGTCGTGCAGCTCACGGGCCAGGGCCAGCCGCTCGGCCTGCTGGGCGGCGGCGACCGAGACCGCCTCGGCCTTGCGCCGGTCGCGGTCGCGGGCGCGGAAGTACAGGCCGGTGCCGATGGCGAAGCCGTAGAAGAACACCGTGACCGTGATCAGGTTGGCCAGGCCGAAGCCGAGGCCGTAGCCGCCGTCGTAGTTGGCCCGGTCCAGGGCGCTGGGCACGATCCAGGCCAACACCAGCGCGAGAGTGCCGACCACGGCTCGGATCCGCGCCGCCTGTCGGACCAGGATCGCGGTGACCGACATGCCGACGGCGAGCGTCACGAAGTCGCCGCCGATGCGGAGCACACCGAGCCCGTGCAGCAGGATCGAGCTGCCGATGACGGCGATGGACGCGGCCAGCGCGGCGTCGAACGGGCGGCGGGGCGAGACCACGGCCAGCACCGAGACGATCACATCGGCCGGCAGCTGCCACCACACGCCGGACTCCAGCCCGCGCCAGCTCACGGCCTGACCCAGGATGATCGCGGCGAGCGCGCCGGCCAGCGGCCACTGGCGGCGGGCCAACTCGCGCCAGCCGAGATAGCGGTTCTCCACGCGGGCCACCGTAGGACGTAGCCGGGGCCGCCGCCGTCAGCCTGTGGGCGGGCGCCCGGTCAGACCTGGGACGTAGCCGAGGTCGATGCGCCAGGCCGACGCCCGATGACACCCCCGCCGACGACAGTTGAGCCAACGTCGGAGAGAGGGGCTCGAAATGCTCGCAACGGTGATGACCTGGAGCGGTGCGGTGGTCGGCATGCTGGTGCTGACGGTCATGGTGGTGACCGGCATCCTGGTGGACAGCGAGCAGACGAAGTAGCCCTCAGCCCAAGCGTTTGCGCAGCAGGGCGGCCAGCCGTCCGCCGTGCGGCTCGGTGCTCGCGGTGTCGGCGAACCGCGCCGGAGCGCCCTGCCTGGCCCGCTGCGCCGTCACCGCGTCGACCCGGAACGAGGGCCGGTTGCCGCCGGCCCGCTGCCGCGAACGCAGCCAGGCCAGCCGGTGCAGCGCCTCGGCGTGGTGGTCGGTGATGGTCACCTGGGCGGCGTCGAACGAGTGCAGCACTGCCCGATTGAGCTCGACGGTCGCCCGATCACGCCACAGCGTCCGCTCGGTGCGGGTGTCGAGCCCGAGCCGTGTGGCGACCTGCCGGGCCACGGCGTAGGCGCCCTCGTCGGCCAGGCTCCTGGTGCCGATCTCGGCGCCCACGAACCAACTGTTGAACGGCGCCGCCGGATAGGTCACGCCGCCGATGACCAGCCGCATGTTGCTGATTACGGGCACGGCGTGCCAGCGCAGCCCCAGCTCCACGAACCACGACAGGTCGGGGTGCTCCAGCGGTACCTCCTGGATCACGTCCCGCGCGATGGTGAACAGCTGCGGGCCCTCGTGCGCGGTCTCCACGACCAGCGGCAGGTGGTCGAACCGGCCCCGCTGGGTCGGCGGCCGCCAGCCCATCGTCGTGACGGCCTCGGTGAAGTCGGCGTAGCGCGGGTCGCCCACGATCCGGCCGGTCGCGTCCCGGTAGCCGGCGTAGCGCACCAGCTGCTCGTTCCAGATGCACGGCCCCGGCGCGGACGGCGAGTCCGGTGCGAACACCGTGACCAGCGGCCGGATCTCGCCGCCGTTGGTGGCCAACCGCAGGTGCTGCACGCATTCGGCGGCGACCGCGGCCGCGTTGCGCAGGCCGCGCAGATCACGCACCTTGAGTCGGCGCCAGGGCACGCCGCTGGTGCACCAGCCGCTGTCGCGCAGCGCGACCCGCGCGCCGTAGGCGAGCTCCTGCGGGGTGTGCCGGTACGTTCCGGTGTTGGCGATCTCGGTGCGTGCCTCGGCCAGCCGCGGGCCCACCGGCCCGGCCTCCGAGTGCGCGTCGTGGAACATGCGGAGGAACTCCTCGGCGGCGTCGAGGTCGACGCTGTCAAGGGCAGGGAGGGTTGCCAGAGCCGTCACGGTCGGCAACCGTAATCCTCGTTCGGGCTCACTCGTCACTGCCAGAAGGGGCACACCTCGGACTAGTCGATCTCCGCCCGAACGGGTGAGTGCTCGACGCAGAGTGGCCTACTCGACCCGGAGGCGCCGCGACTTGAGTACTCGGTCGGGTGACCTAGTCGACCTTGGCGAACATCAGGTCGTGGCTGATCCGGCCCTCGTCGACAGCCCGGTTCTCGAACTTGGTGACCGGCCGCCAGTCGGGTCGCGGCGCCCACCCGCCCGGCTCATCGGCGTACACGTTGCGCAACCGACTCTCGCCACTACAGACGGTCATCATCTGCTCGGCGTACTCCTCCCAGTCGGTGGCCATGTGGAACACGCCGCCGGGCACCAGCCGGGACGCGACCAGCGCGACGAAGTCGGGCTGCACGATGCGCCGCTTGTGGTGGCGGGCCTTGGGCCACGGGTCCGGGAAGAACAGCCGCACGCCGTGCAGCGACGCCGGTTCCAGGTGCTCGGTCAGCACGGTCACGGCGTCGCCGCGCAGCAGTCGAAGGGAGCTCACCCCGAGCACGTCAGCCCGCAGGATGAGCTGGGCCAGACCCGGCTTGTACACCTCGCAGGCGAGGTAGTTGAGCTCCGGCTCCGCGGCGGCCAGCTGCGAGGTGGTCTCCCCCATGCCCGACCCGATCTCCAGCAGCACCGGGGCCGAACGACCGAACCACTCGTCCAGCGCGAGCGGACCGGGCGGCAGCGCCTTGACGTCCTGGCCCAGTTCGGGCCACCGGGTGTCCCAGGCCCGCTGCTGGCCGACGGTCATCCGCTCGCCGCGTTGAACGTAGGAAACGATGGAACGGTGGTACGGGTGCCGCTGGTCGGCCCGATTGGCGTCTGGCTGGCTCACAGTGGTGAGACTCTTCCAGATCAGGTCGCCTCGATCTCGTCCAGCCTGCTCCGCAGGTCGTCGAGGCCGCGGACGGCGATCAACTTCGGCGCGTTGCCGCGGTGCGCCGGCAGCACGTCCACCCAGCCGCGATGCCGGGCGGTGAACATCACGGTGGTGGGCACGGTCGGCGCCTCGCCGGCCGCGTACGCCTCGGACGGCACGTACTCCCAGTAGCCCTCTTCCCAGGGCACGTAGACCCAGCCCGGCCGAGCGGCGAGCAGCTCGCCGACCTCGTCCTCAAGGCGGAAGGCGGCCTTGCGGGTGGGCAGCCCGCCGGCGGCCAGCGCGCGCAGCCACCAGGGGGCGGGCAGTTCGGGCTCGAACTTGGTGAGCACCCGGTACAGGCCGAGGACCTGTCGTTCGGGGGCCCGATGGATCCAGGCGCGGCGGATCTCCGCGGGTCCGGTGGCATCGCCGAGCTCACCGGCCAACTCGACGGCCTGCGACCACTCCAGCGTGGCCGTCGGCTCCACCCGCACTTGCTTCTTCACGTTCCGACGTGGGTGCGATTCGGTCACCGCCACCGCTCACCTCCAAGGGCTGCCTGACGGGATATCTCGATATGATCACCAATCTCGGCCCTGCGCACGTTTCTGTGCGGGAGTTCACGTGGTCTTCATGCACTTCTTACGCCATTCGTGCGGCCGAACCACCGAACGCGACTTGGTCTGGACCAAGCGGATGATCATTGGGACTGGTGCTCGACCGCGTCCCCGGTGTGATGGAGGTAGGCGTCCTCGAGCGAGCCCCGCCGCGGGCTGAGCTCGTGCAGGACCACGCCGTGCGCGGCGGCCAGCTCGCCGATCTTGGCCGCGTCCAGCCCGACCACGACAAGTGCGCCAGGCTCATGTCGGACCGTCGCGCCTTTGTGGACCAATGCCGTCTGCAATCGTTCCACCTGCGCGGTGCGAACACGAACGGACGACTCGGTGGCCTCGCTGATGAATTGGGCAGTGGGACATTGCGCGATCAACCGGCCGCGGCCGATGACGATCAACTCGTCGGCGGTCTGCGCCATTTCCGCGAGCAGGTGGCTGGACACCAGCACGGTCCGGCCGTTGTCGGCCATCGTGCGCATCAGCTTGCGGACCCAGGCGATGCCCTGTGGATCCAACCCGTTGACCGGCTCGTCGAACAGCAGCACCTGCGGATCGCCCAGCAGCGCGGCCGCGATGCCCAGCCGCTGCGACATGCCGAGCGAGAAGTCGCCGGCCGGACTGCGGGCCGCCTTGGCCAGGCCGACCAGGTCGAGCACCTCGTCAACGCGGGTCTTCGGCATGTCGGCGGCCCGGGCCAGCCAGCGCAGGTGGTTGCGCGCGGTCCGGTGCGGGTGCACCCACTTCGCGTCGAGCAGGCCGCCGACCACGCGTAACGGCCGGCGTAACTCGCCGAAGCGCCGGCCGCCGATGAGCACGAACCCGGTGTCGGGTCGGTCGAGGCCGAGCACCATGCGCATGGTGGTGGACTTGCCGGCGCCGTTGGGCCCGAGGAAGCCGGTGACCACGCCGGGACGGGCGGTGAAGGACAGGTCGTCGACCGCGACGGTCCGGCCGTAGCGCTTGGTCAGGCCCACCGCTTCGATCATGTCGCCGATGATCCCAGTGATAGCGACGATCGTCGGAATCGGCCGTGGACCTGCGATGCCGCGGGTCGACGATGGTCCGGGCCGCCCCCCGATCGGCGGTCCGGACCATCGCCCGAGCGGGCCCCGATTCCCACTCGTACCCCAGCCCCTGTACCCGTGTGACGACACACGTGCGTCGTCATGACGTGGTTCAGGCGTCTCTTTTTTCGACCACCACGAGGGCGACCACGAGCAGGGCCGCGGCGATCGCGGCGAAGTAGACCAGCCCGCCCCACGGGCCGTAGGGCAGGTCCCGGTCGACGCTGCTGGCGAACTGGCCGGCGGCCACGAACGGCATCCAGTCGTGCAGCCGCTCGCCCACCCCCGGGATGATCTCCACCAGCTGCTCGACCAGCAGCGGGAACACCAGCAGGATGGCCACGGCGGCGGCGCTCTGCCGCAGCAGCGCGCCCACGGCGACGGCCAGCACGGCGGCGATGGCGTAGACCAGGCCCATGCCGGCGATCTGCCGCCACTCGGCCGCGGTGGCGATGTCGGTGTTCGGGCTGCCGGTGATCAGCCGGGCCACGCCCCACGACCCGAACGACGACACCTCGCCGACCAGCCCGGCCACCAGGGCCAGCACGGTCGCCTTGGCCAGCAGCGCCCGGGTCCGGCTGGGCACGGCCTGGAAGGTGGCCCTGATCGTGCCGAAGCGGTACTCGGTGGTGACCGACAGCGTGGCCATCACCATCGTGACGACCAGGCCCAGGATGTACAGGGTCTGCGTGCTCTCCGGCGACACCCCGTCGCTGTGCCGGCCGTTCAGCCAGACCAGGCCGGCGGTGGCGCCGATGGTCAGGGCCAGCGCGGTGGCGACGCACCACACCGGGGCGCGGGTGGAGAAGAGCTTGATCCGCTCGACGGCCAGCAGCGTCATGCCACGCTCACCTCGTCCGCCTGGTACTCGACCGCGTGACCGGTCAACCGCATGAACGCCTCCTCAAGCGAACCCTGCTGCGGGCTCAGCTCGTGCAGCACGACGCCGTGCGTCGCGGCCATCTCCCCGATCTGGTCGCTGCTGCCGCCACTGATCACCAGCGCGTCATCATCCGTGATACGCACCGACATGCCCCACTGGGTCACCACTTCCACCAGCCGCTCGGCCTGCGGACTGCGCACCAGCACGGTCTTCTCGGTCGCGCCGCCGATGAACGCCGCCGTGCTGCCCTGCGAGATCAACTGCCCGCGGCCGAGCACGATCAGGTCCTCGGCGGTCTGGGCCATCTCCGACAGCAGGTGGCTGGACACCAGCACGGTGCGGCCCTGCCCGGCCAGACCCTGCATGAACCGGCGGATCCACAGGATGCCCTCCGGATCGAGTCCGTTGACCGGTTCGTCGAACAGCAGCACCTGCGGGTCGCCGAGCAGCGCGGCGGCGATGCCCAGCCGCTGCGACATACCCAGCGAGAAGCCGCCGGCCCGCTTGTCCGCGACCGCGGTCAGCCCCACCTGGGCCAGCACCTCGTCCACCCGGGCCGTCGGCAGCTTGGTCGCCTTGGCCAGCCAGCGCAGGTGGTTGCGGGCGGATCGGTTGGGGTGCACCCACTTCCCGTCCAGCAGCGCGCCGACCGTGCGCATCGGGTGCCTGAGCTCGTGATACCGGCGGCCGTCGATGAGCACGCGGCCCTCGGTCGGCCGGTCGAGGCCGAGAATCATGCGCATCGTCGTCGACTTGCCGGCCCCGTTGGGCCCCAGGAAGCCTGTCACTCGGCCCGGCTGGACCGTGAACGACAGGTCCCGCACCGCCACGGTCCGCCCGTAGCGTTTCGTCAGGCCGATTGCCTCGATCATGGTGCAAGCATGACGGGGCCGCCGGTCATCGAACATCGGCCCCGGGTTCCATCTCGGGTAGTACTCGCGGCTGAGCACTACGGTCGACCTATGGCTGACACCGACAACGGCTGGTGGCGCGAGTTCGTCGCCGAGCTGCCGGCGAGGACCGCGAAGCTGGCCGTCGTCCGCAAGGACGGCTCGCCCCACGTGGCCCCGATCTGGGTGGCGCTGGACGGCGACACCATCGTCTTCACCACTCACCGCGATTCGCTCAAGGGCAAGGCCATTCTGCGGGACGGCCGAGTGGCGCTCAGCTTCGACGACGAGCGGCCGCCGTTCAGCTTCGTGTTGGTCCGCGGCCGGGCCGAGATCGTCGACGACCCGGACGAGCTGCTGCGCTGGGCCACCGTGATCGGCGGCCGCTACATGGGCGCGGACCAGGCGCAGCGCTACGGGGCCCGCAACGGCGTGCCCGGCGAGCTGCTGCTCCGCGTGGTCGACGCCAAGATCGTCGCCCAGCCGGACGTCGCCGGCTTCAACTGATCACCTGGACCTGGTGCGGTTGGCCAACGCCCACAGCGTCGATGCCGACTGCTGCGAGCCGGACGGCGCCCGTCGCGGCCAGGGCCGCCAGGTCGGCGCCATGCCCGGCTGCTTCAGGGCCGCCGCCCCGGTGGCGGCGATGGTCAGGAGCACGGCAAGCGCCACAACGGTTCTGCGCACAGGGAAGTCCCCCTTGGTCTCGGTCGGTTCGAGCGTAACCAAGGGGGACAGCGATTTTCGAGGCGCGAGGCCGCGCCGGTGCCTGGACCGTCGCCGGATTTCACCGGCCGCCACCCGACGCGCCCCACCACTTACGCCGATGCGGCGGGTTAAGTCCGGCCAGGGAAGGCACCGGTCACGAGCGGCCTCGCCGCGACGCCGGAGGCGGCGCCAACAGCACAGCCTCGACCCGCGCGGCAGGTGTCAGTGGCCGCCGAGGTTCACGTTCAGGTCGCCGAGGCTCGCCACCTGGTCGGCCGGCGGGGCCTGCACGTCCACCTTGCCGCCCCAGTCGGTGTAGTGGATCTTCGCGTTGTACTTGTCGCCGGCGACGGCGGTCATCTGCAGCGGCAGGTTCTCGTTGTTCAGCCACAGGTCCACGGTCATCGGCTGGACCGAGCCGGCCAACTGCGGCGGCAGGTCGGCCTTGGCCTTGGCGGTGTCCACGTCGACCGTGTAGTGGGTGACGGCCTGGCCGTCCAGCGTGGTCTTCTCGGTCTTGGTGACCTTGCCGCCCTGGGAGATCTGGTTCAGGAACGTGGTCGGGTCGCCCTGGGTGGCCAGCTGGTCCAGGCCGCCGGTGATGAGCTGGGACAGCGAGTCTGCGTCGCCGCCGATCCGAATCCACGGCTTGTCGGTGCCCAGGTGGGACTGCATCGAGGCCGGCGGCTTGATGTAGACCACCTTGTCGGCCAGGCGCATCTCCATACCGCCGGCAGCGCTGCCGACCTGCATGGCCATCTGCGACGCGTCGCCGCCGAACTGGCCCTGGCCGGTCATGGTCACGTGCATGCCGCTGGCGTCCACAGTGGCGTCGATCTTGACGGTACGGCTCTTCGCGGTGCTGCTCTTGGCCAGCGCGACCAGCTGGACGGCGTCGGTGGTGGTCGCGGTGTCGCCGATCTTGGCCAGCGGCGCGCCCGACTGCTGCGCGTCGCAGCCACCGAGCACGACCAGAGCGGCGACTCCAACACCCACTAATGTGCCCCGCCTGAAATTTGTGCGTTAACTGGGTACGGTGTGGCATGCCTCGAACCGGCCGCCCGAAGGCGGAGTTGGTGTTGACCGATGCCGAGCGTGCACAACTGGTTCGATGGTCGCGGCGCGCCAAGACCGCACAGGCATTGGCGTTGCGGTCGCGGATCGTGTTGGCCTGCGCGGAGCCAGGGGCCACGAACAAACAGATCGCCGTGGATCTGCGGATAGCGCCGAACACGGTGAACAAGTGGCGGCGCCGGTTCGTGGACAAGCGCTTGGACGGACTGGTCGACGAACCGCGGTCGGGACGACCGCCGTCGATCCTGCTGGACAAGGTCGAGGACGTGATCACGGCGACGCTGGAGGAGAAGCCGCGTGACGCCACGCACTGGTCGCGGTCGTCGATGGCTCGCCGCAGCGGCCTGTCCCCGTCGACGATCGGTCGCATCTGGCGCAAGTTCGAGATCAAGCCGCACCTGACCGACGGGTTCAAGCTATCGACCGATCCGCTGTTCGTGGACAAGGTCGTAGACGTGGTGGGCCTCTACCACAACCCGCCGGAGAAGGCGGTGGTGTTGTGCGTGGACGAGAAGTCCGGGATGCAGGCGCTGGACCGCTCGCAGCCGGTGCTGCCGATGATGCCGGGCATGCCCGAGCGACGCAGCCACGACTACGTTCGGCACGGAACCACCAGCCTGTTCGCCGCGTTCAACATCGCCGACGGCACGGTGATCTCGGAGATCCACCGGCGGCGCCGCGCGAGCGAGTTCAAGAAGTTCCTGGTCTCCATCGACAAGGCCGTGCCGGCCGAGTTCGAGGTGCATCTGGTCTGCGACAACCTGTCCACGCACAAGACGCCGATGATCAACGACTGGCTGGCGCGGCACCCGCGCTTTCATGTGCATTTCACTCCCACTGGTTCCTCGTGGACCAACCAGGTCGAGCGATGGTTCGCGTTCCTCACCGACCAACTTCTCCGTCGCGGCGTCCACAAGAGCGTTGCGGCGCTGGAGAAGGAGGTGCGGGCCTGGGTCAAGGTCTGGAACGAGGATCCCAAGCCGTTCGTGTGGCGCAAGACCGCAGAGGAGATCCTCGACTCCCTTGCACGATATATCTCACGAATTTCCGGTGCGGGACACTA
>DASWRQ010000256.1:0-18148 GCA_036403095.1 Kutzneria sp. | reverse complement strand
GCCAGATCACGGTCAACCACGACACCGTGCTCCAGGTCGGCAAGATCATCCAGGATCAGTGGCAGCAACTGAACGACATCACCAAGCCAAAGCTCCAACACCTGGCAGTTGCCAAGATTGGCGACGACAAGGTCAGTGAGGCGGCTACGAAGGCCTGGTCCGAGATCCTGATGACGAATTCCGACTCGTACGCCAGCCGGATCGCGCAGTACATCGACGGCTTGAAATCCCTCGCTGACAATCTCAGGACGGCTGCCCAGCAGTACGGCTACACCGAAGAGCAGATCACCGACGCGTTTGGAGCAGCAGGGTGACGGTTCGGATCCGACTGGGCGTGGCTGTCGCACTGGTGACGGTCGCGGTGGCCGGCTGTTCGCCCACTACTGACCCCGGCCACGCCGACCCGACATCTACTACATCGACCTCCGGCTCGGCGAAACCGCCATTGTCGCGACCAAAGGATTTGAAGACCGCCAACGTGGATCCGTGCTTGCTCACGGACGTCCAGAAGGCACAGATGAAGATCACCCACACGGGGCAGGGGCCTGGTGATCCACAGGGTGGCTCGACTACGAGCTGCACCTACACGGTGCTCAAGCCGGCCACCTACGCGCTGAATCTCGCGTTCGAGACCAAACGCGGCGTGGAGGACTGGCTGGGCGGAAAGTACGCCGAGCAGGACGTGCGGCAACTGACGGTGAACTCTTATCCGGCGGCGCAGACTCTGTTGATCGGCGAGAAGTTCACCGACCCACACGCCACAGGGTGCCAGACGCTGGTGAGCACGGCGGTCGGGCAGGAATTGAGTGTTGGTGTCATCGTCACCAACAAGGACCTCACCACTACACAACTGTGCGACCTGTCGAAGCAGGGCGCGACTCTTGCTCTGACGACATTGCTGGCGAACCAGTAGGAGGCGGAGGGCGACCATGGCGGACACACTCGGTGACTTCCGGTTCGACGGGTACAGCAACGGCGACCTCGCGGACCAGGTCAACAAGATCAAGTCGGGCGCCGGGTCGAAGGCGCTGCAGCCGGCGATCGACGCGCTGCACAGCGTGGCCCAGGATCTGACGGCGACGAACCAGCTTCTGACCACGCAGCTCGCCAAGCTCGGTGTCGACTGGCAGAGCGCGGCCGGTGAAGGCGCGAAGAGCGTGATCACGTTCAACACCGACTACAGCGACGCGGCGCAGTACCACATCGACGGCACGAACAACGGCTTGACGACGCAGAGCGACTCGCACACGGTGGCGCAGAGCGCGCCGGCGCCGTCGACGGACACCAACAAGACCACTATGGACAACGTGGCTGGGTTCTTCGGCTATCAGACGGATCATGCCAAGGAAGTCGAGCAGGCGCAGGCGGATCGGGATCAGGCGATCGCGCAGTTGAACGCCTATCAGTCGAACTCGCAGGATGCGATCGCCAGCACGACGCCGATGAGCGCGCCGCCGACGATCGGCCTGACGGCGCAGCCGGTGCAGGGGACGGACATGTCCTCGATGGCGGGCTACGGGTCGACGGCGGGCAGCTACGGGGGCCCGGGAGGCAGCGGCGGATACCCGGGGTACTCCCCGGTGGGCGGCCCGGGCGGCAGCGGGTTCACGCCGCCGGGCGGCGTGCCTGGGGGTGGAGTGCCGGGACCGGGTGGCATGACGGGGGTCGGCCCGGGCACGGGTCGGCTGCCGGGGGCGATGCCGCCGGCGGCGGCCGCGGCGAGTGGGCTGCTGGCGGAGGAAGTGGGCCTGGGCGCGGCGCTGGCCGGCGGGGCGGGGGCGGTGGCGGCCGGCGCGAGGAGCGGCAACCCGAACGCGATGGTGCGGGGCGGGGGCACGAGCGCGCAGCCGGGAGAGAAGGCGAACACGCCGAGCCGGGCGAGCGCGACGGCGGGCGCGATCGACGAGGAGAAGGCGGCGCAGGCCAGGGCGGCGGAGCGGATCGCGCCGGGCAAGGCGGGCGCGCCGGGCGCGGGTGGCCAGCCGGGGGCGGCGGGCCGCGGCGGCAAGAAGGAAGAGGACAGCGAGCACGACCGGAAGTACACGGTGGAGGAGGACCTGTTCGGCGACCACCGCCGGGTGGCCCCGACGGTGCTCGGCGAGGACCCGGACGCGTAGCCGCCGATGGAGCCGACGGTCCTGTCCCGCCTGGACTTCGACGTCCTGTGGGAGAACGAGCGCTTCCCCCGCCGCCACGTGGCCCTGAACGTGCCGAGCCCGGGCGAGACGCACACGGAGCGGGCCCGCTTGGTCCAGGAGACCTGGCGCTCGCTGGAGCGCCGGGGCCTGGCCGAGCGCGGTCGGGCGACGCCGAGCGTCTCGGACGACCTGGCGCTGCTGGCCTACCCGAGGCGAGCGGTGTACGGCTTCATCTGGGTGCCGGACCGCAAGATCTCGCTGCTGGCGGCCTCGAACGGCGGCAGTGCGGTGATGGGCGTGGTGGACGGCGACGAGGTGTGGCTGATCAAGTCCCGGGACGAGTCGATCGCGGACTCGGCGGTGTCGGTGGCGGGCGACATGCGGCCGGGTCCCGGCCAGTCGGTCAGCCTGCCGACAGCGCTGCTGACCGGCGCGGATGCCCGGGCGAAAGGTGATCCGCAGCGCCTGGTGCTCGAGCTGTCGGACGAGAACGTGCCGCTGGGCCAGGCCCAGGCGCTGGTGGGCATGCTGGCGGGCATGACGACCCGCGGCCAGTTCGGCGTGGAGACGGCTCAGGGCGCGGAGCGGCCGAGGCGGGCGAGCCGCGTGGTCGCCTTCCACGACACGCCCAACGGGCGCTATCTGCATCTGGTGAAACCCAGCGCGGACCGCACGGAGTGGAGCACGATCACCCCGGCGGACAACCGGCTGCTGGCGACGAGCGTGCGGGAGCTGCTGGACGAGGCCTGATCACCCGTCGGGCTGAAATCGGAACCGGCAGCGGCGCAGGCCCGTCAGAGTTACGCGAGAAGGGGGCACCGTGACGGCAACGAAGTACAACTTCGACGCGATCGACGCCTGCCGCGGCGCGATGAGCACCCAGGCCGGCCAGTACGGCAGCGTTGGCGACGGCTTCCAGGGCGGGGCGACCAGCGCGGACGTGTTCGGCCACCTGGACGCCTCTGCGGGTTTCGCGAGCGCGATCGACGGCTTCAGCAGCGCCGTGCACGGCGAGCTGCAGGCGGCGGAGGCGCTGCTGCGCAAGGTGGAGTCGTCGCTGGACTCGATCGAGACGACGCTGCAGGACCAGGAGAAGGCCAACGCGAGGGGACTGACGGCGACATGAGTGCGGTCGACGACGTCGCGGGCCTGCCCGGTGGTGGCGCGGTCGCCGATATCGCCCGCAAGGTGGAGAAGGCCCAGCCGCAGGCGATCCGGGACACGGCCAAGCACTGGCGGGACAGCGCGTCCAAATGCGACAGCCAGGGCAAGGCCGTCACGTCGGCGGTGAACGCGCTGGACGGCGCCTGGTCCGGCGGCTCGGCCGACGCGTTCACGGCCTACATGGGCAACTTCACCAAGGCCGGCGGCTCGATGTCGGAGGCGCTGAACAACGGCGCGGCGGCGCTGGAGTCGGCGGCGACGGCGGTGGAGCAGGCCAAGTCCGCAGTGGACAGTCGCTGCGAGGGGCTGCTGGGCGAGGTCCGCAGCTGGGACGCGGCGCACCCGCAGCCCAAGGACGGCGAGCGCGAGGCGGCGATCGCGCCGCTGTGCGACGCGGCCAAGGGCGACGTGCAGAAGTCGGTGGACGCGGCCAACAACGAACTGAGCAATGCTCTCAACCAGCTCAAGAGCGCGACCTTCATCGGCTCCAAGTTCTCCGTGCTGCCGGCGCCGGGCGAGCAGACCTTCGTGCCCGGGCCCGGCCGCACCATCGACTGGAAGGCCAAGCCCGACCCCAACCCGACCAACACTTCCACCGAGACCCAGCACTCCGGCGGCGGAGGCGGGGGTGGCGGTGGTGGTGGCCACGGCGGCGGTGGCGGCGGCGAGGGTGGTGGCGGTGGCGGCGGCCTCGGCCCCAGCGGCGGCCCGCCCGAGGGTGGCGGCGGCCCCGCGCCGCAGGGCCAGGTCAAGGAGTGGATCGAGGAGGCGATGAAGATCCTCCAGGAGAACGGTGTCGACACCTCGAAGATGAGCGAGAACGACATCTGGGCGATCATCCAGCACGAGTCCGGCGGCAACCCGCACGCGATCAACCTGTGGGACTCCAACGCCAAGGCGGGCCACCCGTCCAAGGGCCTGATGCAGTGCATCGACGGCACGTTCCAGTCGAACAAGCTGCCCGGCCACGACGACATCTACAACCCGGTGGACAACATCATCGCCGGCGTCCGCTACTCGATCGCCCGCTACGGCTCGGTGTCCAACGTGCCCGGCATCAGGGCCATGTCACACGGTGGGGCCTACCAGGGTTACTAGCGCGTAAGGCAATTAAGGTGACGGGATGGTCGTCGCCAAGCGCGCGGATGTGCCGCCGTTTCACGTGATGGATGTGGTGTCCGCCGCCGCCGAGCGCCAGCGGACGCACGGTGACGTGCTGTCGCTGGCCGCCGGCCAGCCGTCCACGCCGGCGCCGGCCCCGGTGCTGGCGGCGGCGCACCGCGCCCTGGAGACGCAGCCCTTCGGCTACACCGAGCAGCTGGGCATCCCGGAGCTGCGGGAGGCCATCGCCGGCCACTACAAGACCCGCTACGACCTGGACGTGTCGCCGGACTCGGTGATCGTGACCACCGGCTCGTCGGGCGCCTTCCTCTCGGCGTTCCTGGCCGCGTTCGACGCCGGCGACCGGGTGGCGCTGCCCCGGCCGGGCTATCCGGCCTACCGCAACATCCTGGCCGCCCTGGGCTGCGAGGTCGTGGACCTGCCGTGCGGGCCGGAGGTCGACTTCAAGCCGACGGTCGCGATGCTGGCGGAACTCGGCCCGATCAACGGCGTGGTGATCGCCAGCCCGGCCAACCCGACCGGCACGGTGCTCGGAGCCGACCGGCTCAGGGAGATCGCCGCCTGGTGCGAGGACAACGGCGTCCGCCTGGTCAGTGACGAGATCTACCACGGCATCAGCTACGGCGAGCCGCTGGACTGCGCCTGGCGGACCTCCCGCGAGGCGATCGTGGTGAACAGCTTCTCCAAGTACTTCTCGATGACCGGCTGGCGGCTGGGCTGGATGCTGGCCCCACCGGAGCTGGTCCGGCCGGTCGACCGGCTCACCGGCAACTTCACGCTGTGCCCGCCCGCGCCGAGCCAGTACGCCGCGGTCGAGGCGTTCTCACCTCAGTCGTACGCCGAGGTGGACGCGCACGTGCGGCGCTACCGGGCCAACCGGGACCTGCTGGTCGACGGCCTGGCCGAGCTGGGCATCGACAAGCTCGCCCCGGCCGACGGCGCGTTCTACGTGTACGCCGACATCTCGCACGTGACCGACGACTCGATGGCCTGGTGCAAGCGTTTGCTGGCCGAGACCGGCCTGGCCATCGTGCCCGGCGTCGACTTCGACCCGGTGCACGGCGACCGGTTCGTGCGGCTGTCCTTCGCCGGCGCCACGCTGGACATGCAGCGGGCCCTGGAACGGTTCGGTGACTGGCTCCAACGCAGGTGAGGCGTCCTGCCCCGGATCGGGGTGACGGCTCAGGGCGACCCTGATCTGTCCCTGATCTACGTCCGAAAACCCGCCGAACGCCGGACCCGGATGGCAGGCTTGAGCCAAGGCAAGCTGATGAAGGAGTCCGTCATGGTGTTCGTAGCCATCATCGCCGTCCTGCTGATCGCGTGGCTCGCGATCACTGTCCTCGGCGCACTGCTCAAGGGCCTGTTCTGGCTCGCGATCATCGGGGGCATCCTGTTCGTCGCCACCGCTGTCTACGGCGCGATCAAGAACAAGTCGCGAACCTGACCAGGGTGTCGGCGAGCTCGTCGGCCGACGTCCAGAGGTGGGCGGTCCAGCCGGCGGCGACCGCACCGTCCACATTGGCCTGACGGTCGTCGACGAACAGGCAGTCCGCCGCCCTGGCCCCCAGTTTGCCCACCAGGGCGGCGTAGATCTCGACGTCCGGCTTGGCCATCGACAGGTCGCCGGAGAACACCAGGTGCGTGAAGTGCTCGGCCCACGGCTGGCGCTCGGCGACCCGGCCGAACGAGCTGGGGGCGTTGGACAACAACGCCAGCCGGGCGCCGTCGCCGGCGAGCCGGCCGAGCAGCTTCACCGTCTCGTCGTCGGTGGGCAGCCAGCCTTCGATGTCCAGCCGGGTCAAGTCCTCGGACAGCCGGGCGTCCACCTCGACGCCCACGTGCGCGCAGACGGCCCGCCAGTAGTCGAGGTCCGACAGGCCGCGGTCGTAGGCGTCCCGCTCGGACCAGTAGCCCGGCTCGAACGCCTCCGCCGAGACGCCGACACGGGCCGCCATGGCCGGGATCGCCTTGGTATGCCGGCTGATCACGCCGCCGTAGTCGAAGACGAGCCAGGTCAACTGGCGCTCCCGATGCGGTGCAGGGCTTCCTTGACGTCGGCCGTGCCGACGTCCCGGTGCGTGACGAAGCGGACCTGGCCGGACATCGGCCCGGTCTGGATGCCCAGGCGCCCCAGCATCTTGATCGCGTTGCGCGGGTCGGGCACCGCGGCCAGCACGATGTTGGTCTCCGGGGTGCGCACGCTCCAGCCGAGCTCGGTCAGGCCCTCGGCCAGCAGCTTGGCGTTGGCGTGGTCGTCGGCCAGGTCGTCGATGCGGTCCAGCGCGACCAGCCCGGCCGCGGCCAGGATGCCGCCCTGCCGCACGCCGCCGCCCAGCATCTTGCGCACCCGGCGGGCCTCGGCGACGAACTCCTCGGTGCCGGCGACGACCGAGCCGACCGGCGCGCCCAGGCCCTTGCTCAGGCAGACCTGCACGGTGTCGACGCCGACGGCCAGGTCGGCCGGGGCCACGCCGAGCGCGACGGCGGCGTTCCACAGCCGGGCGCCGTCCAGGTGCACCCGCAGCCGGCATTCCCGCGCGGCCGCGACGAGTTGCATGTGCTCCTCGAGCGGCATCACGACGCCGCCGGCGCCGTTGTGGGTGTTCTCCAGCGACAGCAACGTGGTCTTGAGGCCGTGATAGGGCGTCTCGGCGCCGGCGACGTCGTGGATGGCCGCGGCCGACATCCGGCCCGGGCCGGCGTCCCAGTCCATCGGGTACGGCATGCCGCCGGCGATCCAGGCCGCGGTGCCGAGCTCGTTGTCCAGCACGTGCGAGGAATGCGCGGCCAGGAACCGGTCGCCCCGGCGCAGGTGCAGGAACAGCGCGATCAGGTTGCCCATGCTCCCGCTGGGCACCCACAGCGCGGCCTCCGTGTCGACCAGCCCGGCCACCCTTTCCTCGAGCGCGCGCATCGTGGGGTCGTGTTCGAGCACGTCATCGGCCACCTCGGCGGAGGCCATCGCGGCGCGCATCGCCTCGTCCGGCTTGGTCACGGTGTCCGAGCGGAAGTCGAGCAGCGGCTGCTGGGTCACGGTCGGATCACACCACATCGGCCCTGGCCGACCTGCACCCACCCGTATGGCGGACGTCACGCGGGGCATGCAACCGTAGAGGCCGACCTTTCCGTCCGGTAGGCGTCGACACGTAGAGCAGAGAGAGCCCGCGTGGACCAGCGCGACGAGCAGGAGTTCGCGGAGTACTTCGCGGCCCGGCGCGATGCCGTGCGCCGTACCGCGTACCTGATGTGCGGCGACTGGCACCGCGCGGACGATCTTGCCCAGACCGCGTTCGTCGCGTTGCACCGCAAGTGGAACAAGATCAGGGACAGGGAGGCCCTGGACGCCTACGTCCGTCGGACGGTGGTGCGCGCGGTGATCGACGAGTCGCGCCGGCCGTGGCGCCGGGAGCGGTTCACCGACCAGCTGCCCGACACCCCGACGGCGGCGACCGAGGTCGGTGACGCGGTCGCCACCAGGCACGTGCTGCTCGACGGGTTGCGCAAGGTGCCCCCGCGCCAGCGGGCGGTGCTGGTGCTGCGGTTCCTGGAGGGACTGGACGTCGCCGCGGCGGCGAAGGTGCTCCGGTGCACCGAGGGCACCGTGAAGTCCCAGACCGCGCGGGGCCTTGAGACGTTGCGCGCGGAGCTGGGCGACGTGCTCGACGATCTGCGGCCGGCGACGTGAGCCGTGACGGGAGGTGGACGAACGGATGGATGACAACCAGCTAGCCGAGAAGTTCCGGGACGCGGTCGGCGACGTGCCACCGCCGTCCTTCGACACCCACGACGTCGTGGTCGCGTCGGCCCGGGCGACCGCGCGGGCCCGCAAGCGTTTGCAAGCCGGTGCCGGCGTCGCGCTGGGCGTGGTGCTGATCGGCGGCGTGCTGGCCCTGGTCCGGCCGTTCGGCGCCGGCGAGTCGATGAGCACGGCCAGCGGCGGCGACGTGGCGTCGCCCAACGCGACCTCGCCGATGTCGCTGAACCCGGGCTTCGACACCAACCACGCCGGACCCGGCGGCGGCAAGGCGGAGCCGAACAGCACCGACACCGGCAGCAGCGCCAACTGCGGCGCGCCCGACCAGGGCCTGGCCGCCGCGCTGGCGACCGAGCTGCCGATCATCACCGGCAGCGAGGCGCAGGCCGCCGACGTGAGCTGCCCGACCGGCTCGGCCGCGGTGGCCTTCCAGCTCACCGACGGGGCCAACTCCGGCAAGCTGGAGCTGGTCCTGGTGCCGCCGTCGGCGCCGAACGACCCCGGCACCGGCAGCAAGCCGGCCGTGCGGGTGGCCAAGGGCAACGCGGTCACCGTGAAGACCCACAACGGCGGCGCGCTGACGCTGGCCACGCTGCCGATGAACGGCTCGGCCGCCGGTCCGTACGTGAACCAGCTCGGCGACATCGCGGCCCGACTCGCGGCCCGCTACTGAGCACTGGCACCATCGCTGGCCATGACCGCCGCCAGCACCCCCAAGGGGGAGCGACGCCGCCACGAACTGGTCGCCGCGGCCGCCGCGCTGCTCACCGAGGGCGGTTTCGACGCCATCCGGCACCGGGCCGTGGCCGAGCGGGCCGGCCTGCCGCTGGCCTCGACCACGTACTACTTCGACTCGCTGGACGAGCTGATCGAGGCCGCCGTCGAGCACGCCGGCCGGGCCGAGCTGGTCGCGGGCCGGGAGCGGCTGGCCCGGATGCAGGCCGGCGAGCCGGCCGACGTCATCGAGTTCGCGCTGGACCTGCTGGTCAAGGACAGCGACATCGAGGCCGTCATGCTGCGCTACGAGCGGCTGGTCGGCACCGGCCGCCGGCCCTACCTGCGGCCGCTGATGCGGCAGATGGGCAAGGAGCTGCACCAGCTGCTGCTGGACATCCTCACCGCCGGCGGCTTCCGGATGGACAGCGAGCGCGTCAATCAGTTGGTCTCCGTGGTGGACGGGGCCGTGGTCAACGCCCTGATCGAGGTGCACCCCGATCCGCGGGCCGCGGCCCGGCGCATGCTGCTCTCGGTCATGCCGGACCTGGCGGAGCACTAAACTCCACCTACGTGACGACCAAGCCGCTCATCCCCAACGTGCTCGCCGGCCGCTACGCGTCGGCCCAGCTGGTCGGCCTCTGGTCGCCGGAACACAAGGTCGTGCTGGAGCGGCAGCTGTGGCTGGCCGTGCTCAAGGCCCAGGCCGAGCTGGGCATCGACGTGCCGGCGACCGCCGTCGCCGACTACGAGCGGGTGCTTGGCCAGGTCGACCTGGCCGCCATCGCCGAGCGCGAGCGGGTGACCCGGCACGACGTGAAGGCCCGGATCGAGGAGTTCAACGCCCTGGCCGGCCACGAGCAGGTGCACAAGGGCATGACCTCCCGGGACCTGACCGAGAACGTCGAGCAGCTCCAGATCCGCCGGTCGCTGGAGTTCATCCGGGGCAAGGCGGCCGCGCTGCTGGCCCGGCTGGCCCGGCTCGCGGTCGAGCACACCGACCTGGTGATGGCCGGCCGCTCGCACAACGTGGCCGCGCAGGCCACCACCCTGGGCAAGCGGTTCGCGACCGCGGCCGACGAGCTGCACGTGGCCTTCGGGCGACTGGACGACCTGCTGGAGCGGTATCCGCTGCGCGGTGTGAAGGGCCCGGTCGGCACCGCCCAGGACATGCTGGACCTGCTCGACGGGGACGCGGCCAAGCTGGCCGAGCTCGAGCACAAGGTGGCCGAGTTCCTGGGCTTCCGCCGGGTGCTGACCAGCGTCGGCCAGGTGTATCCGCGGTCGCTGGACTTCGACGTGCTGTCCGCGCTGGTGCAGCTGGCCGCGGCGCCGTCCAGCCTGGCCAAGACGATCCGGCTGATGGCCGGGCACGAGCTGGTCACCGAGGGCTTCAAGCCGGGGCAGGTCGGCTCGAGCGCGATGCCGCACAAGATGAACACCCGGTCCTGCGAGCGGGTCAACGGCCTGACCGTGATCCTGCGAGGCTACCTGGCGATGACCGGCGAGCTGGCCGGCGACCAGTGGAACGAGGGCGACGTGTCCTGCTCGGTGGTGCGCCGGGTCGCGCTGCCGGACGCGTTCTTCGCGCTGGACGGCCTGCTGGAGACCATGCTGACCGTGCTGGACGAGTTCGGCGCGTACCCGGCGGTGGTGGCCCGTGAGCTGGACCGCTACCTGCCGTTCCTGGCCACGACCAAGGTGCTGATGGCCTCGGTGCGGGCCGGTGTCGGCCGGGAGTCCGCGCACGAGGCGATCAAGGAGAACGCCGTCGCGGTGGCGCTGGCCATGCGGGAGCAGGGCCTGGAGCGCAACGACCTGCTGGACCGGTTCGCCGCCGACCAGCGCATTCCGCTGGACCGGGCCCAGCTCGACGAGCTGCTGGCCGACCGGCTGTCCTTCACCGGCGTGGCCGGGGCGCAGGTCGACGCCGTGGCCGCCGACATCGCCAAGACGCTGGAGCGGTTCCCGGACTCGGCCGGCTACGTGCCGGAGCCGATCCTGTGAGCGTCCAGGTCTCGGCCCTGGTCAGCTACCCGATCAAGGGCTGCGCCGGCACCACGGTGCGCAGCGCTGTCGTCACCCCGACCGGGCTGCGGCACGACCGAGCGTGGATGGTCGTCGACGCCGACGGGGTGTTCCGCAGCCAGCGCAACGAGCCGCGGCTGGCCGTCGTGCACCCGACGGTGGTCGACGGGCAGCTGCGGGTCTCCGCGCCGGACATCGAGGACCTGGTGCTCGACGTGCTGCCCGATGGCCAGCGCCGGGCCGTCCGCGTGCACAAGTGGGACGGCGTCGGCGTCGACCAGGGGCAGGCGGCCGCGGACTGGTTCAGCGAGGTGCTCGGCGCGCCGTCCCGGCTGGTCGGACTGCCGCCGGAGCACGTCCGGCCGTCCAGCGGCGAGACCGAGGGCCTGGTCGGCTTCGCCGACGCCCACGCGCTGCTGGTGACCTCGCTGGCCTCGCTGGACGGCCTCAACGAGCGGATCCTGGCTCGCGGCGCGGAGCCGGTGCCGATGGCCCGGTTCCGGCCGAACATCGTGATCAGCGGCTGGCGAACGCCGCACACCGAGGACCAGGTGCGCCGGATGAGCATCGGCGACGCCGAGTTCGGCTACGCCAAGATCTGCGTGCGCTGCGCCGTGCCCATGGTCGACCAGGACACCGGCCGTCGGGCCGGGCCGGAGCCCATCCGCTCGCTGGCCCAGTACCGGCGCGACCCCGACGGCGGGGTCACGTTCGGCATGAAGGCCGTCGTGCTGCGGCCCGGCACCCTCTCCGTCGGCGACGACGTGGTGGTCGGCCGGTGGTCGGACGTGGCTAGCTACGCAGCCGAACCCGCCTGACCCGGTAGTCCGGCGCCAGCGTCAGCTCGCGGCCGCCGCGCAGCGTGATCCGCACCAGGTCGTCGGGCACCGGCCGGGTCTGCGCCACCTGCGCGGCCGGTCCGATGCCGCCGTACGGCCGGAACCAGTCGTCCGGCCGCAGCTCCGACGCCGGTGCGGAGTCCAGGTTGACCACGCGTGAACTTGGCTGCACGTAACGGGTCCACAGCTCCCACAGCAGGAAACCGGCTGCGGCGCAGGGCAACGGCAGCCAGGGCACGCCGAACGGCAGCGCCAGCAGGCCCATGGCCAGCGCCGGCCACACTCCCGAGCTCACCGGCACCCGCCCAAGCTGGAGCCACCCCGTCGTCCGCACCATGCCGTCGGGACGCAAGCCGCGCGGCGTCCGGCCGTCGGGCAGTCGCGCGGTCATGCGGGGTGAATACGCCACCCTCCGGCGGTTGTTTCGTGACCGCCCCCGGGTTCACTCGAACGGCCGGGGCACCGCGCACCTAGTCGTGCAGCTCCACCGGCCGCACCCAACGGTCCGACCGCGTCGCCAGTTCCTGGCCGCCGTACAACCAGACCCGCAGCCGACCGTCATGGTCCAGTTGCAGCGCCTCGACCTCGCCGACCGGCCCGGCCGAGCCGTAGAGCCGGACCCACTCGCCGGGCTCCAGCTCGGTCACCGGCTTGGGGTTCAGGTTCACCGCCCGCGAGGCCGGGCGCAGGCGTCGGATCCAGACCTTCCACCCGGCGAATCCCAGTGCGGCGGCGAGAAAGGGCAGCCAGGCCGACCCGAACGGGATGGTGAGGAAAAAGCCGGCCAGCGTCGCCCACAGACCGGAGCTGATCGGCGTCCGGCCGATCTGGAGCCAGCCGGTGGTGCGCACGATTCCGTTGGGGCACCGGCCGTGCGGCGTCTCGACACGGGGCAGTCGCATGGTCATGCCGACCGCCAGCGAAGCCTCGAGTCGAGCAGCGCTCGGCTGCACACCATGGGTTGCCCGGTGTCGCTGACACCGGTCGCACCTTCCGTCGAGCAGGGCGCGCCGGGCGTCACGTGATCGGGCTCGCTCGGCGGTGGGGCCGGCGTCTCGGTCGTCGTTGTCGGCACGTGGGTGACCGGCGGCGGCTGGTGCGTGGTCGGCGGCGGTGCCTTCTTCGTCGTGGTGATCGGTCGTTCCGTGGTGGTGGACTCGGTGGTCGTGGTGGTGGTCGGCGTCTCGCTGCTGGTCGCCGTGGTCGTCCGGGCGGTGGTGCTGGTGAACGAGACGACGGGCTGCGGAAAGCCGGGCTGCCGGGCCTGCGTGGTCGGGGCGACCAGCCCGGTGAGGATCATGAACGCCGTGATGCCGCCGCCCAACGACACGAGCAGTCGCGACCACACCGGCGTCCGCCACCACCAGCGAGCCAGCGCGGAGGGAGCCGGGGCAGGGGAAACCGTCATGTCGGCGTATAGGCATTCGCGCCACACCTGTTAGGCCGATTGGAGCGGGTTCACCCGAACGGGCGACAAGAGGGGCAGGTTAGGCTGCCGTCGTGCCCGCTCTCACTGACTACGCGCAGATCGCCGCCGGCAAGGTCCGCGAGCTCTACCGGGTGGACGACGAGCTGCTGCTGCTGGTGGCGTCCGACCGGATCTCGGCCTACGACTGGGTGCTGCCCACGGAGATCCCGGACAAGGGCGCGGTGCTGACCGCGATGAGCGTGTTCTGGTTCGAGGCGCTGGGCGACATCGTGCCCAACCACCTGGTCGCGGACGAGGACACGCGGATCCCGGCGGAGGTGCGCGGGCGGGCGCTGCTGGTGCGGAGCCTGGACATGATCCAGTACGAGTGCGTGGCCCGCGGCTACCTGACAGGGTCGGGCCTGGTGGACTACCAGCGCACGGGCGCGGTGTGCGGTGTGCGGCTGCCGTCGGGGCTGGTGGAGGCGTCCAAACTGGACGAGCCGATCTTCACGCCGGCGACGAAGGCGCCGCTGGGCGAGCACGACGAGAACATCACCTTCGAGCAGATGGCGGCCGACGGCCAGGAAACCGCCGCTGAGCTGCGGGATCTGACGCTGGCGGTGTACCGGCGCGGGGCGGAGATCGCGGAGAAGGCGGGGGTCATCCTCGCGGACACGAAGCTGGAGTTCGGCCGCGACGCGGCCGGCCGGATCGTGCTGGGCGACGAGGTGCTGACCCCGGACTCGTCCCGCTACTGGCCGGCGGAGAGCTACCGGGCCGGCCACGTGCAGCCCTCGTACGACAAGCAGTACGTGCGCGACTGGCTGACCTCGCCGGCCTCGGGCTGGGACCGCAAGTCCGACACGCCGCCCCCGCCGCTGCCGGACGAGGTCGTCGAGCAGACTCGGGCGAAGTACGTGGAGGCCTACGAAAGGGTCACCGGCAAACGGTTCTGACAGGGTTCGCCGACGCGACACCTCATCGTCAGGCCAGGGCCATGCCGGTGCTGCGCACTTGAGGGGTGAGCTCCCGGCTGGTCGTCTCGCTGTCCGGCATCAACGCCCGAACGCTCGCCCAGGCCACCGCGATGGCCACCGAGCTGGATTCGCGCGGGGTGCCGCTGTCGCTGCTGGTCGCCCCGCGGGTGGACCGGCAGTCGGCGGACTCGCCCGCACTGCGGTGGGTCCGCGGCCGAGCCGCCGGCGGCGACGCCGTCGTGCTGCACGGCCTCGACCACGACCTCGACCCGTGCCGGCGGACGCTGGTGATCCGCCGCCAGGCCGAGTTCGCCGCACTGCCCGCGCATGAGGCGAACCTGCGCCTGGTCGCGGCCCGAGCCCTGCTTGAACGGCTCGACCTGCGTACCGACCACTTCGCCCCGCCGCGCTGGCTGGCCTCCAACGGCACGCTGATCGCGTTGCGCCGCCATGGTTTCCGGCTCTGCGCCGACGTGACGGCGGTGCGCGACCTGCACAACGGCGTGGTCATCCCGGGCCGGGTGCACGGCCTGGCCCGCACCGAGCGGGGCGAGCAGTGGCTGTGCTGGGCGCTGGTGCTCGGCGTCGCCCGGGCCGCCCGCCGCGGCGGCCTGGTGCGTATCGCCGTGGACGCCGGCGACCTGCATCGGTCCGGACCGTGGCAGGCGGTGCTCGACGCGATCGACATCGCCCTGCACCACCGCGCCGAGCCGATGACCTACGCCGGACTACACCTTCGTCGCCTCGCCGTGGGCTAGCTTCACGATCTCGGTGCCGTCCGGCTTGGTCATGTTGAGCCAGTTCAGCACCAGGGTGTTGCCGAGGTCGCTGTTCACGCCCTCGTGGATGGGCATGGCCACGCGCGGCTTGACCTCACGCACGTAGTCCAGCGCCTCGCCCATCTTCAGCCACGGCGCCGACACCGGCACGCCCAGCACGTCCACGGCCCGGCCCGGGCGCACCAGCGAGTCGCCCGGGTGCAGGAACGCGCCGCCGTCGACCAGGTAGCCGGCGTTGGTGATGCCCGGCTTGCCCTGGTAGATCTCGGCGTGCTCGCCGCCGATCACGTCGACCGTCGCGCCGGCGATGGTCAGCTTGTCGCCGACCTGGGCCACGGTGTGCTCGAGGCCCAGCTTCTGCACGATGCCCACGGTGTCCGGGTCGACCACCAGCGTCGCGCCGGGGTTGGCCGCCAGCAGCGCCGGCAGCTTCTGCTCGTCGATGTGGTCGAAGTGCTGGTGGGTGATCAGCACCGCGTCCAGGCCCTCGGTCCGCTCGAAGCCGGTGGCCAGCGTGCCCGGGTCGATCATGATCCGGGCCGACCCGGTGTCGAGCAGCACACACGCGTGTCCGAAGTGGACGATATCCATCGATGGCTCCTTCGCTCCGTGTCCTTTCACCCTATGCCTGGAGCCGGTCCAGGATCTCCTTCTCCTGCACGGATGTGAGCCCCGCCCTGCGCTCCCGGTCGAAGCCCCGCCTGTCCTCCTCGGCCAGCGCGCCGCGCACCTCGTCCTCGAACGTCCGGAACGTCAGTCCGGCCGCGACCGACGCCGCCGGGTCACGGGACGTGATGCCGATGTCCTCCAGCGGCAGCCACAACGGCAACGACCGCGGGCCGGCCCAGTACTGGACTTCGTTGGCCAGCAATGCATCCGAGCTCGCCGGCACCACCTCGGTGCCGGCCGGGGCCACCAGTTCCCTGATCCCGTCCAGGACTTCGGCCAGCGGCCGCGACGGCCCGACGGCGTCCAACGTGCCGACGAGGCGGTTCTCACTCGCCGTGACGATCCAGTCGGCCAGGTCCCGGACGTCGATGTACTGGGTCATCGCTCCCTCGTCGGCCGGCGCCAGCACCCGGCCGCCCCGGGCGAACCGCCCCGGCCAGTAGCCGAACCGGTCGCTGCCGTCACCAGGGCCCGTGATCAACCCCGGCCGCACGATGAAGGCCCGGTCCGCAAGGTGCTCACCGACCTCCTGTTCGCTGGCCACCTTGATGCCGCCGTACAGCGACAGGTCGTCGCGGCCGTCCTCGAACACCGGCTCCAGCAGCCGGTCGGACACCCGGTCCATCTCCGCGTACACGCTGATCGTGGACACGAACGTCCAGTGCGCCGCGCTCGGCCCGAGCGTCCGCACCGCGTCCCGGACCCACGGATAGGAGATTTTCGCCACGTCCACCACCGCGTCGAACCGCTCCCCGGCCAGCGCCGCCAGGCCGTCCGGCACGTCCCGCTCCACCGGCGCCAGCGTCGCCCCCGCCGGCACGTCCCCACTCGTCCCCCGCGCCGCGCACACCACTTCGTGCCCACGCCGCAGCGCTTCCGCCGCCACCGCGTGGCCGACGAACACCGTCCCACCCAGAACCAGTAGTCGCATGGCTCACACCCTCGACCCGCGCCCTGGGCCCCGCCACCGGTCTCGCGCTGGGCGAACGGGCAGTTCACCGGGCGTTCGGCGGGTGTCCATCGACTTCACCCAGGTCAGGTACGCTCTGGCGGTACCGCGACCCCTCCACACCGGGAGCATCCTCAGTGGCCCGAGTCGTCGTCGACGTCATGCCCAAGCCCGAAATCCTCGACCCGCAGGGTCAGGCGGTGGCCAATGCGCTGCCCCGTCTCGGTTTCGCCGGCATCGGCAGCGTTCGCCAAGGCAAGCACTTCGAACTGGACGTCGACGACTCGGTCGACGACGCCACCCTCGCCAAGATCGCCGAGACCTTCCTCGCCAACCCGGTCGTCGAGGACTGGGTCGTGCGGCGGGTGGAGTCGTGACCGCGCGCATCGGGGTCATCACCTTTCCCGGCACCCTGGACGACCAGGACGCGGCCCGCGCGGTGGACCGGTCGGGCGCGCAATCGGTGGCGCTCTGGCACGCGGACGCCGACCTCAAGGGCGTCGACGCGGTGGTGGTGCCGGGCGGCTTCTCCTACGGCGACTACCTGCGCGCCGGGGCGATCGCCCGGTTCGCGCCGGTGATGTCCGAGGTCATCGCGGCGGCCGAGCGGGGCCTGCCGGTGCTGGGCATCTGCAACGGCTTCCAGATCCTGTGCGAGGCCGGCCTGCTGCCGGGCGTGCTGATCCGCAACAAGGGCCTGCACTTCGTCTGCCGCGACCAGTGGCTGAAGGTCGAGAACACCACCTCGGCCTGGACCAGCCGGTTCGACCAGGGCGCGGAGATCCTGGTCCCGCTGAAGTCGGGCGAGGGCTGCTACGTGGCCGACCGGCACGTCCTCGACGAGCTGGAGGGCGAGGGCCGGGTGGCCTTCCGCTACGTCGGCGGCAACCCGAATGGCGCGCTCAACGACATCGCCGGCATCACCAGCGCCAACGGCCGGGTGGTCGGCCTGATGCCGCACCCGGAGCACGCGATCGACGCGCTCACCGGCCCGTCGGACGACGGCCTCGGCCTGTTCCTGTCCGCTCTCGACACCCTGGTGGCGGCGTGACGACGACTGAGCACCTCATCGACACCGTCGAGCACGCGACGGCGACGCCGGAGCACGCGCAGCCGTACCGCGAGCTGGGCCTGAAGGACGACGAGTACCAGCGCATCCGCGACATCCTCGGCCGCCGGCCGACGGACGCCGAGCTGGCGATGTACTCGGTGATGTGGAGCGAGCACTGCTCGTACAAGTCGTCCAAGGTCCACCTGGCCTACTTCGGCAAGACGACGACCGACGAGATGCGGGCCAAGATGCTCGCCGGCATCGGCGAGAACGCCGGCGTGGTCGACATCGGCGACGGCTGGGCGGTCACCTTCAAGGTGGAGAGCCACAACCACCCGTCCTACGTGGAGCCCTACCAGGGCGCGGCCACCGGCGTCGGCGGCATCGTCCGGGACATCATGGCCATGGGCGCCCGCCCGATCGCCGTGGTGGACCCGCTGCGCTTCGGCCCGGCCGACGCCCCCGACACCCGCCGCGTGCTGCACGGCGTGGTGGCCGGTGTCGGCGGCTACGGCAATTGCCTCGGCCTGCCCAACATCGGCGGCGAGCT